>CAZIUB010000075.1:0-16494 GCA_964542425.1 uncultured Rhodospirillaceae bacterium | reverse complement strand
CGTGAAATTGAAGGCCAGCTACCAGCACTGCGACGTCTCCAGTTCCGCCGCCGTGAATACCCTTGTCGATGCCACTGTCAAAAATCACTGTGCCATCGACATTCTTGTCAACAATGCCGGAATTTCGATCGGCGGCGAATTGCTCGACATCGCCGAGGAAGACTTCGACAGGGTGTTGGCCATCAATCTCAAGGGTTCTTTCCTGATGTTGCAGGCCTGCGCCCGCCAAATGGTCAGGCAGGCCGAGGCTGGCCGCAAGCCGGGTTCGATCATCAATCTGTCGTCAGTCAACGACACTCTCGCCATCCCGGCCATCGTCAGTTATTGCATCTCGAAGGGTGGCGTTTCGCAGCTGACCCGCGCCGCCTCGATTTCGCTCGCAGCCCACGGCGTCAGGGTCAATGCCATTGGGCCAGGTTCGATCAACACCGATATGTTGCGAAATGTCGTGAGGGATAAAGCCGCCATGACCCGAGGCATGTCGCGCACTCCCATGGGCCGGGTGGGCGAGCCCGCCGAAATCGCCGCCATCGGCGCATTCCTGGCATCCGATGACGCCAGTTACATTACCGGCCAGACCTTCTACGCCGACGGCGGCCGCATGCCGCTGAACTACACCGTGCCGGTCAACGAGTGATCCACGCTGGGCACCACTTTAGCCGATCTCGTAGACTTGCCCGGTCTGCCCGCCCTCTACGCTCTTCACATAGGCAAGTCCCACCCGGGCCGATGAAACCGCCTCGTGTCCGGGCAACAGCGGAGCGAATTTTGCAGTCGATTCCTCCAGCAATGCTGGGCTCACCAGATTGATGCGGATGCCGCGGTCGAGATCGAGCGCCGCCGCCCTGACGAAACCGCCAAGTGCTGCATTGATGGTGGCGGCATTGCTGCCCCCGCGCACCGGATAGCGGTCAAGGCTACCGCTGGTCAGCGTGAAAGAACCACCGTCATTGACATAGGCCCGGCCTTTCAACACCAGATTGACCTGGCCCATGAGCTTGTTCCGGATGCCGATGTCGAATTCCTTTTCCGTCATTTTCGCGAACTCGCCGAAATGGACCTTGCCGACGGCCGCCACCAGCGCGTCGAACCGGCCGGTTTTCTGGAACAGCGCCCGGATCGATTGCGCATCCGCGATGTCGACCTGGAACGCGCCGCCGCGGTTTCCCACGGCCAGGATCTCGTGACGGGGGTAGAGCGCGGCCACTACCGCCTTGCCGATGGTTCCGGTCGCGCCGACGATCACGATTTTCATTTTGTCCTCCAGGATGTGATTGATATTGCTTACTTGCGCGGGTGCCGGCCTTCAAGCAAGCCGCGAGGGTGGGTCGGCTTCCGCTCGGCCGGCGGCGAGCCAAGCCTGACCCCCGCCATCATCATGATTGCGTCGGCGCGCCCTGTTGGTCATGTGGATAACTCGCGCTTCTTTGTGCCTTGATGGGTTGCGAGATGCAAGAGCTGTGGATAAGTCGGTGGATGATTGCGTCGGCATTCTGGATCCCATGCGTTTGATTTGACGCTGAAATTACTGTTGTATCGCGCTTCGGGCGCGGCCCGCGCCCCGTGAGGAACGAACGATTGTGATGTCGGAAGTGGTGGGCACATTGTTTTCGGAAAGTGAGCTCGGCGCCGAGACGGGCGCTCCCCTGGCCGCGCGCACCGGCATCTTGCCGTTTCAGGCAATCAACACAATGCTGCGTGAGAAGGAAATCTCAGGGATGCCCGATATCGATCGGGACCAAGTGCAGCCGGCCAGCCTGGATTTGAGACTCGGCTCGAGAGCCTATCGGGTCCGCGCGAGCTTCCTGCCCGGGCCCGATCTGACCGTCGAGGCCAGGCTCAAGGAACTGAACGCCTACGCGATCGATCTCAAGGAGGGCGCGGTCCTGGAGCGGGGTTGCGTCTATCTGGTTCGATTGATGGAGCGCCTGGACCTTCGTGGCAAGGTGAGCGGATTTGCCAATCCAAAAAGCTCGACCGGGCGCCTCGATATCCTGACCCGGTTGATCGTCGATCGCGGCGCGACCTTTGACACGGTTCCTCAAGGATATTCCGGGCCGCTCTATGTCGAGATCGCGCCGCGTGCTTTTAGCGTTCGGGTTCGGGAGGGATCGCGTCTCAACCAGATTCGGTTCCGTCGCGGCGCGCCAGTCATTGCCATGTCCGTATTGGAGGACCTTCATGACCGGGGAGAGCTCGTGCATGGCACGGTCTCGGAAGGCGCGCTGTGGGCGGCGGAACGAAAATTGGGCGTGACCATCGATTTGCGTGGCGAAGGCAACACCATGCCGGTCGGGTTCCGGGCCAAGAAATACTCCGATTGGATCGACCTTGACAAGATTCGCCATTACGACGCGCTGGATTTCTGGGAACCCATTCTGTATCGCCACGACAAGGGGTCGCTCATTCTGGATCCCAATGATTTCTACATTCTGGCGACGCGCGAATCGGTGAAAATCCCGCCCGATTACGCCGCCGAGATGATCGCCTACGACACCTCGGTGGGCGAGTATCGGGTGCATTACGCCGGCTTCTTCGATCCGGGCTTCGGCTGGGGGCCGGGGACCCAAGGGGCGAAGGCCGTGCTGGAAGTGCGCTCGCATGAAGTCCCATTCATGCTCGAGCACGGCCAGACGGTGGGGTGGCTGCGCTACGAACGAATGGCTGCCCGGCCCGATCGGCTCTACGGCGTCAATCTTGGCTCGAACTATCAGAGCCAGGGCTTGGCGCTGGCCAAACAGTTCAAGCCGGTAACGGCCTGAACCTATATGCGCTCGGCGAGCCAGATAGGAAAAGGGGACGCTACCCTTTTTCCCTCACGTTCGGGGGGAAAGCTGGAAAAGGAAGAGGGAGAAGAATAGAGAAAAGGGTAGAGAGAAAAGGGTAGCGTCCTCGTTTCTTTCTTTTCTTTAGAGAAAAGGGTAGCGTCCCCTTTTCTTGGGGTCTCATACCCGCTCCGCCAGCCAGATGGCGAGGCGCGAACCCATCTTGATGGCACCTTTCAGCAGTTCATAGCCCGGCGCCTCGCTCGCGCCGTGCGCCAACCCGATGTCGCGATGCTCCAATTCCTCGGCGCGGAACTTGTCGATGCGCGCCTTCAGGGGCGCCTCGTCTTCGCCCAATTGCAGCGATTGCGCGCGATAGTGCTCGTCGATCACTTCCTCCACGGCGACGGTGCAGGCCATCGCGGCCTTGGGTCCCAGAAGCGCGGTCGCGGCACCGAGTGCGAATCCGGCCGCGTGCCATAGCGGGTAGAGCGCGCTCGGCCTCGCCCGCCGTTCCGCGATCAATCCCTCGAATGCCTTCAGATGCTCCAGTTCCTGGCGATACATGTGTTCGATCGGGCGGGCCTCGGCCCTTCCCTTGAGGATCGCGAGCTGGCCCTCGTAGATGCGCCTGGCACCCAATTCGCCGGCATGATCGACGCGGATGATGCGCTCGACCAATTGCTCGCGCGTCAAATCGCCGGGCAGGCGTCTCGCGGCGGTCGATTCCAAATTCTGCTCGCTCACGGGCGGCTCCCAGTGCCGACTTTAAAAAAAAGCGTGATACACGAAACGCTCGGTTGCTTCCACGAAAGTTGGCCCCCATGTTACCCAATGATGGTACCCGCCGTCGCGTACCGGCGGGTCGGATTTCCGAATCAACTAGTCTCACGACGGTGGGTACTGACCACACCCCAGGCCGCGAAGGTTGCCAAGCCCAGGGCATAGAGGAAATTGTAACCCGCCATGGACACACCGAACAACAGGAAGGCGGGCTCGTCGCAGCGCACGATGGGTGCGTTCTCGATCGCCGCCAGGATATCGGCGACGCTCTGGCCCTGGCCCAGATCGCCGGCGCAGCTGGTGAAGCCTCGCCACCACTGGTATTCAACGCCGGCGTGGAACAACGCGATCGCGGCGACCGCCAGAAAGGTCAGCGCCAGCAAGGCGCTGGCGAGCACGCGCGCCCGCGATTGCCTGGCTGGCAAACAGGCGATAACGGCAACACCGATCGCCGCCCAATATCCGTAGCGCTGCCAAACGCACAACTCGCATGGCGCCAGGCCAAAGCCGTATTGCCCGATCCAGGCCACGCACAACGCCCCCAGCGCCGCCAGACCCGCGAGCCAGGGGACCGAATGGGGCGGGATCAGATTCTCATGGCGCCGGGTCATGACTTAGAGCACGAATTCAAGCACAACAAACCCACCCACCAGCGCGACCACGAAGAGCGTGGTGACCAGCGTCAGGCGCCGTTCGATGAATTCGCGGATCGGTTCGCCGAAGCGATAAAGCAGTGCCGCCACCAGGAAAAAGCGCGCCCCCCTGGTCGCGATCGAGGCCAGGATGAAGATCGGCAGGTTGAAGGCGGCGACGCCCGAGGCGATGGTGACGATCTTGTAGGGGATCGGCGTCAATCCCTTGATCAGGATCACCCACAACCCGTACTCGTCGAACATGGCCTGGAACTCGGCCATGCCGTTTTCCATGCCATAGATCGCGACCAGCCAACGCCCCAGCGATTCATAGAGGCCATAGCCGATCGCGTAGCCGACGATGCCGCCCGCGACCGAGGCCGCCAGGCAAATGGCGGCGATGCGAAAGGCCTTGTGCCGGTTGGCCAACACCATCGGCACCAGCATGACGTCCGGGGGAATGGGGAAGAACGAGCTCTCGGCGAAACTGACCAATGCCAGCCAGATGCCGGCGTTGGGCCGATGCGCCAGATCCATCACCCAGTCATAGAGGCGCCGCAGCAAGGGAGGGTGACCAGGGGCAATGGTTGGGAAGGGGGCCGAAGATGTATCAGGCGGCACGAACCCCCGCAAGCCGGCCCCAGGGGGGGACGCCTACTGGAAACGCTCGCCCGATCAGTGCAGCGTCAGGAATTCCTGGGCATTGCGCCATTGCGGCACATGCATGGTGGCACAACTGGCCACTTGCACGGAATGCAGCTTGCCATCCAAATTCCGGGTCCAGAAATTCAGGAACTTTCGCAAGACCGGGAATCGAGGCTGCAAATCGTAATCCTGCCAGACAAAGGTCTGCAGCAGGTCCGGGTGGTCCGGCATGTGATACAGGATCTGGGCCGTGGTCAGGCGGTAATCGCGGAGCTGCTTGACCAGTCCAGAGCTGACGACAAGGGGCGATGCGGACATTGGTGACCTCGCTTTCCTCAAGGCGCGGCGGCTGGCTTAGGACATTCCGCCACATACAATCATAGCAGAATCATGCCGCAGTATTCTTAACAAATCACAAATATCACAATTTATTCAATAGCTTAGCACTCAGCGCTGCAAATTGCTGCCAGATTTCCAAATTTGCCAGCTTGTTTCGGCTCTTGACGGGGGTGGCGATACGCCCTACATCCCTTGGCACTCGCCGAGGGAGAGTGCTAACGGGCTTAGAAAATGGGTTCGGAAGGTGCCGCCAGCGGCGGTTTGAAGTCGACAACATCTCTCAACATACGGAGGAGTCCATGAAGTTCCGCCCGCTCCACGACCGCGTACTTGTGCGCCGGATCGAGCAGCTGGAGAAGACGACTGGTGGTATCATCATCCCAGACACCGCCAAGGAAAAGCCGCAGGAAGGCGAAGTGATCGCCGCCGGCGCCGGCACCAAGAACGAGGACGGCAAGCTCACGCCGTTGGACGTCAAGGCCGGCGATCGCATCCTGTTCGGCAAATGGTCCGGTTCCGAGGTCAAGATCGACGAGGAAGAACTGTTGATCATGAAGGAATCCGACATCCTCGGCATCATCGAGGGCCGCGCCGCGGTTGCCAAGAAGAAGGCCGCGTGATCACGCGGTCTTTCGCCTTCGATCCCCTGAAACACGCGAACAAGGAGTACTAACAGATGGCAGCGAAAGACGTTCGTTTTTCGAGCGACGCGCGCGATCGCATGTTGCGCGGCGTCGACATCCTAGCCAATGCCGTGAAGGTGACGCTGGGCCCCAAGGGGCGCAACGTGATTCTTGACAAGTCGTTCGGCGCGCCCCGCATCACCAAGGACGGCGTCACCGTCGCCAAGGAAGTGGAACTCGGCGACAAGTTCGAGAACATGGGCGCCCAGATGCTGCGCGAGGTCGCGTCCAAGACCAATGACGTGGCCGGCGACGGCACCACCACGGCGATCGTGCTGGCGCATGCCCTGGTGCGCGAAGGCGTGAAGGCGGTGGCCGCCGGCATGAACCCGATGGACCTCAAGCGCGGCATCGACGTCGCCGTCGCCGCGGTGGTCGAGGACGTGAAGAAACGCTCCAAGAAGGTCTCGACCTCGGACGAGATCGCCCAGGTTGGCGCCATTGCCGCCAATTGCGAGCGCGAGATCGGCGACATGATCGCCAAGGCGATGCAGAAGGTCGGCAACGAGGGCGTGATCACGGTCGAGGAGGCCAAGGGCCTGGAGACCGAGCTGGACGTGGTCGAGGGCATGCAGTTCGACCGCGGCTATCTCTCGCCCTATTTCATCACCAACGCCGAAAAGATGAACACCGAGCTGGAGAACCCGCACATCCTGCTCCACGAAAAGAAGCTGTCCAGCCTGCAGCCGATGCTTCCGATCCTGGAAGCGGTGGTGCAGTCGGGCCGGCCGCTCCTGATCGTGGCCGAGGACATCGAGGGCGAGGCCCTGGCCACGCTGGTCGTCAACAAGTTGCGCGGCGGGCTCAAGGTGGCGGCGGTGAAGGCGCCGGGTTTCGGCGATCGCCGTAAGGCCATGCTGGAGGACATCTCCATCCTGACCGGCGGCCAGGTGATCTCGGAAGATCTCGGCATCAAGCTCGAGAGCGTCACCCTGGACATGCTGGGCAAGGCCAAGAAGGTGGTGATCACCAAGGAGGAGACCACCATCGTCGCTGGCGCCGGCAAGAAGAAGGAGATCGAGGGTCGCTGCAACCAGATCCGCGCCCAGATCGACGAAACCACCAGCGAGTACGACAAGGAAAAGCTGGCCGAGCGTCTGGCCAAGCTCGCCGGCGGCGTGGCCGTGATCAAGGTCGGCGGCGCGACCGAAGTCGAGGTGAAGGAGCGCAAGGATCGCGTCGATGACGCGATGCACGCCACCCGCGCAGCGGTCGAGGAAGGCGTTGTCATCGGCGGCGGCGTGGCTCTCCTTTACGCGAGCCGGACGCTGGAGAAGTTGACCGGCGCGAATTCCGACCAGAAGGCCGGGATCGACATCGTTCGCAAGGCCCTGCAGGCGCCGGTCCGTCAGATCGCCGAGAACGCCGGCGTCGATGGCTCGGTTGTCGTCGGCAAGCTCTTGGAGGGCAAGAACGCCAGCCTCGGCTTCGACGCGCAAAAGGCCGAGTATGTCGACATGTTCAAGGCCGGCATCATCGACCCGACCAAGGTCGTGCGTTGCGCGATCCAGGACGCGGCTTCGGTCGCGGGGCTCCTGGTCACCACCGAAGCCATGATCGCCGAGCGGCCGGAAAAGAAGTCGGCCCCGATGGGCGGCCACGGCGGCGGCGGCATGGGCGGCATGGGCGACATGGACTTCTAATCCAGACCCAATCCGCTATTTTGAACTGCACGGGCCGTGGGGTAATTCCCACGGCCCTTTTTTCGTGGGCGCGGGGAACTCAGGCCGCGCGCGGGTGGAAATCCTCGCTCTCGATCCGCGACCCGCCGGACCCGTGTTCGACCCAGGAAACGCGGAAACCCCCATCCGCGAGCGCGGCCAGGCGCGGCTTTCTGGCAAAATCGATGTCCTCGGCCTCGATCACGAAATCCGTGCGATGGTCCAGACCATCGGGCGCCAACACACGGCAGCGCAGGCCCTTGCCGATGGCGTTGTCCACAAGCCAGGCAAGCGCAATGGCGCCATCGGCGAGGCTGGTCCTCACGGCTGTGGGCGCGTCCGTCTCGGCCGGGAAATCGGCCGAGCGATGCTTGATATTGGTCTGCATGTTCATGGCTATTCTCCCCAAGAGTGTACCCATTTTCCCGCCGGAATAGCCGATTTGGTGTTGACCGAGGCTTGTCGAACACGCTGTGAAGCCCACCACAATACACGGGGTTTTTTGTAGGGGGTCCTCCCCAACGCCGTTTGACGCTCGGACCCCACCCCAGAGGCAAATCGCCGCGACCCGGCCTGGATTGCGGGCATTTCGACGCATATTAACCGTATACCTCTTGCCGCCGCCAAGCAATGAGGTTACGCGCGACCTCAGGGCCCAGCATGATCGGCCGGCGCCGCGCCACGCTTTTTGCCCGAATGCGCCGCATTTCCACCCCGGGATCGGGCCGGCGGCCAGGGGTCGGGGGCATGGGCGCCATGGGCAACATTGGCGACATGGACTTCTAGTCCAGAGCCCACCCATCTTTATTGAACTCCGAGGGACGTGGGGCAAACCCCGCACCCCTTTTTTCTTGCTTCGGCCCAGGGAAGTGGCTGCCATGGGATATGGCTCCGGTTTCCGGAAACGCTGTTCACCGAGCGACTCATGCGGATCGCCGACGCGGGACCCCGACCTCGATTGAACTGGAATCGCCATGCGTGGGCGATCGTGCTGCACGCGATCGTTTTCGTGGCGCTCGGACCGCTCGTCGGCGTTGTCGTCGAATCCCTAGGTCCCGGCGGCTGGCTTCCCGGCCCATTCGGGTTTTCCGACCTGGATTTCTGGGCAACGCTTTTTACTTTGTTCTTCGCCTATGGGCTCGGATTTTGGCCGGCTCTGATCGCTGGCGGTATCGTGGGCGCCGTGGCCGGTTTCGTCAGGTCGGAGATTTCCGTCACCGCGATATCGGCTTTCGTCGGCGTGGCCGCGGCGGCGTCTTTCCTCGTGGTCGTTGGATTCTATATCCCGCTGGCGCATGTCTGGCTGGCTGGGCCGGCGCTGGAGAAAAGCATGGGGTTTCTAGTCGATGGTGGGGTTGGCGCGATCGCGTGCACGCTGCTCACGCGGAAAATCCGATCTTGGATGCACCGGCCCCAAGCCGGCCGGATGCCCCGGCCCCGGCAAGAGCCGGAGCCATCCCAGTCGTAGCGGCGGCGGGGATTCAATGGGCCGCCGCCTGCCGCGCCTGCGGGTGGAAATCCTCGCTCTCGATCCGCGCCCCGCCCGCCCCCTTAAGGCCAATGCCCTTGACCAGCGCATAGACCGCCGGGATCACGATCAGGGTCAGTAATGTCGAAGAAACCATGCCCCCGATCATGGGCACGGCGATGCGCTGCATCACCTCGGAGCCAGTGCCGTGGCTCCATAGGATCGGCAGCAACCCCGCCATGATGGCGACGACCGTCATCATCTTGGGCCGCACGCGCTCGACCGCGCCCTCCATGATCGCCAGATGGAGATCCGCGCGGGTAAGATTCCGTCCCTCGGCGTCGCGGCGCTCGATCACCTCGCGCATGGCGTTGTCCAGATAGATCAGCATCACGACGCCGGTCTCGGCGGCGACGCCGGCGAGCGCGATGAAACCGATCGCCACCGCCACGCTCATGTTGAATCCCATCCAATGCATGAGCCAGAATCCACCGACCAGCGAGAAGGGCAGGGACAGCATGACGATCATCGTCTCGGTCAGGCGCCGGAAGTTGAGATAGAGCAGCAGGAAAATGATGAGCAGGGTCACCGGCACGACAACGGCCAGGCGCTCCTTGGCGCGCTCCAGATACTCGAATTGCCCGCTCCAAACCGCGAAATATCCCGGTGGGAAGCTGACCTTGCTGTCTACCGCCTGCCGCGCCTCGGCCACGTAGCCGCCTAGATCGCGGCCACGAATGTCGATGAAAATATAAAGCGCCAGCAAGGCGTTCTCGGTCCGGATGGTCGATGGGCCTTGGGACAACTCGATCCTCGCGAGCTGGCCCAAGGGAATCGCGGCGCCGGCTGGGGTGTCGATCAGGACCTCGCGGGCAATCGATTCCGGATCGCTCCTGAATCCCCTGGGGTAGCGCAGATTGACGCCATAGCGCTCGCGCCCCTCGACGGTGGTGGTGACTGTTTCCCCGCCCAGCGCCATGCCGATGGCCTGCTGGAACGCCGCGATCGCGATGCCGTGGCGGGCCAAGGCCGTGCGGTCGGGCAGAATGTTGACGTAATAGCTACCCCCGATTCGCTCGGCGAAGGCGCTTGTGGTGCCTGGAACCGTGCGCACGACCGCCTCGATTTGCCGGGCCAGGCGCTCCATTTCAGCAATATCCGTGCCGATCACCTTGATCCCGACCGGCGTGCGGATGCCGGTCGAAAGCATGTCGATGCGGGCCTTGATCGGCATGGTCCAGGCGTTGCTGACGCCGGGCAATTGCAGGGCCGAATCCAGTTCCGAAATCAGGCTGTCGATGGTGACACCGTCACGCCATTCGCTTTCGGGCTTCAGATTGACGATGGTTTCCACCATCTCGGTGGGGGCCGGATCGGTCGCGGTCGCCGCGCGGCCCGCCTTGCCGAAGACCGACTCGACCTCGGGAAAATTCATGATGATCTTGTCTTGGGTCTGGAGCAGCGCCGATGCCTTGGTCACCGACAATCCCGGCAGGGTCGTGGGCATGAACATCAACGTGCCCTCGTTCAGATTGGGCATGAACTCGGACCCCAGTTCGCGGATCGGGACCCAGGTCACGGCCAAGGCCGCCAGCGCCAGCAGAATGGTGAGCGTCTTTGCCCGAAGAACCAGGTGGATGACCGGCCGATAGAGCCAGATCAGCAGGCGGTTCAGCGGGTTCTTGGCCTCGGGCACGATTCTGCCGCGCACGAACAGGATCATCAACACCGGCACCAGCGTGATCGACAGCAGCGCCGACGCCGCCATGGCGAAGGTCTTGGTGAAGGCAAGCGGGTGGAACAGCCGGCCCTCTTGCGCCTCCAGGGCGAAGACCGGCAGGAACGACACCGTGATGATGAGCAGGCTGAAAAAAAGCGCCGGGCCCACTTCCGTGGCCGCGTCGATGATGATTTGGGTGCGCGGTTTTCCTGGCGGCGCCCGTTCCAGATGCTTATGCGCGTTCTCGATCATGACGATGGCCGCGTCGATCATGGCGCCGATGGCGATGGCAATGCCGCCCAGGCTCATGATATTGGAGCTCACGCCCAGGAGATTCATGACGATCATCGCCGTCAAAATGCCGATCGGCAGCATGATGATGGCAACGAGCGCGCTCCGGACATGCAGCAGGAAAACAAAGCATACCAGCGCGACGACGATGCTTTCCTCGATCAGCGTTTGCCTCAGATTGTCGATCGCGCGATAGATCAGGATGGAGCGGTCATAGACCGGCTGGATCGAGACGCCCTCCGGCAAGCCTTTCTTGATCTCTTCGATCTTGGCCTTGACGTTCTCGATGACATCGAGCGCGTTTTCGCCGAATCGCTGCAGCGCGATGCCACCGACCGCCTCGCCTTCGCCGTTGAGTTCGGTGATGCCGCGCCGCTCGTCCGGGCCAAGCTCGACCCGCGCCACGTCCTGCAACAGAACCGGCGTTCCGTTCTGGACCTTGAGCACGATTTGCCGCAGATCCTCGGCGCCGCGCAGATAGCCTCGGCCACGCACCACATACTCGGTCTCCGTCAACTCGATCGTGCGACCGCCGATATCCATGTTGCTGCCGCTGATGGCCTCGCGCACTTCGCTCAGCGATATGCCATAGGCGCGCAATCGCTGCGGGTCGGCGACTACCTGGTATTGCTGCGTGAAGCCCCCGACGCTGGCGACTTCGGCGACGCCCGGCGCCTTGGCGATCTGGTAGCGCGCGAACCAATCCTGCACCGATCGCAGTTCGGCCAGCGAATGTTCCGCCCCCAAAACCACATACTGGTATACCCAGCCGACGCCGGTGGCGTCGGGGCCCAATGACGGCGTGACGCCGGCGGGCAGATTGCGCTGGGCGAAGTTGAGATATTCGAGCACCCGGCTGCGCGCCCAATAGATGTCGGTCCTGTCCTCGAAGATGATGTAGACGAAAGACACCCCGAAATAGGAGAACCCGCGCACCGCCTTGGATCGTGGCACGGAAATCATCGCGGTGGTCAGGGGATAGGTGACCTGGTCCTCCACGACTTGCGGGGCCTGGCCGGGATATTCGGTATAGACGATGACTTGTGTGTCGGAAAGGTCGGGGATCGCATCCAGCGGGATATGGCGGATCGAATGGATGCCCCATGCCACCAGGAACGCCGCACCCAAGAGCACGAGAATTCGGTTGCCGGCCGACCAGCGGATGACGGCGGCGATCATGGCTGGGTCTCCGGTGGTTGGGCGTCGCCGGCGGTGAATGCCCTGAGTGCCGATTGCAAATTGCTCTCGGCGTCGATCAGGAAATTGGCGCTGACGACGACCTTTTCGCCCTCCTTGATGCCCTCCAGGATTTCGGCATAGCCCTCGGCGCGTCGGCCGAGCCTGACCTCGCGCGGCTCATACCGGCCCTGGCCCAGTTCGATCAAAACAGCCTGCTTCTTGCCGGTGTCGAGCACGGCGCTCTCCGGTACCGCCAGCACCTCCACGGCTTCGGAATCGGCGCCGAGCAGAACGGCGGCGAACATGTCGGCCTTCAGCTTGAGATCGCGATTTTCCAGTTCCACCCTGACCCTGGCGGTCCGGGTTTCCGGCGTCAGGCCGGGATAGATGAAGCTGATTTCACCCGCCATCGGTTCCCCGGGGAAGGCTTCCAGTTCCACTTCGACCGGCATTCCGGGGCGCACGGCCGCGAGATCGCGCTCGTAGATCTCCGCGATCACCCAGACATGGCCGAAATCGGCCAACCGGTAGAGCGGTTCGCCCGCCATCACGCGCATGCCTTCGATGGCCATCTTTTCCACCACTTGCCCGGATTGCGGGGCCAGAACGGCAATAGCGCCAGGCGCTTCCTCGACATTCGCTAGCGCTTCGATCTGATCGCTCGAGAGTCCGAGGGTCTCCAGGCGCCTTGCCGCCGCCGCCGCGAGGGCGGAATCCGAACGGCGCGCCAGGATGTATTCCTGCTGCGCCAGCCGCAAGGCCGGGCTGAACAATTCCAGCATCTTCTGGCCGCGCTCCACCATGTCGCCGGTCTTGTTGGCGTACAGGCGCTGGACCCAGCCGTCGAAGCGCGCCGAGACGATCGACTGGCGGGATTCGTCGGGCTGGACTATGCCGGTTGCGCGGATGACCCGCGTGAGCCGGCGCATCACCGCCGATTCTGTCGCCACGCCCAGTTTTTGCACCTTATCCAGACTGATACGGACGACATTGCCTCCGTCACCCGCTTCATTCTCGTAGACCGCGATGTAATCCATCCCCATCGAATCCTTCTTCGGTTCGTAGGAGATATCGGGCAGCCCCATCGGATTGCGGTAGTAGAGCACCTTGCCATTGTTGCCGGCGTCGGCGCCTGGCGCGGCGGGCAGCTCCGGGGCCGGCGCCGCTTCGGCCGACTGCGTGCTGGGCGCAACGCTCGGCTGCGGGGCCTGCGCCGCATCGGCCGAGCGGGTCGCTGGAAGTAGTGGCAACTCGGCCCGCGCGACACGGTTGAGCGCGTCGATACCGCCGGTAAGATAGATTCCCCCAGCCAATCCGAGAGCCAGAATCGCAATGGCCGCGAGGAAAAAGAGTGCGATTCTCATAGCGGACCCCCCAACAGACGCTCTAGCTCGGCCAACGATTCCTGCTGTTCGAAGAGCATGCCGAGATGCTCGATCTCCGCCTGTTTCAGGCGACGGATCGCGCCGAGCACATCGCCGATCTCGGCTTGATCGACCCCATAGGCAAGACGCGCGGCCTCGACCGCTTCCCTCATGCGCGGCAATTGCGCCATTCTCATTGCTTCCTCGCGGGTGCTTGCCGCCCGCAGGTTTTGCGCCACCTCCGCGATCTGGACCGACAACTCGACCCGCGCCGCCTGGAATCGCGACCTGGCCGCCGCCAGATTGGCCTTGGCCCGGCCGCGCTCGGCCCGCCGAAGGCCCCATTGCAGCGGGATATTGAAGCCAATCCTTGCTTCGTAACCGGCGATGTCGCGATCCTGGTCAACCAGCGAAACGCCGAGCGTCAGATCGGGATACCAGTTTTTATCGGCGAGCCGCCTGGAAGCCTTGGCGCCATCGATCACGGCATTGCTCGCGGCCAAGGCCGGATTTCTGCTTTCGGCCAGCGACACCAGGCTTGCCGGGTCGAGCCGCGTCGAATCGGGCACCGGCGGCAGCCCGGCAGGCGGCGCCAGCGGCCCTTCCAGCTTCCGGCCGATCAACGAATTGATTTGTGCGATGGCCACCTTCCGATCCCGCTCGGCGCCCGCCAAGGCGCCTTCCACTTTCGCGAGCTCGATTTCGGCCTCGAAGGCTTCCTGCTGGCGTCCAAGGCCCTGGGCGTAACGTTCCTGGGCGATCTCGTTCATGTCGCGCAGAATGGCGCCTTCATCCTCGATCACCCTCACAGCCTGGATCGCCAGATAATGCCTAGCGAACGCCGTTTTCATCCGGGCGGTGAGATCGAGCAGGGTTTGATCCCTCTCGGTGGTTACTTCGGCCAATCCGGCCTCCGCCACCTTTCGGCGCAAGGTCCGCTTGCCGCCCAGCGGAAAACTCTGCTCGACCGAATAGAAGATGGAGCCGAGGCTTCGCGGCTGCGGGCCGCCATCGGCCCGAGCGATGTCCTCGAAGCTGATTTCGAATTGCGGATCGTCGAGGGCGCCGGCGATTTCGATCTCGGCGGCCGACGCTTCGCGCGACGCGGTTGTCGCTGACAGCGCCGGGTGCGATTGCTCCATCATCCGGATCAGTTGCGCAAGTTCCTTGCCAGGGGCGCCCGCATCGACGCCGCCATGGCCCGGGTCGATGGCGATTAGGGGCTTGCGCGCGCCGCGGGCAAGGGCGGATTCGTCGCCCGCGGACGCGGTTCTTACGCCAGCCACCAGAAGCGGCGCCTTGTCGGAGGAGGCAAGGATCGCACTCTGCAGCCGGTCACGAAACTGAGCTTCCCCGATAGGCAATAGGTCGATCAACAGGCGAACTGGCTCGCCGCCCGACGTTTCGACAAATTGGGCCCGCGCCACTTCGGCGGGCGCCGCCAGATCGAGGACGATTCGAGACGTACCGGGCTGAAACAGCCCATAGCGAATTGTCTCGACCAGTCCGCTTCCCCGCAACTTACGGCCGGCCGGGATCGCCCAATCCACCTCGGTCAGATCGATTACCACCCGAAACGGGTCGGCCAACGTGAAGATCCGATATTCCGTGTGCGCGGTCAGGCTCAGGATGACGCGCGTACTGGCGGACAAGATGGCCAAACGGGCATCGGTGACGGCCGGCTTTGCCCAGGCGGGCAACGGGAGCGCCATCAAGATCGCCAGTGTCAGAATTCGAAGCAAAATCGTCATATCGCCGAGACTTCCGAACCAACTTCGAATTGCGGATCGTCGAGCGCGCCGGCGATTTCGATCTCGGCGGCCGACGCTTCGCGCAACGCCGTCGAGGCTGACAGCGACGGGTGCGATTGCTCCATCAGACCGAGCAATTGCGAAAGATCATCGCCAAGCGGTTCGGCCAGAGCCGGGAACGGGGCCAAACACACGGCGCCGAGACCGCACGCGGCCAGGCGGGCGCCTCCAAGCATTGTCTTCAGCATTCGAGCAATCCCAATGCGGTCATGGCCGGTTTCCTAGGACCAGCGGCCAATGACGTGATTTCGTGGGCGTCGCCCTGGCGGGGGGCGCCGCGATCGCGAGGGATTATCCGCGCGGAGGGGCGGTTTCGGGTTCGATGTAGATGGAATTGTTGCGGTCACCGGCCGGCATCGCGAAAGCGAGCACGCGAATGTTCTGGGCGGGAAGCCCCATGCCCTGCGTGGGCATCTTCTGGGCCTGGCCGGCGCAGCCCTGCATTTCCGGCATTGACTGCGCCAACGAGGGTTCGGCACCGAGCGAGAATGCCGCGATCAAGAACGCAATAAGAATATGGATAAGGTTCAGGCGCATGCCGCAATCATATAGGAAGGCCACGAAATTCATAACAGGGTCTTGGCCGTCTCACGGGAAGTTGAACCCCTGTTCCGGCCCGACTTTGGTTCCTGCCGGGCGGTCCCCGGCCCTGGGCAGCCGGGTCAAATTGCCCGCGGATGGAATTCCTCGCTCTCGATCCGCGCGCCCTTGGCGCCGTTTTCGACCCAGGAAACGCGGAAGCCCCCATCCTCGAGCGCGGTCAGGCGCGGTTGCCTCGCCAAATCGATGTCGCCCGCTTCCATCACGAAATCGGTGCGCCGGTCCCGCCCATTGGGCGCCAGCACGCTGCAGCGCAGGCCCTTGCCGATGGCGTTGTCGACAACCCAGGCAAGCGCGATGGCGCCATCGGCGAGGCCGGTCCGCACGATCGCGGGTGCGTCGGTCGGGGCCGCGAAATCGGCCGAGCGTTCATTGATCCTGGTCTGCATGTTCATGGCGATTCTCCCCCAAGAGTTAAGGCCACCTCTAAAAACCCGGTATTTTGAGCGGATTTTTGCGGCGGCGATGGGATGAGGTTGTTTTTGACAGGGGTTCTTCCGCCATTTTCTATTTTTTTATGCGGCGTGCAACCGCTTTTTCCCGCTTCCGGCGC
>CAZIUB010000074.1:0-18250 GCA_964542425.1 uncultured Rhodospirillaceae bacterium | reverse complement strand
CATGCCGCGCTGAAACTGATGCGCAAGCTGCTGAAGAAACACGGCTTCGCTCCTGATCAACTTATCACCGATGACTTGCGGTCGTATGGCGCCGCTGCCCGTGATCTCGGTATCTCCAGCCGCCATGAGCGTGGCCGATGGCGTAACAACCGGGCCGAGAACTCGCATCAGCCAACGCGACGACGAGAACGCAAGATGCAGGGCTTCAAGAGCAAGGGATCGGCCCAGAGATTTCTCTCAACTCACGCAGCCGTCTACAACACCTTCAACGTTCAACGCCATCCCGCGTCAGCATCGACGCACCGGCACTTTCGCGCGGCGGCGATGGATACTTGGCTGACGGCGGTTGCGGCCGCCTAAAGAAATGCAGGACGCGGGCTATTCGCGTTTTTCAGTCGTCAACGTGACAATGCCAAACCCCGCCCTCGCTTGCAAAAGATAAGGGCCGAGTTTCAATTCAAGCGGGCAGCGATCAACTCTTGACGACCGCACCAGCGATCTTCTCGGAGACGTAGCCGATGACATTGCCGATGATCATCGATATGGCGACCGCCACGGCAACCTTCAAGACCGTACCGGTGCCATCGCCGTAGTCGGGGGCGTCGAGCAAGAACAGCGCGGCGGTCGAGGCATATCCATAGACCGCGGCGGGAAAGGCCGCCAGCGCCGGAATTTTGGCGCCCAGGATCATGATCCCCACAGTGACGCCGACACAGATGGCGGCGGTAATGGCGGTTAAACCCATCGCCATCGCCGCGATCAGCGCGGCGGCGGCGCAAACGGCGCCCCAAGCGTTGGCGATCGCCGAGTTCTTGAGGCCTGCTTCCTTGCCACCGCAATGGAAGAAGCTTCCCCAGCCCACGAAGATGGCCCAAATCAACAAAAATGGGCTGCCTGCCGTCCCGGCCACCCACGTCGCTATTGCAACCATGACGCCGATGATTACGGCGAGAGCTGTTATTAGATCCATAGTGTTTCCTCCCGATTGTGCCCACCAAAGGGGCAAAGCAAAAGCAAGCCAGAGGCAGGCTGAACGCCCCTCATCGCCCGAGAGTCCAAAAACCTTTTCCCATAAGATCTTGGCTTCGCGGACAGAAAAAGTGAGTTCGCAAGACCCCCGTATTCCACGCCGTTCGGCCAGCTTGGAACATTGACGCGCAATGATGATGCCATGAATTGCGAATCCTGGCAACGCCGCAGCGGGGCCGTGTCGCTGACAAGTGATATGTCCGGTTTTTGTGACAAGCGATCTGTCCGGTCTTTGAATCGCTCCAAAACGGGGGGCGATGATGAGACGGACGGAAGTGTTGCAAGGACTGAGGATCATGAAGTTCGAGCCGGTTTTTGGCCGGCTTCGGCGCGGTCGATTGAGCTGCGAGGAGGCGGCGGATTGGTTGGGGGTTTCGGTGAGCACGTTCGGGCGCCACCGGCGGCGCCATGAGGCCGAAGGGTTGGAGGGGTTGTACGACCGCCGGATCGGCCGGGCGTCGTCACGGCGCATTCCGGTGGACGAAGCCGCGCGGGTGATCGAGCTTTATGCGACCAGGTACTTCGATTTCAACGTCAAGCACTACCACGAGAAGCTGGTGACGGAGCATGGGTTCAAGCGCGGCTACACCTGGACCAAGCTTGTCTTGCAGGATTGTGGCCAGGTGGCGCGGGCCAAGAAGCGCGGGCCGCACCGGCGCAAGGGTCCGCGCAAGGGTCCGCGCAAGGCCTTGCCGGGCATGATGCCGCACCAGGACGGCTCCCGCCATCACTGGGTGCCGGGCGCCGAGTGGGATTTGATCGTGACCATGGACGACGCCACCAGCGACATCCATTCGGCCTTCTTCATCGAGGAGAAAGGCACGATGTCGAGCTTCCTGGCGCTGCTGGAGGTGATCGGCAGGAATGGTTTGTTCGGCTCCCTCCATGCCGATCGTGGCTCGCATTACTGGATGACGAGGGTGGCCGGCAAGGGCGTCGACAAGGACAATCCGACCCAGATCAAGCGCCCTCGACCATTTCGGCATCGATCTCATTCCCGCCTCCACGCCCGAGGCAAGGGGGCGTGTCCCTGCGCTTGTTCGGGACGCTCCAGGGCCGCCTGCCGCAGGAGTTGCGGGCGGCCGGAATCACCACCATCGACGCCGCCAACCGCTACTTGCGCGAGGTGTTCCTGCCCGCCCACAACGCTTGGTTCCGGGTCCAGGCCGGCGAAGCCGGCGAGGCCCTCATTTGCTACATCGGGCGCGATCTGGCCGATATTCTGTGCGTCCAGGAAGCGCGCGTGGTCGGGCGCGACAATTGTGTCGCCTACAAAGGCCTCAGCCTGCAGATCCCGCCCGATCGCCACCGCCACCGCTACGTCAAGGCGAGCGAAGGGTGCACGAATATCCCGATGGGCATCTGGCCGTCTTCCACGGGCCACCGGAATACACCTTAACTCAGCTGCCAAACTGTCCGGCCAAGTGGGACCACCTCAGAATCCGAGCCGGTGCCCAGCCGATCACTGGCCGCGATATCCGAACTTCACCAAGCCGGAGCGCATCAGCGCGTACATGATCGCGAACACGACGAACACGAAGCCGTTCACCAGCGAGGCGAGCGCAAACAATTCCGGCCCCAGGCCAAAGCGCAGCGATCCCCAAGCGACCGACGGCAGGGTCGGGATCGCCCCCAGGGTGTAGAATGAGATCTCGAGATTGTTGAAGGCCAGGATGAAGCTGATGAGATAGGCGCCGAGAAGCGAGGGCCAGATCGTCGGCAGGGTGATTTCAATGAAGCAGCGGAATGGCCGCGCGCCGAAAACCATGGCGGCGTCGTCCATCTCCCAATTGTACCGGACCAGCTGGGCAAGGATGATCAGAAAGGCGAAGGCCGTGCCCTGGACCGCGTTGGCGGCCATCGCCGAAGGGAGATTGCCAGGCAGCCCCAGCACGCGGGCATTGAACGCCAGGACGGAAATGCCGATCAGCAAATCAGCGACGAACAGCGGCGCGATGAAAATCAGCAGGGCTTGCACCCGGTATCGCGACCGGAACCGCAGCACGCCGATGGCGCCCGCACCGGCCAGCAAGGTCGATATCAGGGCAGAGCCGCAAGCCAATCCCAGGCTGTTGACCAAGGCCTCGGCGTAGAGCGAACTTTCGAACAGGTCGCCATAGGCGCCGAGCGTGAAGGAAGGCGGAAACGGCCAAACGATGTCTTCGGCAAAGGACGTGTAGATCACGTAGAGTATTGGGGCATAGAGAAAGACATAGAGCAGCCCCAGTGCCCCCGACATCGATGCCGCGGCGACGCCTCCCAGCTTCATGACGCGAGCGTCCCGGTGAAGCCGGACCGCTTCAGGCGGATGGTCGGCGCAATGGCAAAGATCGCCAGCAGCGAGGCCAGGAACAGGAACACGCCCATCGCCGAACCCAGCGCCCAGGTTCCGGTCTCGCCGAATTGTTGCGACAGGCTCATGCCGAACGATGTCGCGTCGGGACCGCCCAGGAAACGCGGCGTCACGGCATTGGCGAGACAGGGAATGAAAACCAGGACAATGCCGATCGCCGTTCCGATCCAATTCAGCGGCCAGGTGATCTCGACAAAGGCGCGCCAGGGGCGCGCGCCATTGATCTTGGCGACCTCCAGCAGTTCGAAATTGAAATTGACCAGGGAAAGATAAATGGCCGTGACCATGAAGGGTACGAACAGATAGACAAGCCCCAAACCCGAGGCGAGCTGGGTGTACATCAGCGCCTCGATCGGTTGGAGGCCGACGATGGAAAGCGCCATGTTGATCAACCCGATCGGGCCAAGCAATCCCTGGAGGGCGGCAATCCGGAGGATGATTCCGGTGAAAAACGGTGCCGCCAAGAGAAGCACCAGGAGGAGACGATACCTGCCGCCATGCCGGGCGATGAAATAGGCGACCGGCCAGCCGCAAACGAGGCAGACCAAGGTGACCAGGAATGCGGTGACGAACGACCGCAGGAAGAAAATTCGGTAGGCCGCCTCGCCGAGCAGCGTGCGGTAATTGTCCAGCGACCAGTCGACATAGAGCTCGTAACTCTCGGTCCGCCAAAAACTGAAAACGACGATCGACAACAGCGGCACGAGCAGGCCGATGACGATGAAGGTCGCGCCGGGCGCCACCAGCCACGCGAACGACAGCCCTTGCCTGCCTCGCCCGCTCGCCGGCTGGCGCGTGTTCCTCAACGCGCCGTATCCAGGAAACATGACCCGGCTCCCGCCGGCCAGCAGGCAACCACAAGCTCATTCGGCCTTGCGGTCGCCGCGCGCGGCGTTCCGCTGACGACCACATCATCGCCTGTCGGCAGCGCGATGATATAGCTCGCGGTCTGGCCCTTGAAAATGACGTCACGCAACACGCCAGCCAGCCGATTGACGCCGTTCGCCACCGGCCCGGAAGCGGTGCCGATCTCGAGGGCGATGTTTTCGTGCTTGATAAAATAGCTGACGCTGGCGCCGCGATCGGCGCCCGCCGGTCGCGGCACGACGAGCGTGCTTCCACCCCACCCGATCCGGGCAAGCTCGCCGTCGATTTCCAGGATTTTGGCGCTGATCCGGTTGGCGTGTCCGACAAAGCTCGCGACGAAGGCGCTGCCCGGATTGGTGTAGATTTCGGTCTTGGCGCCAATCTGCTCGAAGCGGCCGTCTCGCATCACGGCGATGCGGTCGCTGATGGTCAGGGCTTCTTCCTGGTTGTGGGTCACGTAGATGAAGGGAATCCGCAGCTCCTTCTGATAGCGGCGGATCTCGATCTCCATCTCGGACCTGAGTTCCCGATCGAGATTGGCAAGCGGTTCATCGAGCAGCAGAAGGGCCGGCCTGGCGATCAGGCCACGCGCGAGGGCGACGCGCTGCTGCTGACCGCCGGAGAGCTCGTTGGGATAACGGCCTCCCAGCCCCTCCAGGCGCAAAAGCGACATCACCCATTTCAACTGCTCTTCCTGGCGCGAACGCGGGGCGTTCTGCATGCGCAGGGGAAACACGATATTCTCGGCGACTGTTTTGTGCGGGAACAGCAGAAAATTCTGAAACACCATGCCCACGTTCCGGCCATAGGGCGGCAGGTCGGTGACATCGCGCCCGGCGATCATTACGCTGCCCTCGTCCGGGCGCTCCAGGCCCGCGATGATGCGCAGCAAGGTTGTCTTGCCGGAGCCGCTGGGCCCGAGCAGGGCGAAGAACTCGCCCTGCTCGATGCTCAAATCGGTCCGGTCGACCGCGACCACCGAGCCGAAGCGGCGCGTGACAGCCTGAAGCTCAAGAGTGGCAACCGACACACTGGACCTCGCAAGCAGATCGGGCGTGGGAAAGTCTGTTCAATCCGTTGCGAGCAATCGAAGCCGGCTAGTGTTCCGCAACCGACATTCCGCTCTAGGGAGAATTCGGCGAGGGAACACTGGCAAACGAGAATGGCATATGTCGTGGTTCCAACTTAGCCATTGGCAATCAAACGTTGGAACCACAACACGACCCGATCTTCCTTACGAGGCCTCGACGTCCGACCAGATTCTTTCCCATTTTTCCGGCGACGATGGCTGATCGAACATGAACAGCTTGCTGGCATCGCCGCTCTTGTTCTGGAAGTACAAGTCGATTTCCTCCGGCTTCAGCAAGCCTCGGACATCGACCGTGCCGCCGTAGCCGGTCGAGCGCACCACGCTGGCGAAGTTCTCCTTGCTCAGATAAAGGTCGATCCAGCGATGGGCCAGTTCCACTTGTTCCGAATTGGCGCCGGAACTGATCATCCAGGTGTCGACCCAGCCCAGCCCGCCTTCCTTCGGCCGTAACACATGCTGAACGTCGAAGTCGATCTTGCCCTCGCCACGCAAGACCGACAGATGGCGATAGGTCTCGGCGAATTCGGGCGCCGCCCAGATGGCGCCGCCTCGCATCAGCCGGTCGAGCGCATCGTAATCCTGATACCGGGTCAGGAGCAACGTCTTCTGGGCGATCAGAAGCCGCTTGGTTTCTTCGAGCTCGGCATCGGTCAATTGATAGGGATTGAATGACTTACCGTCCGGGCGTGCGCCCCCGATGGTGCCCAGATTGGTCGCCGCCAGAATCCCCATGAGCGCGATGTTCTCCTCGAAACGCGAGTTCGAGGAGAGATGACCCTTGTACTTCTCGTTCAGCAGCAGATCGATGGATCCGATATCCTCGGGCGCGACCTGGCTGGTATTGATGGTGATGCCATAGCCGCCCCAGCAATTCGGTGCAGCTACCTTGGTGGCGCCGGATTCATCGGCGAGCAGCGGGAAATTCGGCGGCAGGAATTCCGGAAACACGTTGGCGATGTTCGGCAGTTTGCCGTAATCGACGCCCTGGGTAAGGCCCTGGCGGAAATAAAGGCGTGGCCAGAAACCATCGGCCTGGACGATGTCGAAATCCTTGGTGCCGCCGACCTTCATCTTGTTGAAGGCCTCGGAGTTGCCGTCGAAAAACGTCGGCGAGAATCGCGCGCCGGTCTTGGCCTCGAAATCAGCGACGGTCTCCTTGATCACGTAGGGCTGCCACATCAGCAGCCGCAGGGCCGGCGTCGCCGCCTCGGCGTTGCCGATGAAGGGCGCCATCGGCCGAAAACCGGCTAATCCAGCAACCGCGGCGGCACCGACAATGACATGCCGACGAGAGACCCCGTTCCGGCGGGGCCGAGTCTGCCTAGTATTGTTGTTCGAGCGAGTCGTCATGGCCTTGTACCTCCCCAGTTTCGACCGAGCCTCGCTTTGGGCTCGCGTTGGTTTCTTGCCTCCGATCAACAGGTCGGATGCCACAAAATACAACACAATTGCCAGAAAGCGCAATAGAGTGCTAAAAATAGCTCGGCGCGCGGCAACGGCGCGATTTCAGGGGTTATCCCGGGATCTCCCAAGGGATCGAAGGCCGCGCGATAGACCCAGGTCGGAATGAGAGGGACGTAAACCGTGCTTGCCGAAGAACGACAGCGCCTCATCCTCTCGATGGTGAATACAAGAGGCTCGCTCTCGATCACCGAGATCCGGCGCAAACTCAAGGTCTCCCGGGAGACGATCCGGCGCGACATCGTCGCCCTTAACGAAAACAACCGCCTGCGCAAGACCCATGGCGGCGCCGTAACCCTGGAGCGGAGCGAGCCGGAAATGAATGTCCGGCAAGTCATGAATCCCGAGGGCAAGCGCGCCATCGGCCGGGTCGCTGCCGGCCTGGTTCCCGACGGCGCCTCGATCATCCTGGCCAGCGGCACGACGACCCAGGCGCTCGCCGATGCCCTGATGGCCCGGCACGGCCTTACGGTTTTCACCAACAGCGTCATCAGCTGCGCCAAGCTGATGGGCCGCAACGGCAATCGGGTCTACATGCTCGGCGGCGAGGTTCAGCCGATCAATGGTGCCACGCTCGGGCGCGACGCCACGGCGATGTTGATGAATTACTTCGCGGATTTCGTCTTTGTCGGAGCCGGCGCGATTTCGCCGGCCGGTTGGCTGATGGATTACACCCGCGAAGAAGGCGAATTGCACAGCCTGATGCTGCAATGCGCGCGCACGGCCGTGGTGGTCGCCGATCACGGCAAGTTCGGGCGTTTCGCGCCGGTCCGCGTCGCCAGTTTCGAGAAGGTCACCCATCTGGTCACCGATCGCGCGCCCGATTCGGGAATCGCGGCGGCGTTCGAATCGCTGCCCCTTGAGGTGCTCGTCGCCGACGGCGCAACCGACCCATGACGCGGGCCCCCATCCAACCACCATTGCCGGCATTCGACCAAGGAATCTCCGATGAAACATGATTCGATACGCAAGGAAATCGCCGCAATATGCCTTGACATGAACCGCCGCGGCATCAATCAGGGAACTTCGGGCAATATCAGCGTTCGCGTACCCGAGGGGTTCCTGCTGACGCCCTCGGGCATTCCCTATGACGAAATGAAGCCCGCCGACATCGTGCTGATGCGCCCCGATGCCAGCCATGTCGGCAAGCGCAAGCCTTCCAGCGAATGGCGTTTCCATCACGCATTGATGGCCACGCGCCCGGAGGTGGGCGCGGTCGTGCACACCCATTCGATGTTCGCCACCACGCTTTCTTGCCTGGGGCTGGAGATTCCGGCGGTCCACTACATGATCGCTGCCGCGGGCGGAAACACGATCCGGTGCGCGCCCTATGCCACCTATGGCACGCAGGAGACAGCCAACAATGCGGTCAAGGCGCTCCGTGGGCGGAACGCCTGCCTATTGGCCAATCACGGCATGATCGTCCTCGGCCCGAACCTGAAGAAGGCGATGTGGCTGGCCGTCGAGGTCGAAACCCTGGCCGCGCAATATTGGCGGGCCTTGCAGATCGGCAAGCCGAACATCCTATCCAAGGCCGAGATCGATCGCGTCATCATCAAGTTCAAGACCTACGGCCAGGCAAAGGGAAGGGCGATGGCATGCTGCTGATGACGTGGATGAACTGCTCGCAACCACTGCGCTGATATTAAGGTCGAAGCGGATGATTATCGGCATCGACATCGGCACGCAAAGCCTCAAGGCAGCGGTCTTGGATTCATCGCTGCGGGTCAAGGGCCGCGCGGCGCGGCGCTATGGCTTGCATTACCCGAACCCAGGCTGGGTCGAACAGGACCCTAGATCCTGGGAGGAGGCAATGGGGCCCGCGATCGCCGAGGCGCTGCGGGAAGCCGATGCGACACCCGCGTCGGTGCGGGCGATCGGGCTCTGCGGCCAATTGGATGGCTGCATCGCCGTCGACAGCGAGGGTGATCCGCTGTCGCCTTGCTTGACCTGGATGGATCGGCGCGCGACCGAGGAGATCCGCGGCATTTCAGCCGATCGCGTGCGCCAAACATGCGGTCTGGTTCTCGATCCCGGCCATCTCGCCGCCAAGGCCCGCTGGTTGAAGCGCCACCTCGCTGCGGATCGGCCGATCGCGCGGTTTCATCAGCCGGTCTCGTTCATGGTCGAACGGCTGACCGGAATCGTGGTGATCGACCATGCATTGGCCTCGACCAGCATGGTCTACGCGCTCGACCAGCGCGACTACGATTCTTCGCTCTTGGATATGTTCGACCTCAAGGCGGATGAGTTGCCGCCGATCGCGCCTGGGGAAAGCTTGGCGGGGCAGTTGACCGAACGAGGTGCCGCGATGACCGGGTTGCCGCGCTTCCTTCCGGTGGCGGTGGGAACCGGCGATGATTTCGCGACCCCGCTTGGCGGCGGATTGACCGCGCCGGGCCGTGTCGCCGTGGTTCTGGGCACCGGCGAGGTGGTCGGCGCTATCCACGCGACGGCACTGCGCGACAAGGGCAGCCTGGTGGAGACGCACGCCTATCCGGGCGGCGCCTATTTCGTCGAGAATCCGGGCTGGCTTTCCGGGGGCGCGCTCGCGTGGCTGGCCGCAATCCTGCAAATTTCCGATTTCGCGACGATGGACACGCTCGCGGATGCGATCGCGCCCGGCGCCGATGGATTGCGCTTCATTCCAGCGCTGACCGGTGCGATGGCCCCCGAATGGCTGCCGGATGCAAGGGGATGCTTTTATGGCCTCACGCCAGCGCATGGCCGAGGCCACTTGATTCGCGCGGTGATGGAGGGGTGCGGCTTCGCGATGCGGGACGTGATCGACCATCTATCGGGCCTCGGCGTGGCCACGCATTCGCTGCTGCTGCTGGGCGGGGGTGCTCGGAGCCGCCTTTGGGCGCAGATGCGGGTGGATATCGCCAATCGCCCCGGCGAAGTGCCGGCCCATGTCGATTGCGCGGCCATCGGGGCCGCGATGCTGGCGGCGGTCGCGTCCGGAACGGTCGAAAGCCTCGGGGCAGCGACAGCATCGCTCGGTTCGGATGCCGAGCTTCGGGCGCCAAACGTGGCGCTGCTCGAAGTCTACCAGGCCGCCTATGGCGAATATCGCCGCCTGTTCCACCACTTGACGCCTTATTTCGAAGAGGCCGCCGCCAATTGCGGCCGCGCCGGTCGGGCCTGATGCTGGGGCACGAACGCATGCCAGCGGATATTGTCGAGCAGCTTCTTGCCGGCACTTATCCAGACCCCGATGGCGGCGCGCCGCTTCGCGTCGATACCCGCTCGGTCGTGATCGCTCGATCGATCGCCGGCAGTGAGGGCGATATCGTGAAGGCGCTGGGGCTCGGAAAATCCCTCGCAATCGTCAGCGACAGGATCACGCACGAAATTCTTGGCCAGCGCGTGGAGCGCGAGCTGGAGGGTCGGGGTACGCTCACCAGCATCGTGCTCGAGGGACAACCGCACGCCGACGACACGAGTGTGGCACTGGTTCGCTCCGCGACCGCCGCCGCCGATGCCCTGGTCGCGGTTGGGTCCGGCACGATCAATGACCTGTGCAAATACGCAAGCGCCCTCGATCGCAAGCCCTATGTGGTGTTCGGCACGGCACCTTCGATGAACGGCTATGCCTCGGTCAACGCCGCGATCACCGTGAACGGCCTGAAGAAGTCGCTGAACGCGCAGGCGCCGCTCGGCGTATTCCTCGACCTCTCCATCCTTGCCGCCGCGCCGCCGCGCCTGATCCGGGCAGGGCTGGGCGATAGCCTCTGCCGGCCGACCGCGCAGGCGGATTGGCTGCTGGCGCACATGCTGTTCGATCTGCCCTATCGCACGATGCCTTTTGTGCTCCTGGCCGAGGACGAGGCGGAACTCTTTGCCCATTCCGATGCCCTGATGCACGGCGAACTTTCGGCCATGGAACGATTGACTCGCACGCTGTTGTTGTCCGGCTTCGGCACCGCGATTTGCGGAAGCAGCTTGCCCGCGAGCCAGGGCGAACATCTGATCAGCCATTATGTCGACATGCTGCCGGCCGGAGATCGGCCGTTTTCCTTCCACGGCGAGCAGATCGGCGTGACCACGCTGACCATGGCGCGGCTTCAGGAGCGGCTGCTGGCGGGCGCGGCACCGGTTCTCAAGGCCGATTCCGAGACCGAGGCGGCGTTCGTCCAGCATTTCGGCGCGAATTTGGGCCCCACCTGTTGGAAGGAATACGCGGCAAAACGCCTGACCGGAGCGCTTCTTGACGCAACGAACGCCAGGATCGCCGATCGATGGCCCCGGATTGTCGAGGCGATATCCAAGATTGTGATCCCGTCGCGTTCCCTGGACCGGGTCTTGGCGCGCGCAGGCGCGCCGCGCGCGCCCCGCGATCTCGGTTGGCCGCAGGCTTTCTATGAAACGGCGGTGCGACGCGCCATGCGCATCCGCAACCGCTACACATTTCTCGACTTGGCGCACGGGTCTGGTGTGCTGGAGGGCATCGTGCCGGCCATCACCCGATCGCGCGACACCAGCGACAATACTTGAATTCGACTCGACCGCGCGGAGTTACCAGTGCCAACTTTCGAAAATGAGTGATCGATGAAACGCTCCGATGCTTCCACGAAAGTCGGGCCACATGTCACCAGCTGATTGTACCCGCCGCCGTGTACTGGCGGAGTCATTTTGGCTCGAATCGGCCATCGGCGAGGGCGGGTACTAGATGGATTTCATATTCATGCTGACGCGACAGGACCGGACGATCGCGGATTGCCTTGAACTTTTTGAGTTGATCCGACCGCTTCGCCTGCGCCATGTCGGGTTCAAGGATGTGGGTGTCGCGCCATCGATTCTGGCGGCACTGGCCGCCGCCATCCGTGGTTCCGACGCCATTGTTTACATGGAGGTCGTCAGCACGACACCCGAGGCCTGCCTCAATTCGGCCCGCATCGCCGCGGAGCTAGGCGTGGATCGGTTGCTGGGCGGCACCGATGTCCCCGGCGTTCAGGCAATGCTGCGAGGCAGCCGAACGCAATATTATCCTTTCCCCGGCCATCCGGCGGGCCATCCGACCAAACTCGGCGGCACGCCGCGGGAAGTCGAGGCGCATTGCCGCGACTTCATGAGCAAGGGCTGCGCCGGCGCCGATCTGCTGGCCTATCGCGCGACCGAGGCCGATCCGATCGATCTTGTGCGCGCGGGCCGGCGCGGCCTTGGCACGGGGCACCTCATCGTCGCCGGCAGCGTTTCGACCAAGGCCCAGATAGAAGCGTTGGCGGAGGCCGGCGCCGATGCTTTCACCATCGGGTCCGCGATCTTCGATGGCTCCTACGCTCCGGACAAGGGCTCCATCCTCTCGCAATTGTCGGCGGTCCAGGCCGATTGCGACACCGCCGCCAGGCCGTAACTTTTCCGAGGGATCTCGCGCGCATGGCACCTTCGACCAAGGAACGACCGGCGGAAGATCGCCTGCGACCGCTCGGCGATTGCCCGGCCGAGACCCTGCGCGATATCCGCATATTCCTCACCGATATCGACGACACGCTGACCACGGACGGGCATTTGACTTGGCAGGCCTATGCGGCGCTTGCTCGGCTGCGCGAGGCGGGGTTGATCGTGGTTCCGGTCACTGGCAGGCCGGCCGGCTGGTGCGATCTGATCGCAAGGTTCTGGCCGGTCGATGGTGTCATCGGCGAAAACGGCGCGTTCTATTTTCGCCATGACGCGAAGGCCAGGCACATGATTCGGCGCTATGCCAAGGGCAAAGCGGAGCGCGAAGCGGATCGCCTGCGCCTGGCCAAGATCCGCGCCGATGTGTTGCGCGAAGTGCCGGGGGCCGCCCTGGCCGCCGATCAGGCCTATCGCGAGGCCGATCTGGCGATCGACTATTGCGAGGATGTACCGGTGTTGCCCAAGCCGGCAATCGACAAAATCGTGGCGATCTTCGAACGGCACGAAGCAAGAGCGAAGATCAGCTCGATTCACGTGAATGGCTGGTTCGGCGATTACGACAAGCTCAGCATGACCCGCCTGTTCCTGGATGAGGCGCTTGGGTTGGATTTGGATTCGGAGCGCGACCGTGTCGTTTTTGCCGGCGATTCGCCGAACGACGCGCCGATGTTCGCGTTCTTCCCCAATGCTGTCGGCGTGGCCAACGTCCTTGAATTCGCCGATGCGCTGAGCGCCAAACCAGCCTGGGTGACGAAGGGCAGCGGCGGGTCGGGATTCTGCGAACTGGCGGAGGTTTTGCTGGCCGCCAGGGCGGCACCGGCTTGACTCGCGGGCGAGCACGCTGAAATAAGCTGGAGGTGTGATTGGGCCGTGCGCGGATCACTGACCCAACGGATCGGAGCCAACACATGCTGAAAAATATCGACCCATTGTTGAACGCGGATGTGCTATTCGCGCTGCGCGCCATGGGGCACGGCGACGAGCTGGTGATCTCGGACACCAACTTCCCCTCGGATTCGGTCGCGCGCCAGACGGCGCTGGGGCGGCTGTTGCGGATCGATGGGGTGAGTGCCGCACTCGCCGCCAGGGCGATCCTCTCAGTCATGCCCTTGGACAGCTTCGTCGATCATCCGGCTTCGCGCATGGAAGTAGTGGGCGCGCCCGGCGAGTTGCCGCCGGTACAACGCGAGGTCCAGGCCGAGATCGACCGCGCCGAGGGCAAGTCCCTGCCCATGGGATCGATCGAGCGCATGCAATTCTACGAGCGCGCCAGGCGGGCCTATTGCGTGATCCAGACCGGCGAGCGGCGCTTCTACGGCTGCTTCCTATTCAAGAAGGGCGTGATCCCGCCCCCGACCTGAGGCGGCGGAAATGGCTGAAAACTCGGTCGCCATCCTCGGCATTTTCGTGGCCGACCTCGCCTTCCGGGCCTCGCGCCCGCCGGCGATGGGCGAGACCATCCTTGGCTCGGGCTTCAAGCTGGGGCCGGGCGGCAAGGGTTCGAACCAGGCGGTGGCGGCCGCGCGAGCCGGCGCGAGAGTCTCCCTCCTCTCGCGCATCGGCAAGGATCCCTTCGGCGAGATCGCGCTTGGCCTCTGGCGCGCCGAGAACATCGATGTGGCGAATGTCGAGGCGACCGGCGACCAGCCGACTGGCGCTGCCTACATTTTCGTCGACGAGGCGACCGGCGAAAACGCGATCATCGTCGTTCCGGGCGCCGCCGGCATGATCGGGGCGCAAGATGTCGAGCGATGCGCGCCGGCGATCCAGGCCTCGCGGGTGTTCGTCACGCAACTGGAGCAGCCGATCGAGGCGGCAAGGCGCGGGCTCGAAATCGCCCGCGAAAAGGGCGTGGTCACCATCCTCAACCCGGCTCCGGCAACCAGGCTCGAGCGCGAGATTTTTGCCGTCTGCGATTACATCACACCCAATGAAAGCGAGGCTTCCATCCTGACCGGGATTCCGGTTTCCGACCCCGACAGCGCCAGGAAAGCGGGCAGCGCGCTTCTGGAGAGGGGATGCGGCTCCGCGATCATCACGCTGGGCGAGTTGGGGGCACTCTATCACACCCAGCGCCAATCGGTCCTGGTGCCGGCCTTTCGCGCAGGCTCCGTGTTCGAGACCACGGGTGCCGGCGATGCCTTCAACGGCGGCATGGCGGCGGCTTTGGCCTCCGGGCAGGAACCGCTGGAGGCCATCCGCTTCGGCTGCGCCACCGCCGGCATTTCGGTGACCAGGGCCGGCACCGCGCCCTCGATGCCGACTCTCTTGGAAATTCGCGCCTTGCTGGCGCGGTGATTCCCGAACGGAGGAACAAGAACATGCGCACGATTCTCTGCTTCGGCGATTCGAACACATTCGGATCGGCGCCGATGACCCATCTTGACGACTACCAGCGCTTCGGCTTTACGGAACGCTGGCCCGGAATTCTCCGGCAAAGGCTGGGGCCGGGCTGGCACGTGATCGAGGAGGGATTGCCGGGACGAACCACAGCCCGAGACGATCCGGTGGAAGGCGCCGAGAGGAACGCGCTGCGCTATTTTCTGGCCTGCCTGGAGAGCCACTGGCCGCTCGACATGGTCGTCCTCATGCTGGGCACCAACGATCTCAAGCCGCGCTTCGGCGCCTCGGCCGAGGCGATCGCCAGCGGCGTGCATACGCTTGCCGAGATTGTCGCCGAGAACGGCCGTCTTCACGGCACCCCGCCACGCTTGCTGATCGCCTGCCCGGCGCCGATTCTGGAGGTGGGCCCGCTCAAGGACATGTTCGCCGGCGGCGCGGAAAAATCCAAGCGGCTTGCCCGGCTCTATCGCGAAATCGCCGATCGGCACGGCGCGCTGTTCCTCGATCTGGGCACGGTGATCGTCTCCAGCCCGGTGGACGGCATCCATCTGGAGAAGGAAGCGCACGGGGCGCTTGGCGCTCGAATCGCCGACCTGGTTCTGGGCGCGTTTCGATAAAACGAAATCCGCCACGCTCAAGCCGAGAGGTGCCCCGAACAGGGAACGGATTCAAGGACGCCCGGCCGCCCACGCCCTGACTGCGGCCAGATTGCCTTCGCAATCGTCGTGCGCGGCCGCGAGCTGGGCGATATAGAGCGCCACGTCGCGCTGGGTGCGGGGCCTCGGCGGCACTTGGGGCGCGCCCTTGCATTCGAGCAGCGCGGCGGGCGGCGCCAAGCGCTCAATCCGCGTCGCCGTCGCCGGCGGCGCCTGACAAGCCGTCAAGAACAGCATCGATAGCGGGAGAGAGAGGGCAATCCTGGGAGGGATCATGATCCAATGCCTTCTTCATGAGGCGGGTGAGGTCTTCGGCGCGATCGCGAACCTGGGCGGCGCGCTGGGCCAGGATCCGGTCGGCGAAATCGCGCTCCCCGCGCAGAGCCGCCATCGCTTCGAGATTTTCGCGATTGGCCCGGCGCAACTCCCCCGCTTGCGCTTGGGCAAGCGTCGCCTCCGCCCGCAGCGCCTTCAAATGCAGCCAGCCACCACCGATGACGGCGATAAGGATTGTCGCACCCACCAGCCAGCGCAGGCGCCAAATCATCCATGCCACGCCGATCATCGTTCGGCCTCCATCTCCGTGAACCATCGGTGAATGCGCACGACATAGGCGATGGTTTCGGCCGAGTGCCGCCCGGTCACGCTGGGCAGGCACACGATGATTCCGGCATAGAGCCGCGCGCCGTTGCACAATCGTTGCGCCTCTAGGATATTGCCGAGCCCGGCATTGTAGGAGGCCAGCGCCAGATCGTGCCGGTCATCTTGCGGCCGGGGCGCGCTCCATGACCGCCGCAGCTTGGCCATGTAGAAGGCCGCCGCCTCGATGGCGATATCGTCATGCGGGCTGGCGCGGGCGCCAAGGCCCATCTGCCGGATCATGTCGTCCCATGTGCCGGGCATGAACTGGCCAAGGCCGCGCGCGCCGACCGGCGATACCGAAGCCGGGTCCAGTCGCGATTCCTGGATGAGCTGGGCCTTCAGCATCCGCCACAGCGGATAATCCGGCCACCAGCGCTTGACCGCTTGGCTGATCTCGGAATCGTGGCGGTTGGGGAAGTGGCCCGCGCGGGCCGAGTGCGAAATCGCAAGGATCAATCCCGCCAAGAAACAGACGGCGATCGCCCTCAAGACAAGACCGCGCTCACCACGATCGCCACCGCCAGGATCCGCGCCCCGAAATAGAGCGCGGTCGCGATGCGGCTCCCCAGGATCACCGGCACGACGCGATCCTTGAACCGAATGCCGGCCAGGCGATCGAGCCAGCGCAGCATCGCCCAGAAAATTGTGACGGCGACGAACAGATAGAACAGCGTCACCGCGCCGCTGTAGAGCGTGATCTCGGTCATGGCTTCTCGCTCCAGGGTTCATGATCACTCGTGATCGTCGGCCGCGCGCAAAGCGCCCCGGCCCATCAGAAACCGCTCCATGTCGCGCGCCAGGCGCACCATCTTGTCCGGCATCGAGCCGCCGAGGCGCGCCATGTCCAGGCAGACATAGCGGCGCAATTCATCGAGCGGCGCCTGATCGAAATAACAAGCGGGAGCCAGGGAATCGTCGTTCTCGACTTCGTTGCAATCATCGTCGGCCATGCTTTAAGCTCCTCGGGTCTGATGTGATGTTGAGAAAGCTGGAACCGGGCCCGCACGCTTGGGCCGGGCCAGGCCTCCCGGTCATCGCCACGCGATGTGTTCGGCGAGCCAAGCCATGGCCGCGCCGATGGCCGCCGCGGCACCCCCCAGCGCCAAAGCCAAGCGCCAGCCGCCCTTAACTTGGTTCAACGTCTCCTGCAGGGCGTCGATCTTGGCGCTCATCTTTTCGACACTCGCTTCCAGATGATCGACCTTGACCTTGAGCTCGGCGATCTCGGCCTCGGTCGTTCGGATCATGTCGGCTGACCTTCCAGCCAGCGACGGATCAGTTCCGCCGGGAACCTTCCATGATGGGTGACGCACCCGTTCTGGAATCGGGCGACAATGACGTAGGGCCGGCTCGGGCTGGCGATCACCAGGTAGTGCGCCTCCCCGGTCATGGTGAGCCCCGTCGCTTGCGTGATGGCGGCACCCATCCGCGACGCCTTCTCGCCAGTGACCCGCGCGATCCGAGCCTCCGGATCCGTTATCAGCACCTGTCGGACGATCTCGGCTGGCGGCACGCATGCCGCCGCGATGGCCGGCCCGATTCGGCATGCAAAAAAAGCCGCTAGGAACGCGGCTGCGATCAAACGCCACATGAGCCACCTCCTTAGAAGAGGAATCGCGCCACCAGCGCCGGCACGGCGGCCGCAATCAGGGGGTGCGAGGCGACTCCATGCGGCTGGCCATATGCCAGCGCCACGGCAGGAACCGCCCTACGCCCTTGTGCCGAGCGAGGGGTTGCGGGTCTCGGCGTCGCGCGATCCGCGCGGCCGTAGAAAAATAGCGTGGGCAAAAAGAAGGCTGTTGCCGGGTCAAAGCCCCACGGCCCGGCAAACAGGTACAGAGGAATGCTACGCCGGCATGAACGCGCGCGTCGGCGGATTGCGCGAGCGGGGTCATCTAATCCCGGATTCCCCACGTAGATTGCAATTTCACTGACGCCAGGCGTCGATTCTGATATAAGAATCAATGTCTTGTGGCGACGTAGTGGGATCGGTCATGGCATATCCGATGGGTGAAGCGAAACCTGGGCCTCTACGGGTCGTTTTCGACCGACGCCTGAAACTGGAATTCCACGGCAGCAAGATCACCTCGGATGCCGACCTGCTCGCCTATCGCGAACTGGATCACGCGCTCGGGCTGACCGACCTCGCCGGATCGATCCTGACCGAGGCGCGGCACGGCAAGAACATCCGGCACCTGGTTGAGTGGCTGTTTCGCCAATCGGTGTTCGGCCGCCTCGCCGGCTACGAGGACGTAAACGACGCCGAGAGGCTTTCGCTCGACCCGGCGATGCGGGCCATCGTGGACCGTCGCGGTCTGGACCGAATTGCGGCTTCGACGAGCGAGATGGGGCGCTTCGAGACGGAATGGCTGACGAGCGAGGAGAACTTTGCCGCCCTCGTCGATCTCC
>CAZIUB010000073.1:0-15728 GCA_964542425.1 uncultured Rhodospirillaceae bacterium | reverse complement strand
CAGTCATCTTTTCCAGGTCCTTTGCTTGTCATCCGGGCCGTGCCGCCCGGGTATCCGTTCAGGCCTCCAGGAAAAGAGAGGGGTGGTCACACTCTAGCTCGGCTCGTAACAGCCAGCATGTTCCCGACCCGTCCCCTCCCGCTGTCGGTGAGCTCGCGAGCTCACCGACAGCGGCCCATTTTGCTCGAACGGGCCAAGGAAGTCATAAGACAAGCATGATCCGACCAGATGGAACCGGGTGGGGCGCGAACATCTTGGGCGCGCCTTACGAAGAAACGGAGTTCGGGAATTTCAGTGGACAAGCCGCGGACAGCCCGATTCGGAATCGGCGATGTGGTCAAGCATCGCGTCTATCCATTTCGCGGCGTGGTGTTTGACGTCGACCCGGTGTTCAACAATTCCGAGGAATGGCTGCAATCGGTGCCGCCGGAAATTCGTCCGCACAAGAACCAACCCTTCTACCATTTATTCGCTGAAAACGGCGAAACCACCTATGTCGCCTATGTTTCGGAACAGAACCTGCTGCCCGACGAAAGCGGGAAGCCCTGCCGCCATCCGATGGTGTGCGAGATTTTCGATGGCCCGGTCGATGGCGCCTATCGGCCCCGATTCAATCGTGCCCACTGATACCGAACAGCCGCTCCGCATTGCCCTTAACTAGAAACCAGGCGATCAAGCCCCGATTGGCGGGTCGCCTTTTCCGGACTTGATATTGGAACGTAAATAGAACATAATGGGTTCAATCAGCGTTTATCGCGGGGGTCTGGATGTTTGGAGATATCTTGAAACAAGCCGTCGAAGGCGCGATTTTCGGGGCCATGATGATGCTGCTGGCGCTTTCACCTTCCCTGATTGGGGGCTAGGCCGGGTCTTCGATTGGGTCTGGCGCAAGGAAAACCAGGGCTTTCGTTTTACCTTCAGGCTCGGTAGTCCCTTTCCCACGCGACGATGGAAACGGAGCAGCCGATGCCGATCAGTGCCATCCGGGAATTCCTGCGTCGGGAATCGAGCGGCGGCGTGCTGTTGCTGGCGGCGGCACTTCTGGCGATGACGGTCGTCAATTCTCCGGCCTCCGATCTCTACGAGGGCTTGCTCGCCATGCCGATCGGCGTTCAGGCGGGTCCGATCGGCTTGCAGAAGCCGCTGCTGCTTTGGGTGAATGACGGGCTGATGGCCGTCTTCTTTTTCCTGATCGGGCTGGAAATCAAGCGCGAGGTCCTGGAAGGAGAGCTTAGCACGGTCTCCCAGGCGGCACTACCTGCCGTCGCCGCGCTGGGCGGCATGCTCGGCCCGGCGATCATCTATGTTCTGTTCAACCTCGGCGACGCCGAGAACCTTTCCGGCTGGGCGATTCCCATGGCGACCGACATCGCCTTTGCACTCGGCGTTCTTTCGCTCCTCGGGCCGCGGGTACCGACCGCCCTCAAGGTGTTCCTGCTGGCGCTAGCCATTCTGGACGATCTCGGCGCCATCATCGTTATTGCGCTGTTCTATACCGCCGATCTGGCGCCCTTGTCGCTGGCGTTGGCTGGAGGGGGACTGGTTGTTCTCGTGGCCTTCAATCGGCTGGGCGTGGGTAGGCTTGCCGCCTATGTCATTGTCGGAATCTTCATCTGGACTTGCGTGCTCAAATCCGGTGTGCACGCGACGCTCGCCGGGACGCTGGTGGCGTTGACCATTCCGTTGCGGCCAAAGAGGGAGGAAGCGCCATCGCTGCTGCGCGAGTGCGAAAGCAATCTGCATGCTTGGGTATCGTTTGGCATCATGCCGCTCTTCGCCTTCGCCAATTCCGGCCTGTCGCTGGCCGAGATCGGTGTCAAGCAACTGGCCCACCCGGTCACGTTGGGTGTAATCCTAGGACTATTCGCCGGCAAGCAGGCGGGTGTCATGGCCGCGCTGTGGATCTTGCGCGCCCTTGGTCTGGGCCGCCTGCCCGCCGGCGTTACTTGGTTGCAAATGTATGGCGTCGTCGCACTGACCGGCATCGGTTTTACGATGAGCCTGTTCATCGGATCGCTCGCCTTCGGCCAATCCCAGAACCTGGCGCTGGTCCGTCTTGGCGTGATCGTGGCCAGCCTGCTCTCCGCCGCCCTCGGATTGCTGATCTTGGTTACGGCAACCGGAACAAGCGGCCCAATCGGGGGGTCGCCCGGAACATCGAAGCGCCCGGTCCCCGAGCACCCGGGCCGCGTGATCTAGCCACGGCCGGCACCCTGCGATAAGGTCCGATTCTGGATGCTGGTGGCTCGGTGCCAACTTTCGAAAATGCGTGATCCATGAAATTCTCCCATGCTGCCGCGAAAGTTGGCGCAAGTTACCAGTATGGCGGTACCCGCCGGCGTGAACCGACGGGGTCATTTGGCTTGAATAGCCTTTGTGCGACGGCGGGTACTAGCGCGCCGACCGAGGCCCAGGGCCGCAACCTCGATTCCGGATCGGACCGATCATGAAATCCGACAAGCAGAAGCAGCAATTGATCGACGAGGTAGTTCGGCACGCGAGCGAGCGCATCGAAAAAAGCAACGCGGCAAGCGTGGAATCCTTTACCCGGCAGTTCTACGCCAATGTGCCGTTGAGCGACGTATCCGAGGAAACACCGGAGGATTTGTGTTCGGCGGCGCTGTCGTTGTGGCGCTTCGCCGGCAAGCGCCAGGCCGGCGTGGCGAAGGTCCGGGTCTTCAATCCCAGGCAGGACGAGCATGGCTGGCGCAGCCAGGGCACAATCATCGAAATCGTCAACGACGACATGTCCTTCCTGGTCGATTCGGTGACCGCCGAATTGAATCGCCAGGAGGTTGGCGTTCGCCTGGTGGTGCACCCGATCATGCGTGTCCAGCGTGGCGCCAAGGGCCAATTGACCGGTCTGGGGCGCGCCGGAGCGCCCGCCGAATCGATCATGCAGATCAGGGTAACCCAGATCGCTGGCCAGGAGCGCCATCGGGCGATGGCCGAGCGACTGGAAAAGGTGCTGGGCGACGTGAGCGTGGCGGTTGGCGACTGGTCCGCCATGCGCCAACGCTTGACCGAAACCATCGCCGAAGTGGAATCGCGGAAGCTGCCGGCGCCGGAGGAACAGGCGAGCGAAGATCTGCGTTTCCTGAAATGGCTGGCCGACGACAATTTTACCTTCCTTGGCTGCCGCGAATACACGCTGATGGGTGATGCGGAAAGTGCCACCTACCAGATCGTCGCGGACCGGTCCCTTGGCCTTCTTCGCGACCCATCGCTGCGGGTGTTCGGCGGCCTCAAGGGCCAGGAGAGCGTGCCGTCCGATCTGCGCGCGGCGATCCGCCAGCCCAATCTGCTGCTGGTGGCCAAGGCCAACATGCGATCGACCGTGCATCGCGACGTGCACATGGACACGATCGGGGTCAAGCTCTTCGACTCTGCTGGCACTGTCGGCGGCGAACGCTTGTTCGTGGGCCTGTTCACTTCCATGGCGTACAACCGCAGCCCGCGCGAGATTCCGCTGCTCCAGCGCAAGGTCCAGAACGTCATCGCGCGCGCCGGTTTCGACCCCGCCAGTCACGACGGAAAATCCCTGACCAATATCCTGGAGACCTTTCCGCGCGACGAATTGTTCCAGGCCAGCGAGGACGAGGTTCTGGATACCGCCGTGGGCATCCTGCATTTACAGGAGCGCCAGCGCATCGCTCTGTTCGCCCGGCACGACCGCTACGAGCGATTCGTTTCTTGTCTGGTGTTCCTGCCTCGCGACGCGCTCAGCACCGAATTGCGCCTGCGCATGCAGGCGATCGTCGCCCGGGCCTATGCCGGCCGGTTGTCGGCCTTCTATGTCCATCTGGGCGAAGGCGCGCTAGCCCGATTGCATTTCATCGTCGCCACCACTCCTGGCCAAGTGCCCCCGGTCGACATCGCCGAATTGGAGGCGCAGCTGGTGGACGCCGCCAGGTCTTGGCAGGACCGGCTTGGCGACGCGTTGGCGGAGGCCAAGGGCGAGGCCGCCGGCGCCGAGCTGTTGCGCCGGTTCCGCAATGCGTTTCCAGCCGGTTACGAGGAGCATTTCAACGCCTTCGCCGCGGTCCACGACATCGACCGGGTGATCGAGGTTTCGCGAAGTAGTTTTCCTGGCATCAACCTCTATCGGCCGGTGGAATCCGCGCCCAGCGAGTTGCGCCTGAAGCTCTACCAGGCGCGGGACAAGATGGCGCTTTCGACCGTGCTACCCTCGCTGGAGAATTTCGGCCTGAAGGTGATCAGCGAAATGCCCTTCGAGGTCAAGCCCGAGGGCAAGGGCGAACCGGTGTGGATCCACGACTTCACCATGATGACGGCCGATGGCGCCGAGGTCGAGGTTTCCAACATTCGCGACAAGTTCCACGACGCCTATGGCCGCATCTGGTCGGGACACCTGGAGGATGACGGATTCAACCGCCTGGTGATCACCGCTGGCCTCGGCTGGCGCGACATCGCGCTGCTCAGGGCCTATTGCAAGTATCTGCGCCAGGCGGCAATCGCCTTCAGCCAAAGCTACATGGAGGCGACCCTCAACGCCAACCCGACGATCGCGCGCCTGATCGTCAGGCTGTTCCACGCCATCCACGATCCGGCGGCGAAAAACCCCGACGAACAGATCGCCATGATCGAGCACAAGATCAAGAAGCGCCTGGATGGTGTGGTCAACCTTGACGAGGACCGAATTCTGCGCCGCTACCTGAATGCGGTGCAATCGACGCTGCGCACCAACTTTTTCCAGAAGGCCGCCGATGGCGGGCCCAAGGATTATGTTTCCTTCAAACTCGATTCGCGGCGCCTCGAGGAATTGCCGCTGCCCCGACCGCTGGTCGAGGTGTTCGTGTATTCGCCGCGCGCCGAGGCGATCCATCTGCGCGGCGGCAAGGTGGCGCGGGGCGGCATCCGCTGGTCCGACCGGCGCGAGGACTTTCGCACCGAGATTCTCGGCTTGATGAAGGCGCAGATGGTGAAGAACGCGGTCATCGTGCCGGTGGGATCGAAGGGCGGATTCGTGGTCAAGAGGCCGCCCCAGGGCGGCGATCGCGAGGCGCTCATGGCCGAGGTCGTGGATTGCTACAAGATGCTGATGCGGGGCTTGCTCGATATCACCGACAATCTGTCCGGCGGCAAGGTGGTTCCACCCCCGGATCTGCGCCGCCTCGACGGCGACGATCCCTATCTGGTGGTAGCCGCCGACAAGGGCACGGCCACGTTCTCCGACATCGCCAACTCGGTGTCGCGCGAATACGGGTTTTGGCTCGACGACGCGTTCGCCTCCGGCGGGTCGGCGGGATACGATCACAAGAAGATGGGGATCACCGCGCGCGGTGCCTGGGAATGCGTGAAACGCCATTTCCGCGAGGCCGGCACCGACATCCAGACCGCCGACTTCACCTGTGTGGGCGTGGGCGACATGTCGGGCGACGTGTTCGGCAATGGCATGCTGCTGTCCGAGCGCACGTTCCTGCTCGCCGCTTTCAATCACCAGCACATTTTCCTCGACCCGGACCCCGATCCGGCCGCGAGCATCAAGGAGCGTCGGCGCCTGTTCGAACTGCCGCGATCGAGCTGGGCCGACTATGACACGACGCTGATTTCGCAAGGCGGTGGCGTTTTCGAGCGCAAGGCCAAGTCGATCGCGCTTTCGCCGGAAGCACGCCGGCGTTTCGGCATCGAGAAGCAGGCGGTAACGCCGGCCGAGCTCATTTGGCTACTCCTGGGCGCGGAGGTCGATCTCTTGTGGCTGGGGGGCATCGGCACCTATGTCAAGGCCAGCGATGAAACCGATGCCGATGTCGGCGACCGATCGAACGATTCGATTCGGATCAAGGCGTCTTCGCTGCGCTGCAAGGTGGTGGGCGAGGGCGCCAATCTTGGCTTCACGCAAAGGGGCCGAATCGAGGCCGCGTTCCAGGGCATCCGCATCAATACCGACGCGCTCGACAATTCCGCCGGCGTCGACACCTCGGACCACGAGGTCAACATCAAGATCCTGCTCAACGGCGTAGTCGCCGAGGGCGACCTGACCATGAAGCAGCGCGATCGATTGCTCGCCACCATGACCGACAACGTGGCTTCCCTGGTGCTGCGCGACAACTACCTGCAATCGCAGGCGATCTCATTGGCCGAGCATCTGGGCTATCGCCAGCTTGACCAGCAGAACCGGTTCATGCGGGCGTTGGAGCGTGCCAATCGCCTCGATCGCGGCATCGAGTTCTTGCCCGACGATGAAAGCGTGCGCCAGCGCCTGGCGCGCCGGGTCGGGTTGACACGGCCGGAACTGGCGGTGTTGCTCGCCTATTCCAAGAACGCGCTCTACCACGATCTGCTGCCCTCTGATCTGCCCGATGACCCCTGGCTGGAGGACGACCTCCTCGATTACTTCCCGGCGGCGCTGAAGCAGGCCTATCGCAAGCAGATCGCGGGCCACCGGTTGCGGCGCGAGATCATCGCCACCGATGTCACCAATTCGCTGGTCAACCGCATGGGCGCCACCTTCCTGCATCTGATGGGGGAGCGGACCGGGCTGGGCGTCTCGGCGATCGCGCGCGCCTATGCCATCGCGCGAGGCGCGCTGCGCCTGCGCAAGGCCTGGGCCGGCATCCAGGAATTGGACAACAAGGTCAGGGCGGCGACCCAGATCGATATGCTGGTCGTTTCCGTTCGCCTCGCCGAGCAGGCGACGCAATGGTTCCTGCGCATTGGCCCGCATCCGCTGAACATCGCCGCCAACATCGCGGCCTATCAGCCGGGACTAATCGCGCTCGAGGCCGCGTTGCCGGAATTGCTGTCCGAACCCGACCGCACCGACCTCCAGGAGCATGCCGCCGATCTCGAGGGCAAGGGCGTGCCGCGCGATCTGGCGATGCGGATCGGACAGTTCCTGATGATGAACTCGGCGCTCGACATCGTGCGCATCGCCAAGGAACGCGCGCTGCCGGTCGCGGACACGGCCCGGACCTATTACGCGATCGGCGAGGAGTTCCACCTGGATTGGCTGCGGGCCGGAGCGCGGTCGCTGATCGGGGACAACCACTGGGACCGGATGGCGGTGTTCGCGATTATCGAGGATTTATACGGCCATCAGCGCGATCTGACGGGAGCGGTTCTTTCCGCCGGGACCAGCACCGGGAGCGCTGCGATTGGTGCCTGGCGCGCGCAATTGGGCGCCAATCTCGGCCGTGCCGAGCAATTGCTTGTCGATTTGCGCCAGATCGGCAAGCTCGAACTGGCGATGCTTGCGGTCGCCAACCGCGCCCTCAGAAGCTTGATGGGCTGATGACGGCCCAACGTAAAATTGGCCGCCGGTCTAGCCGGCGGCCAAAATCATTTCGTGATCAAATCACCCGGCGCGGGATTACTTCTTGCCGCCTTTTGGGCCCTTGCCGCCCTGGCCGCCTGGATTGCTGTCGTCGTTACCGTCGGGATCGTTGCCGTGGCCGTTATTGCCATCGTCGCCGCTGGGCGAAGCCGGCGGATCCGGGGGCTTAGGCCCACTCGGGGGGCTGGGCGGATCCGGGGGATCGGCGGGAGGATCCGGGGGATCGGCGGGAGGATCCGGAGGATCGGCGGGAGGATCGGCGGGAGGATCCGGAGGATCGGGCGGCTCGGGACGGGCGTGTTCGGCTCGGTTCTTGTCGCTGTCGGTTGCACTCGAGCTCGCGGCCGGAGTAGCTCCCGCGGCGGTCGAAAAATCGCCGATGGAACCCACCTGCGCGTCATGGTCGGGCGAGACGACCAGGATGCTCTGCCCCGCCTCGGCAAAACCGGATTTTCCGCCGCCCTTGGGCTTTACTTCAACGGCACCGTCGACCACGTCAACTTGCGTGACGCCGCTGGGAGCGATCACCACCAGAATCGTGGTCCCGCGAATGCCGATGGTTGCGACCGGGGATTCGAATTCCACGCCTTCGTCAGCGACGCCAGTCGAGGAAAACTGGAAAATGCCGGTGCCAAGCTTCATCAGGCCGGAGCTGGAACTCTGCGAAGCATCGAAGACATAACTGGAGAGGACCAGCTCGCTCTCCGGCTCAAGGCTCATCTCCGAACCGTCGATAAACTGCACCGCGATGGTCGATTCGGTGTCGGTGCGCAAGAGTTCGTCTTGGACCAGCTCGTCCTGGACCTTGGCCGGCAATTCGTCGGCCCCGGGGGGCGTTCGATAGGCGGCATTCACCACATCGGTTACAATGGCGATGCCTGCGGCGTCGGCAACGCCGATCGCAACACAGATTGCCACCGCCGAGACGCCTGCCTTCAAGAACAGACGCAACATAGTGAACCCCACTTGCTACATTAGTTAAAATTCTACTCTAATGTCGGCTTCCGACCCCTGGTCGTCAATGGCTAATATGTTAAAATGATGTGACGTACTGCACATATGGGTGTGGCTTGGCCATGATTTTTGGGCCGCAAAACGTCGATGGGGGGAATCGGCTCACGATTTTGGAGCAATGGTTAATGCTTGGGGATGCCGATTCACATGCACCCGGCGCCCGCCCGTGCTGCCCGTGCGTCAGGGGCGGTGGAGCGCCGGAACGGCGGGCGTGAATGCAGCGCTGGCTCCAACGCATCCTCTCGTTCGCGGTCCTGTTCGGCGCCATCGCCCTGCGCTGGTACGATCCGAGCTTCCTCGAAGACTTGCGCCACCTCACCTTCGATCAGTTCCAGCGGATGGAGCCGCGCGCCTATGTCGACACACCGGTTCGAATTGTCGATATCGATGACCAAACCCTGGCCAAGTATGGCCAGTGGCCGTGGCCGCGCAATCTGACCGCGGAGCTGATTACTCGGCTGACCAAGGCCGGCGCCGCCTCGATTGCCCTCGACGTCGTTTTTTCCGAGCCGGATCGGACCTCACCCTCCGAGATCGGCAAGGCCTGGGGAATGGATCCCGACGATCCAGCGCTGGCCGGGATCAAGGCGAAGGTTTCCGACCCTGACCAGGCCCTGGCCGAGGCGATCGCCAAGGCGCCGGTCGTTCTTGGATTCGTGCTCACCAACGAGGTCAACACGCAAAAATTGAGAAAAAAGGGCAGCTTCGCTTCCATTGGCAAAAACCCGCTGACGCTGGTACGCCAGTTCCCGGGTGCGGTCGCCAGCCTCGACATCCTGCAACAGAAAACCGCCGGAAACGGCAGCATCAACGTGGTCCCCGACCGCGACGGCATCGTGCGGCGCGTGCCACTCATCCTCGGCGTCAAGGGAACCTTGATGCCGAGCCTCGCGGCCGAAGCGCTCCGCGTTGCCCAGCGCGAAAAGACCTATGTGGTGAAGTCGAGCGGCGCCCAGGGTCAGCAATCCTTCTTCGACGGGCTGAGAGCCAGTGTCGGCGAACTCAGGATCGGCAACTTCCCGGTCGAGACCGACCAGGCCGGACAGATCTGGCTGCACGACACCGGTCACCGAACGGAGCGCTATGTCCCGGCCTGGAAGGTGCTGGACGGCCTCCCCATCGATGTCAAGGGCCGCATCGTCTTCGTGGGCACCAGCGCGCCGGGCCTGGGCGATCTGCGCTCCACCCCCAACCAGCCAGTGATCGCCGGGGTGGAGATTCACGCCCAAGCGATCGAACAGATCATCACCGGGGATTTTCTGGTGCGCTCACCGTGGTCGAACGAGATCGAGATCGGCGCCCTATTCGTGATGGGCGTGTTGATGATCTGGCTCTTGCCCCGGGTGGGGCCGGTCGGCTGCGCGGCGCTAGGTGGATTGGTGGTCGGATTGGCCGGGCTTGGCGCCGTGTTTTCCTATCGCGATTACGGATTGCTGTTCGACCCGGTCTATCCCGGCGTGGGTGCGCTTGGTGTTTATGTCACCGGGCTCTTGTTGTCCTATCAGCGATCGGACGTCGAGCGTAAACGGGTGCGCGAGGCCTTCGGCCATTACCTGGCGCCGGAACTCGTCGAGCGCCTGGCGGCCGATGCTTCGCAATTGAAGCTGGGTGGCGAGATCCGCGACATCTCGCTCTTGTTCTGCGATGTCCGCGACTTCACCTCGATCGCGGAAACCATGGACGCGGAAGAAGTGACCGCGCTCTTGAACCGGTTCCTGACCCCGATGACCGAGGCGGTGCTGCGCCACGAAGGCACCATCGACAAGTATATCGGCGATTCGGTCATGGCGTTCTGGAACGCGCCGTTGGACGATCCCCAGCACGCCCGCCACGCCTTCGACGCGGCGCTGGACATGCGCGGGCGCCTGGCCGAGCTCAACGCCCAGCTCATGGCCCAGCATGGCGGCGATTCCGGGTTCCAACCGATCCGCATCGGCATCGGGCTCAACACCGGTCCCTGCTGCGTCGGCAATCTGGGCTCCAAGCAGCGGTTCAATTATTCCGCCATGGGCGATGACGTGAACCTGGCGTCGCGAATCGAGGGCGTGACCAAGATCTACGGCATCGACATCCTGGTCGCGGAACGAACGCTCAAGCTGGCGCCCGATTACGCGACCGTCGAGATCGGCGATGTGCGGGTCAAGGGCAAGGCCGCTTCGGTCCGGCTGCATGCGCTGATCGGCGGGCCCGATCTCGCGGGCCAATCGAATTACCCGGCGCTTGCCCAGGCCATCGGCCGGGTCGCCTCGGCCATTCGCTCGGCCGATGCCCACGAGGCCGAGCGCGCGCTCCAGATCGCCCGCGCGTTGGCACCAGGCCTTGGCATCGACGCGCTCCTCGGCCACATGTCGGCCACCATCGAAGGCATGTTGCGCCAGCGGGGCGGACAGCCGATCGCCATGGCGGCGGCCCTGCCGTGAAGTTTCGCTGGGCGGTTCTTTCAGTGCTGCAAATTTATCGAGAGATTTATGGCTCCGCCCCTATTAGCAAGATTGCCGTAGCCAAGCATCGACTTCGGGTTGAGGAACACCGACTTCATTAACCTGGGTTAAGAAAGGCGCTGAAAGCCGTTTGTACTAGTTTATTAATTCTCCTTGTGTTTCCACTTTAATAACTTATTATTTCCCTAATAAATTCCCATTTTCTGGAATGCTAGCGAAGCCGCTGCTCAATACAACCGTCTGCACCAACCCACACTGGGGGTGCAAATGCGCGCATTGGATCAAGGGCCGTCGGCTATCTCAAAGCACGCCAGGGACCGCATGGCCGAACGTGGGATTACTGGGGAGATGCTTGGCCTAATCTATCAGGAGCACGACATTTCATATGCTGGGCGTGGATGGTGCATCCATTTGGCCTTGTCGACGCCCAAGATTCAGGCCCTCGCGACGCTTGGCTTGCCCAGTTCAGCTCTCGGTGGCATCGCCAATGTCGCCGTTGTCTTGGACACCGCAAAAGATCTTGTGGTCACCATCCATCGCTTGGGGCCGTCACGGCGACGCGAGTGGGGGCGCGTGTTGGCTCAAGGGCCTGCGGCGCTTGCCGCACACCAGTGATTACCAGCAGAAAGAAAGGAATACCGCACTATGTCCGACGATAACGTCGTCCCCTTTCCCAAACAGTATAACCTACCATCCACTCCAGATCCGAGACGCGCCGAAAAAGCCGAGAAGGCCCGCGAACACGCGATCCGCCGCGAAGAAAGAGCACGAGAACGAAAACGGCTTTCCGACCGCTTGATGGCTTGTCGAAAGGCTGATTCCATTGTTCGTGTTACTGTCGCAAAACGGCTCGGGGAACTCTATGCTGCGGTGAAGCGCGTCGGTATCCGCGGCGTTCTCGGTGAGGTGTTTAGAGAGGCGGGTCTTCAAAACGAGACCACCGATTCAAGCAAACGGCGCGTCCGTTATGTAGTTTTGCCCGGCGAGACGCCCAATTCTAAACTCTTGAGTTCGAATCTCCAAAAATATGAGCGGCTGGCGGACGCACTAGCCAAAGCACTTGGCCGGGAATCCGATGAGGTTTTCATGGAGGTGTTTCAAGGAATTTTTCCAGACGAATTTCCAGTTCGCGAGTTCGCAGATCAAGAAATCTATGACCATGTGTCGTTCATGTTAAATACCATTTGTACAGGCATTTCGCGAAAACACAATTTGCAAGCCGCTTTCAAGCTTGCCACGAGATGGGCTATCGGCATCGGCGCAGATAACCAATGGGAACCGACGGTGCCTGTTCTGCAATTCGGCTCGGACAACATGCCATTGGACTACTGGATTCACGACGCCGATTGCGGTTATGTCGCCAATATGATCCCCTCTGTAAAGTTGTCAGGAAGATGCAACTATTCGATTTCAGTAATTGCGACCTTGCATGGGCTTTGCGTAAGTAATCAAGATTCACGCGCACCCGAATCGATCGTTGACTGGACCGCCATTGCCCGTGCCTACGGCACGGCGCCGGCGGAGATTCACGTGAAACACAATGTGTATTTGGTAGTCTTGCCAGGCTCATCGTCGGCGCCAATAGCGGCATTGCTAGAGCGCTATGACATAGACCCCCTAATCGGGGACGCACGGCCTTACTCTTTTCAATCGAACGACAGCAACTGGTATACGTTTCGATCCGTCCTGCCGAATGGCACTGAGGAGATCAATGCGTTTCAGATCGACGACAGTCGGCTCGCCTCGGTCGATCAGCCGAAAGTGCGTCAAGCTCTCAAGAAATTTCTCGACCATGAAGGCCGGTTCCGGATTCGAAAGTTAACTCCATCGACACTTATGGATTCGTACGATCACTTTGACTGTGAACTGGTTGATTTCGGATTCGGTAGTGGGCCCGGCTATGACAGCATTGCGCTGTGGCACGGCACCGACGGCACCTTTGAGAACCCACGTTCCATTCCGGAAGATCTGCCCTCTTTTGCACCATCACGATCAATGGCAGCAGTGATCGAACGCAATATTGCCCACGCACCAATTAACGCACGGCTGGATGGATTGCTTGAGCAACAGATTCTACAGTTCAAGACTAGCCTGGATGCCTACATTTCCACAAGGAGAAAATCTTTCGCAGAAGCCACTAAGTCAATCCTAGAACACTGGTTGGCCGAGAATCAAGCATCGAACCCAGCCCCGCAAGTCGAATGATTGGAAAATGTAATGACTCCTGAGCCTCTTCGAGTTTCGCAATTGATCGTACTTCATAAACGCCATCTTAAGGCCTTGCTGAACGAAGCTGCAAAACGGCGCTACACCTACATACTTCGCCAACCAGACGGGATTGAATCCTTTGGCGGTGTTGGTACGCCATTTTATGTCGGGATAGGTCAGGGCATGCGCCTTTTTGCCCATGTCGAGGAGGCCAAGGCGACTGCCAGGGTCACGAACAAACTTCTGAAAATCCGAACAATACTCGACGCGGGCGGCGAGGTTATTCATTGCATCGACGGATTTTACGAGAAGGAACCATGGGACCGTGAGGAAAAATTGATTACCGCCATCGGCCAGGAAAAACATGGCACCGGTCCTTTGACAAACGAGCAGGATTACGCGGCCTCGCACAAGGTTCATGGCGTGGAGGTCCGCAAGTACCGCGACGTCCAAGGAGATGATCCGGACCGAGTACCGGCTAAATTCAAGCTTGCGCGGGTGTGTCTGATGGCGGGACCAAGAGAGCCCGCACGAAGGACCAGCGTCTTTGGAAAAATCTTTTCGGTCCTCGAAGAACACCCTGGCGTAACCGGATTGCAGCTGATCGAACTCCTGAAGCGAATCGACTTCTCGGGAAACATAAGCGCTTACACCCAGTCAGGGGAAGTTTGCGCGGCTTGGCTCTGTGGCTACATCGAGGGTGGCTTTTTTCGTTCCGACCGCCTGCACATTCAGGAATTCACATCGGTGCCAGAGGATGATGACTGAAATTCAGCGACTCAAGGAATTTGTCCTCACCCAATCGAGTCTTATCGACAAGCCGGGCAAACTGCTTTACAGCGCCGGCACAACGGTCAGACTATTTCCCATCTATTTCCTGGGGACCAAGCCAGGTGGGATACTACCTACTACGATTAGACAATCGCTCAGTGATCTGGATGACGGTCAAAACGAGTACCTTGACTATCGTTGGGAGGACAGGCCCCCTGGGCAGCATAAGCTTCAGAAGCAAATCCAGCGGTTTGTGACTGGCCTGGGTTTCTCCCTCCGGGACGTGCCGGGGACAAACATCATTTTCACAAGGGACAGAAGCATTGAAAGTCATCCGGACATGGATGGCGACGCCATACTGTCATGGCCAATCCATCTTTTCATGATGCGAATTATCCGGCCTCAAACGATCGTCGCATATGGAAGTGGAGAGGAAAAATCGCCTTTCGCCTATCTGCGGCGGTTCTTGAGCCCGCCAGTCATCGAGACGATACATTCCGGACAGGGAAAATTTTTCTGCCACCGGTTCACCGCACGAATCGAAGATCGGCCGACGAGGATCGTCGCCGTGCCGCATTTGACACGGTATTCGCCATACACGCGGCCCGAAATCATGAATTGGATAAAGGAATACCTCCCAAACAAGGCCGCGGCGTTGCCGTGAAATCTTCGGGAACGGACTCGCCCTCGCCGCCTACCCCCGGTTCATTCGGTTCTCGACTAGGCTCTGCACCACGCCGGGATCGGCCAAGGTCGAGGTGTCGCCGAGGCTGGCGTAATCGTTCTCGGCGATCTTGCGCAAAATACGGCGCATGATCTTGCCCGAGCGCGTCTTGGGCAGACCCGGCGCCCATTGCAGCAAATCGGGTTGGGCGATGGGGCCGATTTCCTTCCTCACCCATTGCACCAGTTCCTTGCGCAATGCTTCCGTGGATTCGACGCCGGCCTTCAAGGTCACATAGGCGTAGATGCCCTGGCCCTTGATGTCGTGGGGATAGCCGACCACGGCGGCCTCGGCGACCTTGGTGTGGGCGACCAAAGCGGATTCGACCTCGGCGGTGCCCAGGCGGTGGCCCGAGACGTTGATCACGTCATCGACCCGCCCCGTGATCCAGTAATAGCCGTCTTCGTCCCGCCGGGAACCGTCGCCGGTGAAATACTTGCCCGGATAGGCGCGGAAATAGGTCTCGGCGAAGCGCTTGTGGTCGCCATAGAGGGTTCGCATCTGACCCGGCCAAGAATCGGCGATGCACAGATTGCCGGAACAGGCGCCCTCCATCACCTTGCCGGTTCCATCCACGATTTCGGGCCGTACGCCGAACAAGGGCTTGGTGGCCGAGCCGGGTTTGAGCGCGGTCGCGCCGGGCAGGGGCGAAATCAGAATGCCGCCCGTTTCGGTCTGCCACCAGGTATCGACGATGGGGCAGCGCTGGCGCCCGACCACGCGGTGATACCACAGCCAGGCTTCTGGATTGATCGGCTCGCCGACTGTGCCCAACAGGCGCAAGCTATCGAGCTTGCATTTTTCGACCCATCCCTCGCCTTCGCGCATGAGAGCGCGAATGGCCGTGGGCGCGGTGTAAAGAATCGTCACACCGTATTTTTCCACGATGCGCCAGAAGCGATCCGGCTCGGGAAAATTCGGCGCGCCCTCATACATCAGGCTCGTCGCGCCATTGGCCAGCGGACCATAAACTACATAGCTGTGGCCGGTCACCCAGCCCACGTCGGCGGTGCACCAGTAGACGTCTTCTGCGCGCAAATCGAAGACGTAGCGCGCGGTCAGCTTCACGAAGAGCAGGTAGCCGGCCGTGGTGTGCAGAATCCCCTTCGGTTTCCCTGTCGAACCGCTCGTGTAAAGAATGAACAGCGGCGCTTCACTTTCCATTTTCTCCGCCGGACAATTCGCGTCCACGTAATCCAGTTCACGATGCCACCACACGTCGCGGCCTTCCTCGATGCGCACCTCGTTGTGCGCGCGGCGCAGCACGATGACT
>CAZIUB010000072.1:0-24902 GCA_964542425.1 uncultured Rhodospirillaceae bacterium | reverse complement strand
CACTCTTTCGGCTCTTCGGCATCAAGGGCTCCAAAAGAGCCCACTCGACATCGCTCAAATCAAATCGCATGATCCACCTCCGCCTACGGTGAATCACGGAAGCCAAAACTTTTCAAGACCTTATGTGAGTACAGACCCTAGACTCGAATAAGTTGCTAGTGTCCTGTCGATTCGGAAATTCGCTCGGGGTATCGCCGGGTGGTCCGGCGAATTTCAGAATCGGGACACTAGGGCACGATCGAGCGATCGAATGCGGCGATGGCCTGTTGTTTCTCGGGCTCCGGCGCGAAACAAGCGAGGAAACCGTTGCGGGCGATATCGATGATTTCCGCCGCGCTCAAATCCAGCGCCCCGGCGAGCGCCGAAAAATTCTCGTTCATGTAGCCGCCGAAATAGGCCGGATCGTCGGAATTGAGGGTCACCACAAGTCCCTCATCCAGCATTCGACGAAGCGGGTGCCGCTTCAATTCCTTGACCACGCGAAGCCGTAGATTGGAGAGCGGGCAGACCGTAAGCGCGATTCGGTCCCGGGCCAAGCGCTCGACCAGCGCTTCGTCCTCCATCGCCCGGTTGCCGTGATCGATGCGCTCGATTCCGAGCACGTCGATTGCCTCCCAGACATATTCGGGCGGGCCCTCCTCGCCGGCATGGGCGACGAGGCGAAACCCGGCCTCGCGCGCGCGCCGAAACACGCGTTTGAATTTCGCGGGCGGATGTCCCATCTCGGATGAATCCAGTCCCACGCCGATGATGCGGTCGCGATGTTCCAGCGCCTGGTCGAGCGTGCGCTCCGCGCCCGCCTCGTCCAGGTGGCGCAGGAAGCACATGATAAGCCGGGCCTTGATTCCAAGCTCCGCGCGCGCCGTTTCTTGCGCCCGCGCCAGACCATCCAATACCGTATCGAAGGCAACGCCGCGCGCGGTATGGCCCTGCGGGTCGAAGAAGATCTCGGCATATCGCAGATTCTGCGACCCCACACGCCGGAAATAGGCCATCGCCAGATCGAAAAAGTCGGCTTCCTGCCGCAACACCGACATGCCCCGGTAATAGAGATCCAGGAAGTCCTGCAGATTGCCGAAGGCATAGGCTCGGCGCAAAGCTTCGACGTTGGCATAGGGCAAGCTCACGCCATTGCGGCCCGCCAGCGCGAACATCAATTCCGGCTCCAGGCTGCCCTCGATATGGATATGCAATTCCGCCTTGGGCAACTCGGCGATCAAGGCCTCTGGCGCCACCTGGACAAATCCCCCGATTGGACCGCATCTCGCATTGGTGAAGTCCCCTCACCCGCGAGCTTGCGCTCGCACCCTCTTCCGGTGGGAGAGGGAAAACGAAACTCCCTCTCCCGCGTACGCGGGAGAGGGTCGGGGTGAGGGAAGAACTCGCAATTATCTTCTATTGCGGGATCTGGCCGTCGATGCCGTCGGCCAGCCAATTCATGCCGGCGATGGCGCCATCGTCCAAGGCCACGCCCGCCGCCACCGCTTCGGCTTGCGCCTGGTTCTTGATCGGTCCCTTGAAGATGACCAGCTTGCCGCTCGAAATATCGACCTCGGTCTCAGCGGCCATGGCGGCGACGTCGTCGGGCATGTTGGTGTAGGGCGCCATTTTCAGCATGCCGGTATTGAGCCCACCCCAAGTGTCCTGGCTTTGCCACGACCCGTCGAGCACCGCCTTGGCGCGGGCGATGTAATAGGGGTCCCAATTGTCGATCGAGGAGGTGAGTTGCGCCTTGGGCGCGAAGCGGGACATGTCGCTTGCCTGACCGAAGCCGACGATGCCGCGTTGCTCGCAGACCTGGAGAGGTGCGGCCGAATCGGTGTGCTGGGCGATGATGTCGGCGCCCTGATCAACTAGTGCCTTGGCCGAATCGCCCTCCTTGCCCGGATCGTACCAGGCGTTGACCCAGACGATTTTCATGCGCGCTTGGGGATTGATCGTGCGCATGCCCAGGATGAAGGCGTTCATGCCCATAACCACTTCGGGGATCGGCACCGAGCCGATATACCCGACGACACCCGATTTCGACATCTTGCCGGCGATGATTCCCTGGATGTAGCGGCCCTCGTAGAACCGGATGTTGTAGGTGCTGACATTGGCCTCGCGCTTGTAGCCGGTCGCGTGTTCGAACCTCACCTCGGGGAAACGCGTGGCCACCTTCAAAGTCGGGTTCATGTAACCAAAGGAGGTGGTGAAGACGAGTCCATTCCCCTTGGACGCGAGTTCCGCGATCACGCGCTCGGCATCGGCGCCTTCCTTGACGCTCTCGACATAGGTGGTCTTGACCTTGCCGCCGAGCTCGGCCTCGATCGCCTTCCTGCCCACATCGTGCTGATAGGACCAGCCGAAATCCTCGACCGGGCCGACATAGATGAAACCGATACCCAGTGGATCCTGTGCCTGCGCCCGGCCGATGATCATCGGAGCCGTAGCGGCGAACAATCCCGTTCCCAGCCATCTGTTGAAAGTTCTGCGCTTCATGCCTGTCTCCCTTTTTTGCATCTGGTTGTCCGCGCCTTCATTGATCATCGGCACCGTACCCGCCGTCGCCGATGGTTGATTCGAGCCAAATGACTCCGGAAGCCGCACGCCGGCGGGTACAATCAATTGGTAACAAGGGCCAACTTTCGTGGAAGCATCGGAACGTTTCATGAATCACGCCTTTCCGAAAGTTGGCACCGTACCCGTCGTCGCCGATGGTTGATTCGAGCCAAATGACTCCGGAAGCCGCACGCCGGCGGGTACAATCAATTGGTAACAAGGGCCAACTTTCGTGGAAGTATCCGAACGCTTCATGAATCGCGCCTTTCCGAAAGTTGGCACTGGAGCCGAGGATTCGCCACAAAAAACTTCACCCCGCCGCGTGGAACGCCCGGCCAAGGCAGGCCGGCGCATTCAACCGGATCTTGACCTTGTCGCGCGAAATGGCGACCAGAACCACGATGGTCGCCACATAGGGGAGCGCCGAAATGAATTGCGAAGGAATGACCAGCCCGAACGGCATCGCCTGGCCCAACCCCTGCAAATAGAAGGACGAATACATGATGCCGCCGAACAGGTATGCCCCGCCAAGCAGGTAGAGCGGCCGCCAGGTCGCGAACACCACCAGCGCCAGCGCGATCCAGCCGCGCCCGGCGGTCATGTTCTCGGCCCAGCTCGGGCTGTAGGCGAGCGACATATAGGCCCCGGCCAAGCCGCTGAGCGCGCCCCCGAACAAGGTCGCCGCGTAGCGTATGGCGACGACCGGATAGCCGATCGCATGCGCCGCCTCGTGGGAATCGCCCACTGCCCGAAGAACGAGGCCCCAATGCGTGCGATACAGAAACCAGGCGATCACGCCTACCATTGCCAAAGACAAATAGACGAGACCGTCTTGCGCGAACAGGATCGGACCGACGAGCGGCAGATCGCTCAAACCCGGGATCGCCAATTTGGGCAACGGCTGCAACGCCTGACCGACATAGCCCGAACCGATCAGCGCCGAGAGCCCGGTCCCGAAGATGGTGAGGGCCAACCCTGTCGCCACCTGATTGGCAAGCAGCGTCAGGGTGAGGAACGCAAACACCAGCGCCAGCGCCATCCCGGCGAGGATCCCGGCCAAGACGCCCTGGATCGCGCTTCCGGTCCCAATCGTGGTGGCAAAAGCGGCGATGGCGCCGACCAGCATCATCCCCTCGATCCCCAGATTGAGGATTCCGGATTTCTCGGTGACCAATTCGCCGCTCGCCGCCAGAAGAAGCGGCGTCCAGGCGGTCATCACCGCGACCACGAAACTGACAACGAAACCGATCGTCTCCGGGCTCATGGAGTGACCCTTGCGACCATGGGCGCCACCCATCGCACGCGATAGAGCAGCAGCAGATCGCAGGCCAGCAGCATGAACAGCAGAATACCTTGGAAAATCTTGGCTACCGCATTGGGCATTTGCAGTTCGATCTGCGCCGCCTCGCCGCCCAGATAGGAAAGCGCCAGCACCAGGCCGCCCAAGATGATGCCCAGCGGATGCAGGCGGCCGAGGAACGCAACGATGATGCCGACAAAGCCGTAATAGACGGGGACCCCCGGGGTGAGCTGGCCAACCAAGGCGGAGACTTCGAACAATCCGGCGAGACCGGCGAGCCCGCCACCCAGCAGCATCGAGAGCCAGATCAGGCGGCGCTCGCTGAATCCCGCGTAGCGTGCCGCGCGCGGCGCCTGGCCCACGACCCGCAATTGGAAACCAATGACTGATTTGGACAGCAGCACCCAGCCCATGAAGGCCACCGCCAGCGCCACCAGCACACCCAGGTGAACCCGGTAGCCGGCAAACAGAATGGGTGCCGTGGCGGCGCCGGAAAAAAGGGCGGTCTGTGGGAATCCGTAGCCCTCCGGATCGCGCCAGGGTCCGGTCACCAGGTAAATCAGAACCAGCTCCGAGACATAGGTCAGCATCAGGCTGGTGAGGATTTCGTTGGCGTTGAAGCGGGTTCGCAAATAGGCCGGGATCGCCGCCCACGCCATCCCGCCCAGGATTCCGAACAGGATCATGGTCGGAAAGAGCGCCCAGGCATTGGCATCGGGAAAAAGCAGCGCCACGCCGCCACCCACGATGGCACCCAGCGTGAACTGGCCTTCGGCGCCGATGTTCCAGACGTTGGCGCGGAAGCCCAACGCCAGCCCGACCGCGATCAGGATCAAGGGTGCCGCCTTGACGAACAATTCCGACCAGCCGTTGAGGCTGGTCAAGGGCGAAATCAGGAAGGTGTAGAGTGCCACCAGCGGCGGCTGCCCGAGAATCGCGAAAATGAAGCCGGAAACCAGGACCGTCAGGCCGAGCGCCAGGACCGGCGAGGCATAGGTCCAGAATTGGGAGCGCTGGCCGCGCGATTCGAGTTTAAGCCGCACTGCGCTCACCCTCGCCCGCATTGTGCGTGCCGCCCATCAGCAGCCCGATCTTTTCCACGCTTGCTTCGGCGACCGGGATCGCCCCCGACAGCCGCCCGGCCGCGATCACCGCGATGCGGTCGCAGATCGCGAAAATCTCATCCAGATCCTGGGAAATGACGATGACCGCGGCACCGCTCTCGGCCAGATTGATCAGGGCCTGATGGATGGCCGAGGCGGCGCCCGCGTCCACGCCCCAGGTCGGCTGCGAGACCACCAAGACGCCGGGATTCTGCAAGACTTCCCGCCCGACGATGAATTTCTGCAGATTGCCCCCGGAAAGCGATCGCGCCTCCGCCGTCGGTCCGGTCGTGCGCACGTCGTAATCCTTGATGATTTCGGTGGCGAAATTCGTGGACTGGGCTTGCTTGATCATGCCCATGGCGGAGAGCGCGCGGCGCACATGGCCCGAGAGAAACGCGTTCTCCTGCAAGGTCATGTCGCGGACCGCCGCGTGGCCGTTGCGCTCCTCGGGCACAAAGCACCCGCCCAATGCCCGGCGGCGCCGTGGCTCCAGATGCCCCACCGCGACCTCGTCAAGTCGGACCGATTCCTCGGGATCGCTCATCGCCTCGCCGGACAAAGCTGCCAACAATTCCGTTTGCCCGTTGCCGGCGATGCCGCCGATCCCCAGGATTTCCCCGCCCCTGACCACGAACGAAATGTCCTTGAGGTCGGTGCCGAATTGGCTCTCCGATTTGAGCGACAGGCCCTTGACCACGAGGCGCACCGGGTTGCCGGCAGCGGGCGCCTTGGCGTGAACCGGCGCCTTCAATTCCGCCCCGATCATCATTTCGGCGAGGCGCTTGGCGGTTTCCGCCCTCGGGTCGCAATGGGCCACGACCCTGCCCAGGCGCATGATGGTGGCCCGTTCGCACAGCGCCCGAATTTCCTCCAGCTTGTGGCTGATATAGAGAATGGCGCAGCCCTCGCGCGCGAGGCGCCGCAAGGTTTCGAACAGCCGGCCCACTTCCTGGGGCGTCAGCACCGAGGTCGGCTCGTCCATGATCAGGAGCTTCGGCTTCTGCAGCAGGCAGCGAACGATCTCGATCCGTTGGCGTTCGCCCACCGACAAATCGTGAACCACGCGATCCGGGTCGAGGGCCAGGCCATACGCCGACGAGATTTCGGTGATGCGCTCGCGCAACCCCTTGCGATCCTCGGCATCGCTCAATCCCAGCGCGATGTTCTCGCCCACGCTCAGCGCCTCGAACAGCGAGAAATGCTGAAACACCATGCCGATGCCAAGATCGCGCGCGTGGCTCGGTCCATTGATGGCGACCGGTTGGCCGCGCCAGCGGATCTCGCCCGCATCGGGCTTCAACACACCATAGATGATCTTGACCAGCGTACTCTTGCCGGCGCCGTTCTCGCCGAGGAGGGCATGGATTTCGCCAGGCCCCACCGTGAGATCGACCCGATCGTTGGCAAGACAGCCGGGAAACTGCTTGACGATGCCGGTCAGCGACAACAGCGGCTGAGTGGCCCCGGTCCCGTCCTTGGATTCGATCGACATCTTGACCCCTTGCCCTTCACCCGGTTTCGGGTAGCGTATGGCCCACTTCCGCGCGATGCGCCGCCCTGCCATCCTGTTCCCGTTCCAGCCTAGCGCGCAACGTCATCAATTGCCCGGCAACCGCGACCGCGATCGCCATTGGCTGCTTGCCCTGCACTTGGGCAAGCCCGATCGGGCAAATCAGCCGGTCGAGAAGTGCCGGCGAATGCCCGCGTTCCTTGAAGCGATGCTGGAATCGCGCGCGCTTGGTGGCACTGCCAATGAGGCCCAGAAAACCGAAATCCCCCCGCCGCAGAATCCGCTCGCAGATCTCGAAATCCAGTTCATGGCTATGGGTCATGACCAGGAAGAGCGTATTCCTCGGCGCATGCGCGACCGCCTCGGCGACGGCGATTCCGGGGCGAATGGCAATTTCGGCCGGGACATCTTCCGGAATGGCATCATCGCGGCTGTCGAGCCAGGTGATGGCGAAGGGCAAATCGGCGAGGATTCGCGCCAGCGCACGCCCCACGTGCCCGGCCCCGAACAGCCAAAGCGGTGCTTCCTCGCGCACCACGCGCTCGATCACGCGCCAGCCCCTCTCGCCCGGCAACACACAAGCCGCCCGGTCGAGCGGCCAGTTGGAAGCTTCCGCTCCGGCGCGGTCCAACCAGCTTTTGGCGCCAGTTTCCGGCGTCACCAGCCAACTTTCCTCGGAATGGCCGGCCCGCGCCCGCGCCTCCGCCAACCATGGGCGATCGTCGGCACCAAGCGTCTCCAACAACAGGCTGATCGCGCCGCCGCAGCATTGCCCAAGATCGGGGCCCAGGATCTGCCGGATCAATCGCCGCGTCGCGCCGCCTTGCGAGATCATCTGGCGCGCGGTCTCCATCGCCGACATTTCAAGCTGTCCGCCGCCGACCGAGCCCACGATACTCCGGTCCAGAACCAGCATCTTGACCCCCGCCTCGCGCGGGGTCGATCCGGCGGCCTGGGCGATGGTCACCAGCACGGCGACGCGCCCAGATTCGATCGCGCCCAATGCGGCATCGATCCAATTCATGGCCGCGATCCGGCGCGCTCGGTCAATTCCTCGACCGCCATCAGGATGCGCTCCGGTGTCGCCGGCGCATCGAGCCTGGGAACCATTTCGTAATCGGCGAGACTGGCGATGGCATCGGAGATGGCGCGGAAGGCCGAGATGCCGAGCATCAGGGGGGGTTCGCCCACCGCCTTGGAACGATGAACGGTTTGCTCCGAATTGGTGTTCTCGAACAGGCGGATGGTGAACTTCTCCGGCCGATCGGAACAGGTTGGAATCTTGTAGGTGCTGGGCGCGTGGGTGGCCAAGCGCCCGGCTCCATCGAACCACAATTCCTCGCTGGTCAGCCAGCCCACGCCCTGGATGAACCCGCCCTCGATCTGGCCCAAATCGATGGCAGGGTTCAACGATCGCCCGACGTCATGCAGAATGTCGACCCGCGTCAGCGTGTTTTCGCCGGTCAGCACGTCGACCAGCACTTCCGAGACCGCGGCGCCATAGGCGAAATAGTAGAATGGTCGTCCGCTCGCCGTGGCGCGGTCGTAATGGATCTTGGGCGTGCGATAGAACCCGGTCGCCGAAAGCGACACCCGCCCCAGATAGGCCTCGCGCACCAAATCATTGAACGCCAGCACCTGATTGCCCACACGCACCCGATTGGGTAGGAACTCGACATCCTTGGCCTCGACCTTGAAATGCTCGGCCGCGAATTCGATGAGCCGGCCCTTGATCTTGCGCGAAGCCGCCTGGGCCGCCATGCCATTCATGTCCGAGCCCGACGAGGCGGCGGTGGCGGAAGTGTTCGGCACCTTGGCCGTATTGGTCGCGGTGATCTTGATCCGCGCCAGATCGACCTGGAACTCCTCGGCCACCACTTGCGCGACCTTCTGGAACAGGCCCTGGCCCATCTCCGTGCCACCGTGATTCAAGTGGATGCTGCCGTCGGAATAGACATGGACCAGTGCCCCCGCCTGGTTGAGGAAGGTGGTGGTGAAGGAAATGCCGAACTTGACCGGGGTCAACGCCAGGCCCTTCTTCAGCCAGCGATGCCGGGAATTGTGCCGGATCGCGTCCTCGCGCCTGGCGCGGTAATCGGCCCCGGCCTCCAAGTCCCTCATCAATCGGGGGAGGACATTGTCCTCGATAGTCTGGTGATAGGGGGTCATGTTTCGGGGCGCCTCGCCATAGAGATTGGCATAGCGCACATCGAGCGGATCCTTGCCCAGCCGCCTCGCGATGACATCGATCACTTCCTCGATGCCGAAGATGCCTTGCGGGCCGCCGAAACCGCGAAAGGCGGTGTTGGAAACCGTGTTGGTCTTGAGCCGATGCGATTCGATGCGGACGTTCTCCAGGTAATAGGCATTGTCTGCGTGGAACATGGCGCGGTCGCAGATGGCGCCCGAAAGGTCCGCCGAATAACCACAGCGCCCGAGTTGAAGAAACTTGATCGCCTGGATGCGGCCTTGATCATCGAAGCCCACCTGGTAATCGATGCGGAAATCGTGCCGCTTTCCCGTGGCCACCATGTCGTCGTCGCGATCGAGCCGGCACTTGACTGGGCGCCCGAGCCGTATCGCGGCCAGCGCCGCGATCGCCGCCCATTGCGAGCCCTGCGTCTCCTTGCCGCCGAAGGCCCCGCCCATGCGCCGGCATTCGACCGTGACCGCATTCGAGGAGCGCCCCAGCACATGGGCCACATTGTGCTGCACCTCGCTTGGGTGCTGGGTGGAGCAATGGATGATGACATCGCCATCCTCTTGCGGCACCGCCAGCGATACCTGCCCTTCGAGATAGAAATGCTCTTGGCCGCCCACGCGCATGCTGCCCTCGGCGCGATTGCCGGCACGTGCCAAGGCCGAATCGGCATCGCCGCGTTTCATGACGTGCTCGGGCAGGACTTGGGTGTTGGCCGCAAGCGCCTGGTCCACGTCCAGGATCGCCGGCAGATCGTCGTACTCGATCCTGGCCAGCCTACTCGCGCGGCGCGCCTCCATGAAGCTCTCCGCGATGACCGCGAACAGGACTTGGCCGTGGAATTCCACCTTGTCCTTGGCGAAAACCGGATCGTCGCCGGCGCCGATCGGCGAGACGTCGTTCACGCCCGGAACATCGGCTGCCGTCAGCACCAGCACCACGCCAGGCGCCTTTCGCACCGCCGACAAATCGATCGATCGAATCCGCGCATGGGCCCTTGCCGAAAGACCCGGTGCCGCGTGCAAAATCCCCGCCGGTTCCGGAATATCATCGACATAGATGGCCTGGCCGGTGACATGCTTCAACGCGCTATCGTGCGCGATCGCCTCATTGACCCCGCCTTGGATCGCGACCTTCCCCAGATTGGCTTCATGCCCGGGCATGGGCTTGCCTCCGCGCCTCGACGATCCGCGTTTGCTCATTGGGTTGCGTGGTCTCGATCAGGAACTTGCGCGCCAGGTTCCCGGCGACTTTCAGCCGGTATTCCGCGCCCGCGCGCATGTCGGTGATCGGCTGGAAATCCTGGGCCAAGTTCGGCAGCGCCGCTTCGAGCGCGCCCGCCTCCCAGACTTGCCCGAGCAAGGCCGCCTCGAGGGCGCTCGCCCGCTTCGGCGTCCCGGCCATTCCGCCATAGGCGATCCGGATTTGCGCCACGTGCCCATCTTTCAATTTCAGGCGGAAGGCGCCGAGGCAGGAGGTGATGTCCTGGTCGAAGCGCTTGGTGATCTTGTAGCAACGGAACAAAGTATCGGCCTCTGGAAGCGGCACCAATACCCTCGACACGAATTCATCCTTGGCCCGATCCTGCTTGCCGTATTCGATGAAGAAATCCTCGAGCGCCATTGCCCTCTCGCGCGCGCGTCCACGCAACACCAGCCGCGCGCCCAGCGCGATCAGCGCCGGTGCGCAATCGCCGATCGGCGAACCGTTGGCGATATTGCCCCCGATGGTGCCGACATTGCGGATTTGCGTCGATCCCAGCCGGCGCATCATCTCCACCAGATCCGGGTAATACCCGGCCAGGAACGGCATCGCCTCGGTATAGGTGATTGCGGCGCCAATCTCGATCCAGTTTCCCTCGATCGCGAGCCGTTTCAGCTCCTTGACCTCGCCCAGATAGATGATTTCGGAGAGCGGTCGCAATTGCTTGGTCACCCAAAGCCCTACATCGGTGCCCCCGGCGAGAATCACCGCGTTCGGATACTTCCGCAGAACTGCCGCCAATTGATCGACGCTCCGGGGCGCCAGGAATCGCCGCTCGCCGTCATCCAGCGCCAGCATGGCGCCGTCATCGAGGGCCTTCAGCCGGGCGAGCGTTTCCGGCGCCTCGGCCTCGAATTGGTCCCGTTCGGCGATCTCGCCCATGCGTCTGGCCGCGGCGACGATCGGGCCGTAGCCCGTGCACCGGCAAAGATTCCCGGCGAGCGCATCGTCGATTTCATTGCGATCCGGCCGCCCGCTTTGGTGCCTGGCCTGGTGATAGAGCGCGAACAACGCCATCACGAAGCCCGGCGTGCAAAAGCCGCATTGCGAACCATGGCTCTCGACCATCGCCTGCTGGCAGGGATGCGGGGCCCCATCGGGCGCCCCCAGATCCTCGACACTCAGCAATTGCTTGCCATCGAGGGTGGAGAGGAACTGGATGCAGGCATTGACCGAGCTATACTGGATGCCATCGCCCACGGCCTCGCCCACCACCACGCTGCAGGCGCCGCAATCGCCCTCGCCGCAGCCTTCCTTGGTGCCCCGGCGCCGTTCATCGAGGCGCAGAAAATCAAGCACCGTCATGTCGGGGGAAACGGCGCGGATTCGGCGCTCCTCGCGCCCCAGCAGAAAGCGGATTTCGTCGCGCGTGGCCGCACCCATCCTAGCTGCCCCGATAGGTGGAATAGCCGTAAGGCGAGATCAGCAGCGGCACGTGGTAATGCTCGGTCGGTTCCGCGATGCCGAAGCGGATCACCACCTCGTCCAGGAATCGCGGTTCCGGCGCGACATCGCCCTTCCCGGCGAAATAGGCCCCGACCCGGAACACCAGATCATAGATTCCCGCGCGCATCGTTTCGCCATCCAGAAGCGGCTGGTCGCAGCGGCCGTCGCGGTTGGTGCGCGCCTCCAACAGCTTGCGACGCTCCGGGCCGACCTGGAACAAAGTTACCCCGATGCCGGAAGCCGGCCGGCCAGACGCGGTGTCCAGGACGTGCGTGGTCAATCTCCCCATGCGCCTCCACCCGGTTTTTTGCCTTTTGGACTTGCCTGGTGTCGTGGTTTTGAAAGTTCGCCAGATCACGCGGCGAGGCTCGTGAGCGAACTTGCAAAACCGAATACGACACTAGACTCGAAAAGGTTGCTAGTGTCCTTGCGATTCTGAAATTCGCTCGCGGTATCGACTGGTGGTCTGGCGAATTTCAGAATCGGGACACTAGCCGCCACCCGCCTTGGGGTCCCGCGACCATTCAGCGCGGCTCAAATCCTAGCGCAATTGCCCCAAGTGGGCGCGCATGTTCGGCGGTGGGGGCTAGTCAAACACTATCAACGGAATCTTAATAGTGGTCCAGGGTTCCGCCCAAACAAGGCAGGATTCACTCGATATACAGCCCAGGCTTATAGGTCTCGCCACCGAACAAGGGAAAGGGGTTGACGTAAATGCCGGGTTGCGTGCCGGCCGAGCGCCCGTAATAGAATCGGGTCAGGCCGCGCTCCACGCCGCGCGACGAGGCGCAGACCCGCCGCCGATTGTCGCAGACGATTCCGGGCCTCGGCCTGAATCCGTCGGAGGCCCGCCAATCTTCCACCCGATCTTCGTAGGAATCGCCGAAGACCCTGCCGGTCCAATGCGCATCCATGCCGCGCTTGTCGGCGCAGGTGCGCGAGACCGAATCGCATTGGATCCCAGCCTTGGGCGAATACAGGCCATTCCCGCCATTCGACCAATTCGGATCGATCACGCGCGCCGGGTCGGAATACTTGTCGCTTTTCTTGCCCGATCCGCCGAAGTAATAGCGGGTCGCCTTACGATCGTAGCGATTGCCGTTGTAACAGGCCCGGCGACGCGTATCGCAAACCAGACCATAACTCGGATAGAAGAGGGTCGCGCCGTTATAGTTGCCATGTTTCTGGCCCAGCCCATAATTGAATTCGTTCCCTTGCCGATAACTCTCCCCGTGGCCCAGCCAGGGCTCATAGCGAAACGAGAAATCATCGGCCGAGGCGGAATGCCCGCTCAAGGTCAGTCCCGCCGACAGAATCAGAACCGATAGCAGCGCGCGCATGCGACTTCTCCCGAATCCAGGATTGTCTGGCTTCATTATGGGGGCGTTCGAGACCAACCGCATCACACGATCGCGCCAGCGCCGATCACTTCCGGGTGATGGCGGAGTGGTCGAAAATTCAGTCGCCGGGATGGCGCTGCCTCTCCCAAATCAGTTGGCCTAACACATTGACCGATCTATGACAAAAAACCGTTCACTTAGGGCGATGCCCCCAGACGTGCCCCGAGTTGTATACGCGACACTTGGCTCTTTGCACTTGCCCCCAACCTTGGACCGCTTGGGCCAGAAAATCGGGAGGAGACCAAGACCGGCATTTCAGTTCATCCGTCCGGCGCTGCATTGGCGGACAATAATAGAGGCTCCGCCGAACTTATCTCATCCACCACTCTCCAATTCGGAGAGTTTCCCATTCCGATAGCCATCCGACAGCAAGCGGCATGGTGTTTGTCTCGGCCTGGCCCTTGTGTCCACGACAGAGCCATGACGACTCCCTCGCGCGTCACTCCTTCTCGAAACCGTGGCCGGTGAACTTCAGCGTCTTGCTGTTCTCGGTCACGGTGCGGACCACCTTGTCCGGCACTCCCATCGGCACCTCGGCCTGGATTTCCAGCGTGACTTGGACTTGCGAGCCCAAGAGGCCGGAGAGATGCGAGATCACTTCCTCGGCGATCTGGCCGGCATCGCGCCCGACCCGGGCCGGATCGAGATTGACGGTGCCATGGAAACGGATCGGCCGCTGGGGCTGGGGCGGAGGAGGCGGCGTTGGCGCGGTTTCAGTTCCGGTTTCGGTTCCGGGCGGCGCCGGAGGCACCGATGGCGTTGGGCTAGGCCGCTCGGAATCCATTTGCTTGCGCGCCACCTCCGGCTTCACCAGCAGCCCCCCGGAATCCTCGGCGACAGCAACGCTTTGGCCGGCACGCAGGCCCCGATAGCGCCCGGCCGCCTCGTCGAAGCTGTCGGCGAAGGCGAAGGAATCCTTCTCCCAGATCATTGACGAGACGCCCTCGTTGATCGCCCCGATCAGGACCGAAGCGCCTCTGAGGCGCGGCAGATAGGGATAGCGGGCGAAATCCTCCACCAATTGCCGGATCGGCACATGATTGCCGCGCCAAAGCGGGACCTTGTCGAGCTCCAAGCGCAACAGTGTGGCCGCGAAAACGCTGACCAGCGCGTCGTCGCTCCGGAGCCGCTTGGCCGCGCGCCATGCCAATGCCTCCGTGCCGGTAAGCCGGATCGCCGACCATTCGACCGGCGCCTGCGGCTTCTTCTGCCCAGGCACCAGCAGCCATTGATAGGTTTCCGGCAACTGGGCGTCGACCGCGCCATCGGCGGTCTTGCGCCGGTTCTCCGCCTGTCGCACCTGCTGCGGGTCGAGATTGAGTTCCAGTTTCTCGACCACGATCGAATCCCAGGCCAGATATCGCCTGGTCGCCTCGTCCAGATCCTGGAGCCTCGTCTTGTCGGCGGCCAGGAACACGAGCGCGTTCTGATAGAGCCGGGGCGTCGTGCCGCGCGCCGCCAGGATCGCCTTGGCGGCCATTTCGGCGGCGTTTCCCGCATCCCTGCTGTAGGGATGATCGATGCCAAGGACGACCAGCCGCGCGTCCGGGTCATCGGGCACGTCGGCGCCCGATTGCGGCAGGGGATGAACGCCGATGAAATCCGCTTTGGCTTCCAGACCCTTGCGCAGGCGCGCGTCCAGTTCCCGCGCGACCTTGTCAGAATCGCGCTTCAATTGCTCGGCGCGATCCTCGGCCAATTTGATGACCGTCGGCTGGGTCGAATACCAATAGTGCGGCCCATCCTGGTAGAGATAGGTGGCGGCGCCCGCTAGTCTCCGCAACGCGTCGCCGAACACGGCAGGCGATTCCCCCGGCATGACGCAGCCAAGCTTCACCCGGCGGTCGTGCAGGCCGCGATGCGCCGCCTGGGTCAATGGCGCCGATCCCAGATAGATGGTCCGGGCGACCCGCCGGCAGGCGGCGAACTTGCCCAAATTCGGCACCTCGCGATCGATGCGCAAAGGCAGCGAGTTTGGCCCGTCCACGTCCTTTTCGATCACCGGCACCCAATTGTCGGAGAGATAGCGCGTCAGTTCGGATTGCACCCTGGGATCGTCGATCGGGATGTTGGCCGGCAGGATCAAAGGATTGCGATCGCCCTTTTCCCACAGGCTGTGGATGACCGCCGCCATCAGGCGCAGCACGCCCCTGGTGCGCTGGAACTTAACGAGCGTCGACCAATCGTTGTAGAGCCGGTCGAATATCTCCGGATGGATCGGATAGGCGGTCTTGATTCGCTTCTCGTATTCGATGGTCCGGCATTCCGGCGGAAATTCCTGCTGCTGCCCGCGATAGAAATCGGCGAAGGCGCGGACGATCACGTCGCTATCCGTGAATTGCGCCTGATCGGAAAACGGTTCGAACAGGCGCCGCCGCACGATCTCGAACCCCTCTTCCGCGCTGGCCGGTCGCCACGATGAATCCACCCGCCCCACCACGTTGCGCAGCCGGTCCAGGGCCTCGCGCCCGCGCTGGCCGCCCACTTCCACGTCGTCGGCCTGGGTATGGGGGGAGCCCTGGGTGTCGGAAGCGGGCAGGCTGATGACCAGCAGGCAGTTCCTTGCGGCCTTCGCCGATTCGGTCAGGACCTGGGCGAAGGTGAACTGGGTCTCGAACCCGCCCGCCGGCAGATCGCTCTGGTCGTGAAGTTGGCGGGCATAGGCGACCCATTCGTCGATCAGGATCAAACACGGGCCGTGCTCGTTGAAAAGCTCGCGCAGCTTGTCGCCCGGGCTGGTGGCCAATTCGTCATCGGCCTTCACGCGCTCGAAGGCTTGCCTGCCGCCCAGTTGCCAGGCCAATTCGCCCCACAGGGTCCGGACCACCGTTCCGTCGGGCTTGGTCACGGGATTGCCGGGCGAGATCTTGTTGCCGACCAGGACCACGCGCTTGGGCTTAGGCAATTTCGTGGCACCCGCCTCCGCCATGATTTCGTCGATGCCGGAAAGGTCGGCGTGTCCGAAGCCGGAGAACAGGTGATAGAGCGCCAGCATCGAATGCGTCTTGCCGCCGCCGAAATTGGTTTGCAGCTGCACGACCGGGTCGCCGGCCTCGCCCGACAACCGGCGCACCGCCCCGATCAGCATGGCCCTGAGGCTCTCGGTCAGGAACGTTCGGCGAAAGAACTCGATCGGATCGAGATACTCGTCGGATCCCTCGCCCAGATGCACCTGCCACAGATCGGCGGCGAACTCGGCTTGGCTGTAGCGACCGCTGGCCACGTCCTTGTGCGGAACCACCACATCGCGCCAGGGCTTGAGGTTGCCCGGGACAGCACTTTCGATCGCGGTGCCGGCGGTCTTGCGCTTCTCGCCCCGCACCTGTTCATCGTAGATGGTCCGGCGCAACTCCATCTTCATCTTGCCCAATTCGTCGGCTTGTGGCGCCGAGATGGCGGTCAAGAGCCTTGCGGCGGAATCGAGCGCCCGGTCGGTATCGTCGCCGGAAAACGGGTTCTGATGCGCCCATTTGTTGCGCACTTCGCGCAATTCGCTGACCAGCGCCCGCTCGGCGTGGCCCAGGGTCTTGCGGAAGACCGAGTTCCACTGGCCGGTCATGGCGGAAAGCAGCATGGCCGCGTCCCAGCGCGGCGAATCCTCGGAGCCCAGGAGCGATCCTTGCGTCTCGTGCAGCGACTGCTTCACTACGTCCAGCCATTGCTGGGCGTGCTGGGCCTTCAACTCGCGCTCGACGAAGGGCGCGAGCCCGTCCTTCAACAAATCCAACGCCTTGCCGACACGCTCGTGGTTGCTGATGGCCATGGCTGGCTCAATCCTCCAGTGGAAGCGATTTCAGGTACGCGAGCAGTGGCGGCAAGGCCTGAGTGGCCGTTGTCCATAAGATGTCCAGATTGATCTCGAAATAGACATGTACCAGCCGATTGCGCATGCCGATGACGGTGTTCCAGGGAATGCCCGGCGTTTCGATGCGCGTCTCCGCCGAGACCTTGCCGGCCGCCTCGCCGACGATCTCCACGGCTCGAACCAGGGCGAATCGGAACATCTGGTCGCTATCGAGGTCGGGGCGATTCCGACCCTCGACGAATCGTTGCGCGGCCTCCGCAGCCTCGACCATATGCCGGAGGCGGACGCGGTCACGCCGCTGCATACTGCGTCTCCGCCTCGCGCACAACTTCGTCGCGGAAAAAGCGGCTGAGGTCTTGGGCGGTGCGCAGATCGACCCTTCGCCCGCCGAGAAGGCCGGAAAGCTCGATCTCAATCTCCGCCATGTCGAGTAGGCTGGGCGTGGCGCCGGGCTCGAACTCGACCAGCAGATCAACGTCGCTGTCCGGCCTGGCATCGCCCTTAAGCACCGATCCGAACAGCGACAGCCGGCGCACATGGTGCCGCCGGCACAAATCCGCCAGCGCGGTCCGGTCCTTGAATAGGGGTTCAGCCATGGCTTGGCCTCCTCATAGCAGCAATTCCTCCTTCGCCGGTTTGGGGCGCCCGGCCTCGGCCGCCAGGCGGACGATCTCCGGCCAGCTTTGCACCAGCCCATTATAGGCCAAAGCCTCGGGCGCGCGCTTCTTGCGTTCCGAGAGCGCGTAAAGCCGATAGGCAAGCTCCCGCGCGATCTCGGCCTTGGCGCCCAGTTTGGCAACCAGTTGCGCTGCTACCAGTTCGCCCCCCTCAAGCGCTCGGATCAAATGATGCACCATCTCCCACACCATGAGCCGCGTGTCCTTGGCCGGGTCCCAATCCATGGGCAGTTCGTTGGGCTTCAACAGCCGCACCTTGCCGGCCTTGGAGGCTAGAAACCCGGCCTCGACCAGGCCCGAAACGCTGGTGTTCTTGGCCGTGGACAGGGTTTCGGCCGCGCCATAGGCGCCCTCGGCAAAGCCCGACTGCTCAAACCACGCCAAGGCCCAGCGGCTGTCGGAATCGAAATCGCCCTCCTGTTCGGCCAGCGCCTCGTCGAGGGTCTGGTTGATGAGGGCGAGCGCGTCCCGCACGGTGACCGGCTTGCCCTCGGCGTCGAGCACCTTGGCGTAACGGGTATAGACCGCCATGCCCGGACCGATGGCCGCCTGGGCCAGATCGACCGGCGCGATATTGCCGCGCTGAAGGTGGGCGAGGGCCACCGGCAATTCCGCCTTCAGCGCCGCCTGGAAATCCCGGCGCGTGGCCGTTGGCGCATCGGTCGGCGCGTTCTCGTCGCGCCTGCGGCAGACCAGGATGATGGACGAGGCGAGGGCGTTGGTCCCGATACCGATCATGCGGTACTCTTGCTCGCTTCGAATAGGCCAGGTGCCTGTGAGCGCGAAACCCGCGCGGATCACCGCGTCGAGGAAAGTATCCCAACCGGTACTGCTGGTTCCTTCCTCGTCATCGGTCTCAGACTGCTTGAAAGCGTAATAGATGGTGACCGGGAAGGCCGGGTGCGCCTGCCCGGCAAGGCGGTGCATCGCCCGTGTCATGCCGTTCAGGAAGAACGCCTCCGCCTTCTCCTTGCTGCCATGGCGATAAGGCGTGGCCACGAGTTCCTCGGCCTTCGGCACGGCCAGCGTTGCGAAGAGATCGGGGAAGACAGGTTTCAGCGATCGGCGCAGCCAGACATAGAAGAAATCCGACAGGTCAGCATAGCCGATGTTGTCGTAGTAGGGCGGGTCGGAGGAGACGACTCTCGCAGATGCGAGCGCGCTGGTCATCGCATCCTGTTGGACGCCTTCGCCACGGCCCTGTTGAGGCAGCTTTCCGATGCACTCGGCGATGAACTCGATGGCCGGGACAAACCCGCCGACTGTCCTGTGTAGAATCGCAGTCTCGGGAAAATCCCAGGTCATTGCGATTGCTTGCTTGCCGAAAAGGTTCATCACCTTCTGATTTCCCGGCACCCAACGTGTGCATGAATTGGAGAAGTCAGCACAGCGGTCGACCCCAAACGCCAAATACATCGCCACCGCGTCGGAATAGGCAGTAGCGCCGGCGCCGCCCTCATTCAGCGGCTTGTCGTCGTCGCCCCCTCCCCCAGCGGGGGAGGGCAAGGGTGGGGGCGATGAGGCGAGATCGGGTGGGGGTGGCGATGCGAGACCGGGTGGGGGCGATGAGGCGAGATCGGGTGGGGGCATTGTTTCGTGCAGCGCATCCCAGATCGTTTGCATGATTCCGGGCGTGTTATCCAAGACGTCGTTGTTCCAGAACCGCAGCACTCGGATGCCTTGGCCCCGCAGCCAATCCGTGCGTGCCCGATCCTTGACCCTCGCTGTGTCCGTATCATGCTGCCCGCCATCCAGCTCAATCGCCAATTTCCTGGACGCGCAGTAGAAATTGAGGACGAACCGGTCAACGGGATGCTGCTTGCGGAACTTGAAGCCATTCAGTTGCTTGCCCCGCAGGCATTGCCATAACAAACGTTCGGCATCGGTCATGGTTTTGCGTAGTTCGCGGGCGGCCTGGAGGAGAGCGGCGGGAACAGGTGGCGGCCGCCACTTGCCCTTCGCCCCTCTCTTATCCTCGGCCCCCCTCCCATCCTCCCCCCGCTGGGGGGAGGCGGTTGCGGCGGCGAGAGCGTCCCGCTTCACCCGCTCGCGCGCTTCCTGCACCAGATCCGAAAAGGTCGTCAGCGCCACAAGCTGGCGGGGGGTGAAGAGGTCGCGCCATTTCGTCATCCCGTACTCCTGCACACGAAATCCGAGCGCCTTCGCGGGCAAGTCGGTCTCCGGCGCATCGACGGGCTTCGCACTCAGGGCAATCGCTTCCATCTCTGGCGTCGGTGACAGGTAGACGCGCCCGCGATCACCCTCGGCGACGATCGCCATCAATCGAGCACCCATTCGCCCAGCCTTGGCCTCCAGCCCCAGGCGCTGGGCCTCCAAGGGGAGCGCCCCGCCGCCCGCGAAAGGGTCGTGGAAGGCCGGCAGTTTGTGCCGGTCGAACAGCTCCTTGGCGCGTGGATGGCCGGCGTTCTCGGCGCAGGCGCGCCGCCAGCTCGCCCAGATCTCGTCGCGCGCCGCCTGTAGCACCGTCTCGTCGGTGGTGTTCTTCCACAGCACCAGGTCCTCGATGATGCGGAAGAGCCGCTGGCGCTCCGCATCGGCCAGCATCTCGTCGAGGGTCGGGGCGGAGCCGGGCTCCGGCACCGACAGGTTCGTGCCCTTGGCCTTCTCGGCCAACGCCTTGGCTTCCTCCCACAGCTTCAGCCGCGCCTTGAGTTCGGTCTCGGCCTTGCGCTTGAGCTTCGGGTCCGCGCGCAGCGTGTCCACATAGGCCGAGGGATCGTCCACCATCTGCGCGAAGATGACCGCGCGCGCCGCCGCCAGGGGCCGCCTCGCCCACCAGAGATGCAGTCCGCGCGGATGAGGCCCGATGCCCGGCATCTTCTCATAAGCCGAAGCCGTGTTGATGGCCACGAGCGGAAGGGCGACCTCGATCAGTTTTTTGTTCTGGGTCATCCGAGTTCCGTCCGGAAATAACGGCGCTTCGGGTCCTGCGGGGAGGTGCCGATTTCGCGCACGAACCCACGTTTCACCAGTCTTGCCAGGCGGGTGCGGGTCGCGCGCGCGGTCAGCCGAATCGCGGCGGCGATTTCGCGGGTCGAATGTCCCTCGCGTCCGGCCAAGGCATCGAGGATGGCCCGGTCGGTCGGGTCCATGACGGGCGATCCGATCCGGGTCAGGCCGAGGGTGACGCGGAAGCGGGTTCCGAGTTCTTCCAATACCGGCGGGGCAAGGCCCGCCCCCGAACAGGCGGCGGTCATGCGCTGGATTCCGCTGCCCCATTGCTCGATCAGGCCGAGCTCGTGAAAGACGCGGCCGATGACACGGTTGCGCAACTTGGAGATGCCCCGGCGCAGATCATCGATCGTCAGGCCGAAGGGCAGGAGACCGGGGTTCTCCACTTCCAGGCGGTCGTCAAAAAGGGACACTCGGATGGGCGCGCCGCGTTGGGCATAGTCCGCGTGCGCCACGGCGTTGATGACGGCCTCGCGCAAGGCGGCGGGCGGCAGGCTCCAACGCTCCCTGCGTCGCAATGCGCCGATTTCGATTCCCTGCCGGGAGTGCTTCTCGACGAAGGCGATTGCCGCCTCGATCGCCTGCACCGGGTAGGAGCGGATCTCGACGTGGTCGATGATCCGGGCCTTGTCCGTGCCCTGGAACCGGCCCGCCTGGATCCAGGCATCGGGAAAGTGGCGCGCACGGTTCTTGCCGAACAGCAGCACTCCGCCGACGGTCGGCACCTTTCGTCCCTGGTGGACGATCGCCAACCGGAGGGTGTCCAGGTCGCCCCGCTTGAGCTTGCGGATTCCGGCGAACGACTCGGAAGCTACTCGGAAGTCGAGCGCTTCATAGTCGAGCCCCGGCATGGCCCCTTCGTCGAAGACCTCCCCTCGGGCAAAGCGCTTGAGCTCCTCGATCAATTCCCGGTCGGCGCGGCGATTGGTGGAGCCGACCCGCACATAGACCCCGGCTTCCGGCCCCTCGCGCGCAATGTAATGCGGGCGGCTCGCGCTGGGATGGACCCGCACCGCCAGGACGTGGGTCCGACGCCAGGGCAGGATATCCAGCTCCGCCACCAGGCGGGGAAAGATGCTGTCGCTGACAAGGCTTGCCAGGCGTTCCTCGACATCCAGCGGCCCGCGCAATCCGCGCACGTGCCGGGTCGCGTCCTCGACGCCGAGAAGCAGCGTACCCCCCGCCGTGTTGGCGAAGGCGACGATGGTGCGCAGCGCGCCCTGGGGCGAGGACAGGTCGCGCTTGAACTCCAGCGTCTTGCCCTCGGGGCGCTTGAGGTCGTTCAGGAAATCCATGACTCAGAAATCTACTCTGAACGTCGTGGCGGCGCCATGCTTCCGAGTGGACTTCCGAGTGAACATCGCTGGCGACCTCATCGCGGCTTCTCTCCTTTTGCCAGCAGTTCCGCGAAGTCGTAATTCACGCTGGTCACCCCGAAATCCGGCTCCTTCTGGAAGGGCCGGCGCACATAATGCACCCGATGATCCTCGCCGTCGAACTCGACGATGGCCAGGATGAAATCTTCCGGCTTGTTCAGGGAATAGAGGATCTCGTTTCGGGTGACGGTGATGGTGGCAGCACCCGAAACGCGGCCCTTGACCTCGATGAAGCGCAGGCGCCCTTCGCTGGGCACACGGCTCTCGATGTCGTAGCCCAACTTCTCCAGTTCGCGGTCGATGGGATCGAAGCCCAAGCTACGCTCGATTTGCATGATGATGGCGCGCGCTCGTGCCGCCGAGGCTTGGGTGTCGGCGGCCGAGGCCTGCGCCGCGCCAGGTTTGCCCTCCATCGCCGCCAGCAGGCCCGCAGGGACGATCAGCAACCCGCCAAGCACCACCGGCGGAAGGGGCGAGATTTGCCGTTCCGCCTTGATCTCCGCCATGCGTTTTTCCAGCCGCGCCTGGAGGGCATCGGCGCGCCGCCTTGCTTCGCCGGAATTGAGCCTTGAGCTGGACTTGCCGGCTTCCTCCTTGGCGCGAAGCTCGGCCGCGCGGTGGTCCCAGTAGTTGATTTCCTTGGTCAGCCGGTCCTTGACCGCCGCCTCGGTCTTGTCGAGAAGGGCGATCTTGCGACCCAGGACCTCCTTCAAATGATCGGGCACCACATGGGCGATGGCGTGCGACAGGGCCTTGGCCTCGATCTCGCGACCGATCCAGGCGCATTCCGGCCGGTCCAGGATCAGCGCGGCATCGGGCTCGCCATTTCGCAGCGGGCGGTAATCGAGATAGGGCGCGTAGCGCGGGTGAAGGGCGCCGCCGGTCGCGTCGATCTCCACGAACAGCAATTGCTTGGAGACGACACGCCGATCGCCACCCTTGGTCACCGTGCCGTCCTGGATGGCGTGTTCCAGATAGAACAGCACCCGGGGCGCCGTTCCCTGGTCGCGCTCGTCAACGAGGATCGCGCCCCGGCGCAACAGGTCGCGGTGCCGCTCCAGGACAAGATCGATGGTCGCGTCCAGAAGCGGGTGCCCGGGGCACACGAAGGCGGCTGGGGGTTGGCCCTGCGGGGCCACCAGGGGCTTGTCGAAGGCGATGCGCTCATAGCGCGCCAGGACCGGCTCGCCGATGCCGATCAACCGGTCGCGGTGGCGAATGGGTGCTGGGACGTGGGTGACCTCGTAGCGCCGGGGCTCGCGCGTTCGCGCCGTGCCGCCCAGGCGCTTGAAGGCCTCGAGGAAGAAGGATTCGATGTAATGGGGCTGGAGGCGCCTTGCCTCGGCGCGTTCCATATCCTCGCGGATGCGATGGACCCGGCTCACATCCATGGAATCCTGGGAGAGGGCGTGCTCCTCGAACAGATCCCGCAAATGCTCCCGGTCGACGGCGTTCTCGACCACCTGGTTCAGGCGGGCCCTGACTTCGGGCTGCTCGCCATAGCGGATCGCCTCGATCAGCAGGTCGCGCAGCGGCTTGCCGTCAAATTGCAGCTTGCCCAGGACATCGAACACCTGGCCCCCCAAGGTCTGGCGCGCCTGTTCGAGTTTTTCCAGCAACCGCCGGTAGACATCGCCCTCGCGGGTCTCCTCCGCGACCAGGTTCCACAGATGGCAGACCTCCATCTGGCCGATGCGGTGGATGCGCCCAAATCGCTGCTCGATGCGGTTGGGATTCCACGGCAGGTCATAGTTCACCATCAGATGCGCGCGCTGGAGGTTGATGCCCTCGCCGGCGGCGTCGGTCGCAAGCAGGACCTGGACCTCGGGATCGTGGCGGAACATTTCTTGGGCCTTCAGGCGTTCCTCGCGACCCATGCCGCCATGCAGGGTCACCACGGCCGAATTACGGCCCAACAAGGTGGCGATGCGCGATTCCAGATATCGGAGCGTGTCGCGATGTTCGGTGAAGATAACGATCTTTTGGCTGCGCGAGGGCTTCGGCTTGGGAATCTCCGGCTTCTCGGGCTTGTAGGGGATCGTGTCCTCGGCCAGTTCATTGGCAATCGCGGCGGGGGTAAAAATCTCCGACAGCAGATGGGCGAGCTCCCGCCACTTCTTGTCCTCGCCGCCGCGCCGGATAGCGAGCGCCATCGCCTCCAGGCGCTTCAAAGTCTCGATCTCGGCCCGCAACTCGGCGATGGAGCGCGCCGCCGTCGCCTGGTCCAGGATCTCCTCTTCCTCCGCCTCGACCTCGCTGTCGGGGGCGTCTTCCAAATCCTCGATGTCCTCCGGCGCCAGGATCGGCACGCCGGCGCTCAGGACATCGCCGGCCTGCTCGCCACGCTGCAGGACCTCCAATTCGCGCAGCTTGCTCTCCAGGCGCTCGCGGCGCCGACGCAGCGACTGATAGATCGCTTCGGGCGAGGAGGCGAGCCGGCGCTGGAGGATGGTGAGCGCGAATCCGACCGTGCCCGCGCGCTTGTCGTTCTCCAGCTTCTCGGCGCGGTTGAACTCCTCGCGGACATAATCCGTCACCGCCTTGTAGAGCGCGGCCTCGCCGTCGGAGAGCTTGTAGGGGATTGTGTAGGCGATGCGTTCCGGGAATAGCGGCGTGGCGTCGAACTTGAGCAGATGCTCCTTGACCATCCGGCGCATGAGGTCCGACACATCGGCCGTATGGGCGCCGTCGCGGAACCGGCCCTCGAAGCGGTCGCCGTCCAGAAGCGCCATGAACAGCTGGAAATCCTCCTCCTTGCCGTTGTGCGGCGTCGCCGTCATCAGCAGGAAATGGCGCGTCAGGGTGGAAAGCAGCTGCGCCAGCCGATAGCGCTTGGTGTACTTGATCTCGCGGCCGAAGATGGTGGCCGACATCTTGTGCGCCTCGTCGCACACGACCAGATCCCAGCCGCAATCGGGCGCGCGCAGCTTGTCTTGGACATCCTCGTTGCGCGAAAGCTTGTCCAGCCGGGCGATGACCAGGTTGGTTTCCTGGAACCAATTGCCGGTGCGGGCCGCCTCCAGCTTGTCGTTGGTCAGGATTTCGAAGGGCAGGTGAAACCGGCGATAAAGCTCGTCCTGCCATTGCTCGGCTAGGCTCCCCGGGCAGACCACGAGGCAGCGATGAAGATCGCCGCGCGCGATCAATTCCTTCATCAACAGGCCGGCCATGATGGCCTTGCCGGCGCCGGGATCGTCGGCCAGCAGGAAGCGCAAGGGCTGTCGTGGCAGCATCGCCTCGTAGACCGCCGTGATCTGATGCGGCAGGGGATCGACGAGCGAGGTATGCACGGCCAGGACCGGGTC
>CAZIUB010000071.1:0-11427 GCA_964542425.1 uncultured Rhodospirillaceae bacterium | reverse complement strand
CCGCCGAAGACCGGCAGCGACAGGACCAGCAGGAACGCGGTCACCAGTACCGACCACACGAAAAGCGGCATCTTATGCAAGGTCATGCCGGGCGCGCGCATGTTGAAAATGGTGGTGATGAAGTTGATCGCGCCCAGAATGGAGGCGGCACCGGCCATGTGCATGGAAAAGATCGCCATGTCGACCGAGCGCCCGCCTTGGTATTCGATGCTGGAAAGCGGCGGATAAAGGGTCCAGCCGGTGCCCGCGCCGCCATCGACGAAGGACGAGGAGACCAGCATGACGAAGGCGGCCGCGGTCAGCCAGAAGCTGATGTTGTTCATGCGCGGGAAGGCCATGTCCGGGGCCCCGATCATGAGGGGCACGAACCAATTGCCGAAGCCACCGATCAGCGCCGGCATCACGGTGAAAAAGATCATGATCAGCGCGTGGGCGGTGATGACCACGTTCCAGTGCTGGCCGTCGGGCGCCGAATCGGTGCCGAAATACTGGATGCCGGGATCCTGCAATTCCAGGCGCATGTAGATGGAAAACAGGCCGCCCACCAGCCCGGCCACGACCGCGAACAGCAGATAGAGCGTGCCGATGTCCTTGTGGTTGGTCGAATAGAACCAGCGCACGAAGAAGCCGGGGGTATGCTCGTGATGGGCGTCGGCGTGATAGGCTTGGCTCATGTTCCTGATCCCTTGGGACGGGCGGGCGTGACGGGTCGTAATCCTACTCGGCGGCGGCGACGGCGATTGCAGGCGCCGTGCCATCGACCCTGGCGAATTTGGTCCGCGCATCAGCGACCCAGGCCTGGTAGCGCTCCTTGCTCACGGCGTGAATCATGATCGGCATATAGGCGTGCTTGACTCCGCACAATTCCGAGCATTGGCCGTAATAGATACCGCGCTTGGTGATATTGAACCAGCTCTCGTTGACCCGGCCGGGCACGGCATCGTGCTTCACGCCGAAAGCGGGGATGGTCCAGGCGTGGATGACGTCGGAGGCGGTGATCTGGATGCGAATGATTGTATCGATCGGCAGCACCACCGGATTGTCGGTGTCGAGCAGGTAGTTCTGGCCGGGTTGGATATCCGCCTTCTCGACCAGATTGGCGTCGAAGGTGAAATTGCCGTTATCCGGATATTCGTAGGACCAGTACCATTGGTGGCCGATCGCCCGGATGGTCAGTTCCGGGGTTGGAATTTCGAGCTGGCGATAGAGCTGGGGGAAGGAGAGTACGGAGATAATCACCAGGATCAGCGCCGGCACCACGGTCCACAAAATTTCAAGAGGCGTATTGTGCGCATTCCTCGAAGGGACCGGGTTGGCCTTCTCGTTGAACCGCAGCGCGCAATAGAGCAACAGGCCCAAAACCACGACCGTGATAACGGTGATGATCCCCATGAGGACGATGTCGTGGAGAAAGATGATGTCCGCGGCCAGTTCGGTGGCAGGGGGCTGAAGGCCTACTCCGCCCGGGACCGGCGCGCCTTCCACCTTCAATTCCTGGCCGAAAGCGCTCGCGCCCACAAACAGGGCGCCCAGCGCAACCGCGAAACCCATGCCTTGCTTCAATTTCATCTCGAACCGCCCCATGCGAAAAAACCGCGCATTAGTGCCAACTTTCGAAAAAGCGTGATGCACGAAACGCATCCGTCCTTCCACGAAAGTTGGGCCGCGTATCGCCAAATCGATAGGACCCGCCGGCGCGCGCTGGCTGGATCATATCGCTCGATCGGCCTTCAGCGACTCGCGGGTACCAGAGCCGCCCGCGCGCGGCGCCACGGCCAGACAAGCCGAGCCACCCCAAGGCCGCAGCGAAGCTACACCCGTACCTGTGAAAGCTCAAGCTTATCCGGGGCTTGCACAGGATGCGGGCGGACCGGGCCAAGGCGGGATTGGGGCTTCATGCGACGATCCGCCGCATCTTTCGCGTGGTCTAAATGGAGCCGCCCAGGTGGGGATGGTATTCCGCGCCCAGAGGGTCGATAATTCGAGCCCGCCGAAATCAGCGATGGGAATGCGCTCCATGTCCGCCCTAGTCCAGACCGACGAATTGTTCTTTCAGCGCGCCGGCCTTGATCGCGACCGGACCGAGCGCGTGGTGGCCGATGCCCTCAGGGGCGGTGACGATGGCGAATTGTTCCTGGAGTACAGCCAGTCCGAGGCGCTTTCCTACGACGACAGCAAGCTGAAAAACGCCAGTTTCGACGTGACCCAGGGTTTCGGCCTGCGCGCGGTTTCCGGCGAGGCCCAGGCTTACGCCCACGCCGCGGAACTGAGCGAGGCGGCACTCGGGCGCGCCGCCCAGACGGTGCGGGCCGTCCATTCCGGCCATGGCGGCACGCAGGCCGATCCGCCCCGGGGCACCAATAGGACGCTCTATTCCGACGACAACCCGCTTTCGCGCCTGGAATTCGGGGCCAAGGTTTCGCTCCTTCAGGAGATCGATGCCTACGCAAGGTCCAAGGATGCAAGAGTGCGCCAGGTGATGACCTCGCTCTCCGCCTCCTGGCAGGCGGTGCAGATCCTGCGCGGCGACGGCGGGCGCTCGGCCGATATCAGGCCCCTGGTCCGGCTCAATGTCTCGATCATGGTCGAGGAAAACGGCCGCCGCGAGACCGGCAGCCACGGATCTGGCGGGCGGTTCGCCTACGACACAATCATCGAGCCCGCGCATTGGCGGGCCAGCGTCGATGAGGCCCTGCGCCAGGCGCTGGTCAATCTGGGCTCGGTCCCGGCGCCTGCCGGCGAGATGATCGTGGTCCTGGGCCCGGGCTGGCCGGGAATTTTGTTGCACGAGGCGATCGGGCACGGGCTCGAGGGTGATTTCAATCGCAAGAAGACATCGGCTTTTGCCGGGCTCATGGGCCAGCGCATCGCCACCAAGGGGGTGACCGTCATCGATGACGGCACTCTCCCGGATCGGCGCGGGTCGCTCACCATCGATGACGAGGGCACGCCCAGCCAGCGCAACGTCCTCATTGAGGATGGGATTCTGACCGGCCTTCTCCAGGACCGGCAGAACGCGCGCCTGATGGGTGCGAAGCCGACCGGCAATGGCAGGCGGCAAAGCTTCCAGCATCATCCCATGCCGCGCATGACCAATACGCTGATGCTGAATGGCGACAAGACCAGGGACGAGATCATCGCCTCGGTTCCCAAGGGCCTGTATGCGGTCAATTTCGGCGGCGGCCAGGTCGATATCACGTCGGGCAAGTTCGTCTTTTCCGCTTCCGAGGCCTATCTGATCGAAAACGGCAGGATCGGACCCGCGGTCAAGGGAGCGACCCTCATCGGCAGCGGACCCGAGGCACTGACCAAGGTCAGCATGGTGGGCGATGACATGGCGCTCGATCCGGGTGTGGGCACCTGTGGCAAGGACGGCCAGGGGGTGCCGGTCGGTGTCGGCCAACCGACCTTGCGCATCGACGCGTTGACCGTGGGCGGCACGGCGGCCTGAGGGTGTTGCGCGGGCCGGTTTTTCTGGGTTGCAAAGTGCCCTCACCCCGGCCCTCTTCCTGAGGGCGAGGGAGATTTTGGTTTCACCTCTCCCCCGCCAAGTGATCGGACACTTGTATGCCAAAGCCCAGAGGGCGAGGGAGATTTTGGTTTCACCTCTCCCGTTGGCGGGAGAGGTCAACGCGTAGCGCCGGGTGTGGGTCTTGCGCGCCTACGTTCGACGCTCCGGCAATCGGTCGAGGATGCGCTGGCGTTCCTCGGGCGTGGAAATGATCCAATCACGGATCTCGTCGATGGTGCGCCGGCAACCGATGCACCAGCCGTTGAGGAAATCGATCTGACAGACGCTGATGCAGGGCGATGGCGGCCCGCTGGCCAAGAGCCTGCGCCTTTCTTCCCGCCTTTTCCGTCGCTCCAACTCGCGCGAATCCATCTCTAGTCCCGTTTCGTAGCCATCGCCCATGAGAGCCTTATTCCATGCGATCGCGGTGCCGGTCTATGATCCCGGCGCCACCCTTGCCTAGCGTTGTGGTTCCAACGCGTGATTCCCGATCAATGTGTTGGAACCACAACACATGCAATTCCAATTTGCTAGTGTTCCGGGCTGACATGTCCCTGGAGCGGAATGTCGGTTACGGAACACTAGCAGGAGCGACACTTGCGGGGTTTGACTGGAAGATCGATCCATGACCTTCGGCTGACCAGCGGCCTGGTGCTGTTCTTCTATGTGCTGACCCACAATGTCAATCACGCGCTCGGCCTCCATTCGCTGCGGGCGCTGGAGGCGGGACGCGAAATATTCCTCGGCTTTTGGCGGATATTCCCGGTCGAGGCCGCGCTGGTGCTGGCATTGGTGGTTCATCTCGGGCTGGGCTTACGCGCGGTCTATCGCCGCCAATCGTTGCGCATGCCGTTGCTGGAAGCGTCGCAACTGATCCTTGGCCTGGCCGCGCCGCCGCTGCTCATCTTGCATGTTCTTGGCACCCGGGGCGCCTCCCTTGGTTTCGGCGTCGAGGATTCCTATGCCTATGTGCTGTGGGCGATCTGGGTGGTCCAACCCCTTTATGGTTGGATGCAGGCAGCCGCCCTGCTCACCACCTGGATCCATGGCTGCATCGGGCTCCATTACTGGCTGCGGGTGAAGAGCTGGTATCCGGAATGGGCGCGCGTGCTGTATGGGGCGGCGCTGCTGATCCCGGCCCTGGCGCTGGCCGGTTTCGTGACCGGGGCCAAGGAGGTCGCGCATCTGGCGGCGGACCCGGAGTGGTTTGCACCTTGGGCCGCCGCGATCAACCTCCCGGAATCCGCGGAGCTGGCCCGCATCTACGCGTGGAACGATATGGCGTTGATCGGGTTCGGCGCCCTTGTTGGCGGAGTGCTGGCGGCGCGCTGGGTGCGTACGCTGATGTCGCGCCGGCGCGCGATCGCGATCACATATGGCGATGGCCAGCGCGTGGTGATCCAGCCGGGAACTTCGCTGCTCGAAGCCAGCCGGATCGGCAACATTGCCCACGCCTCGATCTGCGGCGGTCACTCGCGCTGTTCGACCTGCCGGGTCAAGGTGATGGCGGGCGCCCAGAATCTGGCGCCGCCCACGCCTGAGGAAGCGCGAGTGCTGGCGCGCGTGCACGCGGCCCCGGGTGTGCGCCTTGCCTGCCAGGCGCGGCCCAAAGGCCCGGTCACCATCCAGCCGCTGCTGCCCCCCGATGTCAGCGCGAGGCGGGCACTCGGCGGGGGCGATCTCGGCCAGGGCCGCGAGATGGAAGTGGCGATCCTGTTCGCCGATCTCAGGGGCTTCACCGGCCTTTCCGAGACCAGGCTGCCCTATGACGTGGTGTTCCTGCTGAACCAGTATTTCCGCCTGATGGGCGAGGCGGTGCGCGAGGCGGGCGGGCATGTCGACAAGTTCATCGGCGACGGCGTGATGGCGATTTTCGGGCTGCATGGAAAGGCGGAGATCGCCTGCGCCGAAGCGATCGACGCGGCGAGGCGCATGGCCGTCGGCTTGGAGGCATTCAATCGCCAGCACCGGGACCAGCTCGCGAGGCCCTTGATGATCGGCATCGGCATCCATTTCGGGCCTGCGATCATCGGCGAAATGGGTTACGGCAAGACCATCGCCTTGACCGCCATCGGCGACACCGTCAACACCGCGAGCCGGCTCGAGGGTGCCACCAAGGATGAAGGTTGTCAGATTCTGATCTCGAAATCGGCGGCGCTGTCGGCCAAGCTGCATGCCAAATCCGGGCGGCCCTGCGAGATTACCTTGCGCGGCCGCGACCAGAAATTGGAAGCGATCGCGATCGCGAGTGCCGGCGAATTAGGCGGGGAATGATCGAGGAACGAACGATCCAGGCATCGGCGGCGACGGCGCGCAATCGCGCGCGTCTGGTGCCGCTGCGCCTGAATCACGCCTATCCCAGGGCCAATCCGGGAAGCGTCTATTGGCGGTTGGCCCCCTATTTGATCGAACAGATGACGTCGTCCTCGTGCGGTCTGGCCACCATGGCGATGATTCTGAACGGGGCCAGCGCCATGAGCGACAATTTATCGCTGGGGGCGCTCACGACCGAGCGAAGGCTCCTGGATCTCCTCGACGAAGAGGCGCTGCGCCAGGCGATCGTCCCACAAACCGGCGGGGGGCTGTCGCTGTCCGATTTTGCGCGGCACATGAACCGCGCGCTCGATCTTTATGGCATCGCCGATCGCTGGCGCGCAACAACCATGGCACTTTCCGACCCGGAAGAAGGGGCGGGCAGTTTTCGAGAAGCGCTCACGCGAATGGAAGCGGGCGACGGCTTTATCGCGGTCAATTTCCATCTTGACCGGCTCTATGGCGATGGAACCGATGTCGGGCATTTCTCGCCCCTGGGCGGGTTCGATGAGGGCCAAGACCGGGTGCTGGTGCTCGATGTCTACAAGCCCGATTACGAGCCGATGTGGGCGCCGGTCCCGCGGCTCGTCGAAGCCATGGCGGCCACGAGCGCCAGGACCGGCGAGCGACGCGGGTTCGCGCTGATCGAGCGCCTGGGATGAAGGTGGGACGGCCCAAGATCAGGATTGGCCGTGCGCCTGCTTCCAATCCTCGATCATCTCCTCCAGATCGTCGAATTCGTCGCAATCTCCGCAGGCCGCCGAGAGAACGACCAAGCGCTCCTCGGCCTTGGCGATGTCGTCCATCTCGACATAGAGCTCGCCCAGATACTCGTTGGCGCCGAGGTGCTTGGGCTCCATCGATAGCGCCTTGGTGTAATAGGTGAGCGCCTTGCCCTTGTCGCCCAGCATGCGGTGGCTGTAGCCCAGCAGGTTGAGCGCATCGGCGTATTCGCCCTTTTCCTTGATCGATTTCTCGAGCAGCGGAATCGCCTTGGCGAATTCCTCGTCGTCGATCAGGTCTTCGGCCGCCTGGTAGAATTTTTCGGCCTTCGAACCGGTAGAACTGGTACTGGAGGACCCGCCACCTCCCGCCGCGATCGCAGCGACCGGCGCGCCTGCCAAGACCAGCGCCAGCAGCATGGGAAGGGTGATTGCGCGTAACATGTCAGATTCCTCCGGTTGGTCGATCGCCTTGCCCATTAAAGGCGCTGGCGTAAAGATGTGCCATGACCCAGTTCACACCAGAACAAAGCCCACCCCAAATCACTTCAATGCGAGCGCATGCCCAGAGGGTCGATTGAGGTTATTTATACACTCTTTATTTGTTATTCATGATAAACCCCGCTTGTGATTCTGTGAAACAAAGTCTAGAAACCGGCGAGCCGCCGAAATGGCGGAAAACCTGGATTTCTTGTGTAAAAGACAGATGGGACCGCAGGCAAAACCAGAACAATCGAGATCGGCGCCGGCCTTGGCACTCGCCCATGGTTTGGCGTTTTCGGACCTCTACGATCCGGCCGGTCTGGCGCGTGTGGACCAGGCCTTCGTTGGCGCCTTGAGGGCGGTGGACGAGGGGTTGGCCGGCAGGTTGGTGGGGGGGCGCGCTGACCCCGCCACGCTCGACCGCAAGTCCGAATCGGCGCTGATCCTGGAACTGGCACCCCACGTCGATGATTTCCTGGGCGATCTGTTCGGCATCAAAGATGAGGTCGCCGCCCTTCGTCGCCGGCACACGGAGCTGGCCCCGGTGTTTTCGGTCAAGCGCCTGTTCGTGCAGCGCCGGGCCTTGAAATCCTATCCGGGAGAATTGGCCGCGCAATTCGATGCCGAAGCGCTTCGCGCGGAGCTCACGAAATTGTTCGGCGGCAAGTTCGACGAGATCACCTTCGCCACCCATGTCGATTCTTGGCAGAAGGACGAGGCCGGCCACGGCGCCGCGCTCGATCTCGCCTCGCGCTATGCCGCCTGGGCGACCCAGACGCAAGCAGGCAAGCGCAACCACCGCAAGGGTGTGCTATTCAAGGCGCCGCGCAAGGTGGACCCCCTGCATCTGGTGCATCTGGAATCCGAAACGAGGGGCCGCGTCGTCATGCTGAACCTCGCGGAAGAGCGACAGCGCAAGCGCGAGGGATTCGCGCTCACCGATCCGGGGATGGATTTGCTGGGCGCCTTGGATCAGGCCAATTACTGCATCTTCTGCCACAACCAGGGCAAGGATTCTTGCGCGAAGGGCCTGAAGGAAAAGGACGGTGCCTTCAAGAAAAGCGTTTTCGGCGTGACCTTGGCCGGGTGCCCGCTGGACCAAAAAATCTCCGAGATGCATGCCGCCAAGGCCGACGGCAACGCGCTGGGTGCCTTGGCCATCATCGCCATCGACAACCCGCTTTGCGCGGCCACCGGGCACCGCATTTGCAATGACTGCATGAAGGCCTGCATCTATCAGAAGCAGGACCCGGTCGATATTCCCCAAGCCGAAACGCGCACGCTGAAGGACGTGCTCGAGCTACCTTGGGGCTTCGAGATCTATGGGTTACTCACGCGGTGGAACCCGCTGAATGTGCGCCGGCCAGTGGCCAAACCGCTGAGCGGCAGGCGGGTCCTGGTCGCGGGGTTGGGGCCGGCGGGCTTTACGCTGGCCCATTATCTCATGAACGAGGGCCATGTTGTCGTCGGGATCGACGGGCTCAAGATCGAGCCCCTGCCGCCAGAAATTTCCGGAATCGATCAGCGGGGGATACGCGTGGCGTTCCGCCCGATCCGCTCGATGGAGGAATTGCGCGAGGATCTGAACGACCGGGTGATGGCCGGTTTCGGCGGGGTCGCCGAATACGGGATCACGGTGCGCTGGGACAAGAATTTCCTGAAAGTGATCCGGCTCTTGTTGGAGCGGCGCGAGAATTTCGCCATGTTCGGCGGCGTGCGCCTGGGCGGCACGATCACTTCCGAACAGGCCTTCGAGATGGGGTTCGATCATGTGGCGCTCGCCTTGGGTGCCGGCAAGCCCACGCTTCTCGACCTGCCCGGCGGATTGTCGCGGGGCGTGCGCATGGCTTCGGACTTCCTGATGGCGCTGCAATTGACGGGAGCGGCCAAGACGGATTCCATCGCCAATCTGCAATTGCGCCTGCCGGTTTTGGTGATCGGTGGGGGCCTGACCGCGATCGACACCGCGACCGAGGCCATGGCCTATTATCCGGTGCAGGTGGAGAAGTTCTTGCACCGCTACGAGATCCTGGCGGCCGAGCAGGGCGTGGAAGCCGTGCGGCGCGGCTGGAACGAGGAAGAGCGCCAGATCGCCGACGATTTCATTTCGCATGCCCGTGCGTTTCGCGCCGAGCGCCTGCGCGCGAGGATGAAGCGTGAGGCGCCGGCATTCGCCCCCATGATCGATGCCTGGGGCGGTGTCACCATCGCCTATCGCAGGCGCATGATCGATTCGCCTTCCTATACGCTCAATCACGAGGAAGTCGAAAAGGCGATGCAGGAAGGCATCCGCTTCGCCGAAGGCTTGAGCCCGACCCGGATCGACACCGACCGACATGGCCACGCCGAGCGCATTCATTTCAAAGCCGCCGACGCGAGGGAACATTCGTTGCCTGCGCGCGCGGTGCTGGTCGCGGCGGGCACGCGGCCCAACACGGTTCTCGCGCGCGAGGATGCGGAGCACTTTCATCTGGACGGGCAATATTTCCAGGCCGTGAACGCGGATGGCGTGCGCGTGACGCCGGAAAGACTCGCCAAGCCCAACGAGGTGGTGGTGCTGACCGAGACCAGGGAAGACGGGCGGGCGGTGAGCTTTTTCGGCGATCTGCATCCCTCGTTTGCCGGCAACGTGGTCAAGGCCATGGGCTCGGCCAAACTTGGCTGGCCGGTCGTGGAAGCGGCGTTGTCGAAGCTGCCCGCGCCCGAGGGCCGCGATAACGGCGCGTTCCTGAGCGATCTCAATCGGCGCCTGCGGGCCCGCGTTCGCGCGGTCAACCGGCTGACCCCCAATATCGTCGAGGTGGTGGTCGAGGCTCCGGTGGCGGCGGCCAATTTCGAGCCGGGTAATTTCTATCGCCTGCAGAATTTCGAGACGCTGGCGCCCAAGACCGCCGACACCACGCTCGCCATGGAAGGCCTGGCGCTGACGGGTGCCTGGACCCACAAGGAGAACGGCCTCGTCGGGCTGATCGTGCTGGAGATGGGGGGATCCTCCGACATTTGCGCGTGGCTTGGGCGAGACGAACCGGTGATCCTGATGGGCCCGACGGGCAATGCGACCGAGACGCCTCCGGGCGAAAATGTGCTGCTGGCGGGCGGCGGATTGGGAAACGCGGTCCTGTTCTCGATCGGGCGGGCATTAAAGGCCGCGGGCTCGCGGGTGCTCTATTTCGCCGGCTACAAGAAGCCGCAAGACCGCTACAAGGTCGAGGAAATCGAGGCCGCCGCCGATGTCGTCGTCTGGGCCTGCGATGAGGCGCCGGGATTTGCGACCGACCGGCCCCAAGACAAGAGCGCCATCGGCAACATCGTCGAGGCCATGACGGCCTACGCCAAGGGCGAGTTGGGCGCGACGACGATTGCGATCGAGGAGATCGACCGCATCATCGCCATCGGATCGGACGGCATGATGGCGGCGGTCGCGAGTGCCCGCCACGATGTGCTGAAGCCATACTTGAAGCCAAGCCATTACGCGGTGGGATCGATCAACTCGCCGATGCAATGCATGATGAAGGAAGTGTGCGCGCAATGCCTGCAGCCCCACCGCGATCCGGCGACGGGGAAGGTTAGCGTGGTGTTCTCGTGCTTCAACCAGGACCAGGCGCTGGACAAAGTGGATTTCAAGGCGCTCAAGGCGCGGCTCGGGCAAAACTCGACGCAGGAAAAACTCACGCGCGCCTGGATCGCGCATTCGCTGAAGCAATTGACGGGGAAGAGCGCGAGCGCGTGAGGGTTCTATCCGGTTCGACGGACACCACATGCCGGGACACGAACAGCAACTCAATTGCAAGGTTGAAATAAACGACAAAATGCGCTCAATAAAGAATGCGCGATGACATTGATTCCCTGAATACGTTGCAAGGCAGGACATAAACGAGAACCGCAATGGAAAAGCTCAAACTACACACACCCAACTTGACGCAGGCTAACATCGAAAAGCTGGCCGAGCTGTTCCCCCAATGCGTGACCGAAGCTGCCGATGAAGCTGGTAAACTCACCAAGGTAATCGCCTTCGATCAGCTGCGGCAGGAGCTTTCGACGCATATCGTCGACGGCCCTCGCGAACGCTACCAGCTCACTTGGCCGGGTAAGAACGAGGCCCTGCTCACGGCTAATTCGCCGATCGCCAAGACGCTGCGGCCCAGCCGTGAAGAGAGTGTCGACTTCGAAAAGACTGAGAACTTATTTATCGAAGGAGACAATCTTGATGCGCTCAAACTAATCCAAGAAACCTACTTAAATCGCGTGAAATATATATAGGCCACCTCTAAAAACCCCCTGTTCCGCGGGATAGATTTCTGATTCAGTGATTCCAGCAGCAAAGGAGTCGCCGATGGCGAACCAGCCAGGATTTTTCGACGTTCAGGACAGGTACGCGGCGCTGAGCCGGGCGGGCGA
>CAZIUB010000070.1:0-60918 GCA_964542425.1 uncultured Rhodospirillaceae bacterium | reverse complement strand
GCGCCGGAAGCGGGAAAAAGCGGTTGCACGCCGCATAAAAAAATAGAAAATGGCGGAAGAACCCCTGTCAAAAACAACCTCATCCCATCGCCGCCGCAAAAATCCGCTCAAAATACCGGGTTTTTAGAGGTGGCCTTAACTTGCTATCGACACTGTCGCTGAGAGCCCAAGTGGCTATCCTGACGCTGGTAACTGCGGCTCATCTGGGAAATGTCGGTTGATTGAACGAAGGCAGGAAGAAAATTCGAGACTGCATTTGTCGCGCCGCAGCCTGTTTGTTGCTGCGGCCGGCGGCGTAATCTGGCTTTGTGGCTTGGGACCCAGTCGGGCAGAGACACAGCTGAGCGCCCCTGCCAGCTTGACGAAGATCGATTTTCGCATCGTCAGGAAGGGGGCGGCCGTCGGATTTCATCGGATCGCTATCGCACCGAGCGGCGACGGTATGACGGTTACGACCAGCATTCGCATAGCCGTCCAAGTCGTTTTCGTGACGGCATTCAGGTACGAGCACGATTGTAGTGAGGTTTGGGCAGCCGGTCGCCTCCAGAGCCTCGTTTCAACCACCGACAACGATGGCGACAAACTGCGAGTGGTCGGCAGGGCGACGGCCAATGGCATCGAGATGAATGGGCCGAGCGGCCCCTTCACCGCGCCCGCCGATGCCCTGACGACAAACAGCCTGTGGTCCCGGGCCTTCTTGAACCAGAGCCAGATCATCGATACCCAGAACGGCGGCATGATCGGCCTGACCTCGAAGAGCATGGGGGCCGAGAAGAAGAAGATATTGAATGTGACCTTGCCGACCGAACGCTATGACCTGGTCACCCCCTATCTGATGGGCGAAATCTGGTACAGCGCCGACAATCGCTGGGTGAAGAGCGCATTCGAATGGCAGGGGGAACGGATCGGCTATGATCTCGAGGCGTAGAGCGCTTGGGTTGTTCTCGTTGCTGCTCATATGCGCCGCCGGATTCGAGCGCGGCGGTGCGGAAGCGGACGAGCCAAGCGGGATCCTGATCGCGACTGGACCCTATGGAGGAATCTATTACCCGTTGGGCAATTCGATCTGCCGCCTGTTCAATCGCGCCGTTGGCCCGGAAGCGGCGCATTGCGTTGCGCTTGATTCCGAAGGCTCGGTTGCAAATATCGATGCGCTGCGCACTGGTGATGTACAATTCGCGATCGTGCAGTCTGATGTCGCCTTTCAGGCGTTGCACGGCACCAATGCCTTCGCCGGCCAACCGGCTTATGCCGGGCTCCGAGTGGTCATGCTGGCCCATGACGAGTCCTTCACCCTCCTGACGCGACCTGGAAGCGGCATCAAAGGGATCGATGACCTGCTGGGTCGGCGCGTCGCGGTCGGTCGACTGGGCTCGGGCCAGCTTGCGACGGTGAATACGCTGTTCGCGGATCTCGGCTGGACCAAAGCCGATTTCGCCGGACTGCCGGAACTGTCGAGCGCGGACCAGGTGGCAGCGCTCTGCGATGGCAGTGTCGATGCGATCGCAATGCAGACCGGCCATCCAAGCGGCTATGTTCAGGATGCGATCGAAACCTGCGACGCACATTTGGTGCCGATCCAGGGGCCGAAGATCGACCAACTCGTCGCACGACATATTGAATACGACTCGTCGGCAATTCCGGGCGGACTTTACCCCGATCATCCAGAGCCGACGGCCAGTTTTGGCGTCAGCACCGTGCTGGTTACGGACCAGACAGTGCCCGACGACGTCGTCGTCGGGGTGGTTTCCGCCGTTTTCAAGAACCTCGAGGTGCTGAAACGGCTGCACGCCGCCTTTGCCGAATTCACGGCAAGCGAGATGGTGCCGCGAGAGTCATGGGCGCAGTTGGACCCCGCAGCCCGCACGTATTTCATCGCACATGGCCTATTGTCCAGCTCGGAATGAGCTGCTCCCGGCCCTGTCACGTTGGACGCGATTTTGCATGCTTGCAGGTTGGTGGCCGCTTGCGCGAGCCGGCGGCGTTCGGCAGCACAGCATCAAGATCAGTTTTCCGCGCAAGCCAGCGGAACCCCCAATTGCCCAATTCTTGCGCGCTTCGCGCACGGCCGATCCCAGCGATCGAGCGCGGCGATTGAAGTAGCGCCTATGCCGGCTCGGGTGTGGCCCTTGCCTTGGCCAGATCGAGCATCTGGCGCGCCGCCGCCGCGCCATCCTCGCCCTGCGCCACCTGGACGGTCGGGAACGCGAACTTTATGTCGTTGGCGTCGAAGGCCTTCTTGATCATGGCAAAGGCCTTGCGCCGGACCCCGAATTGCTCGCCGGGCTTGGTCATCATTTTCAAGCGGATCTGGATCGCGTAATCGCCGAACTGCTCAACGCCCTGCATCTTCAGCGGTTCGAGGATATTCGGACCGAATTCCGGATCTGCCGCCAGATCCTTGCCGATCTGCTTGATCAGCTTCCTCGCGGTGTCGAGATTGCTGTCATAGGTGATGCCGATCATCATCTTGTCGATCACCCAATCGCGGCTCATGTTCTGGACCGCGCCCAGTTCGCCGAACGGCACCGTGTAGAGCGGCCCGCGATGGTGGCGCAGCTTCACGGAGCGCAGGGAAAAGGATTCGACCGTGCCCTTGTAGGAGCCGCTCTGGATGTATTCCCCGATCCGAAAGGCGTCATCCATCAGATAGAACACGCCGCTGAAGATGTCCTTGACCAGGGTTTGCGCGCCGAATCCGACCGCGACGCCGACCACGCCGGCGCCGGCGATCAAGGGGCCGATCTCGACGCCGAGGTGGGAGAGCACCATCATCGCGGCAATTGCCATCACGACGACCCGCAGCACGTTGCGCAGGATCGGAAGCAACGTGCGCAGGCGGGCGCGGCGGCGCGCCTCCTCGCTGTCGAGGTGATCGACCGCCACTGCGTTGCTGAGCTTGCGGTCGATCAGCGCGCGCGCGACGCGCCACAGAAAGTCCGCGACCAGGACGATCACCACCGCGGTCAATCCGCCGCGGATCAGCCGGGTCGCCACATCGTCGCGTGCGGTCAGTTCGATGAGGTCGATCCGCCAGACATAAGCCAGGAGCAGCACCGCGCCAATGACGAGGCCCGCGCGCAGGCCGCGCTCCAGCGCCACCGCGGCCAGGACCGGCGCGCCGCTATCCTCCGTCGCGCCCTCGACCGGGCGCAGCAGATGGGCGACCGATTGCCGGCTCACGGATAGGAGGAGCGGCAGCGCGCTGCCGATCAGCACCAGCCAGAAGCCAGGCAGAAGGTGCAGCGCCCAAAGCACCCAGATCAGCACGAACAACAGGGTGGCGAGCACGGATTGCCCGCGCCTGCCGAGGCGCTGCTTGGCCTGTTCGATCCCTGGCGCCGAGGCGGGGCGTCGCCAGATCACTTCCAGTCCAAGACCCAGCAGGAACAGGCCCGCGATATAGCTGATGAGCTGCAGGCCGCCAGGCGACACGCCCAGCGTCCGCAACAGGTCGAGGGTGACCCAGGCAAGGCCCAGCACGCCGACGGCGATGATCAGCCGCCGGTTCCAGATCTTCGCCGCCGGGTCGGACATGGGGACGATGCGAAACCGCGCGGCGCGATCACCGCCGGGCGCCAGCAGAAATCCGCCGACCACCCACGCCAGCCAGACACACAGGAAGGCGACCAGGTACCCAAGGACGATCTCACGTAACAGCGGTGGCCACGAAAAACATAGGAAGGCGCCGATGCTGCCGATCGCGAAGGAAAGTGCCCAGCCGGTCCCGAAGGCAAGGCGAGCCACCATGGCGCGCAGGCGGTCCCCCACGCTCGCGATCTCGCTTGCGATGATCCAGTTCCGAAAACCGGTGGTGAGCCGCCAATAGGCCCACACACACGCAAAACCGACGCCGATGAAAACCGAGATCAGGAGCAGAATGGCGATGAGGCCATGCTCCTGGAATTCCAGCGACAGGATGATCCGGGCCCGTTCCAGTTCGGAGGGAAGACGCGGCACGGCGGCCGCCAGCAGCGCCAGATTGTTGCGCAGGTAATCCAGGCGCTGCGCGAAATAGCTGGCCGTGGATGGTTGCGCAGGCCCGCCCTGCGCTTGTGCCTCGGCGCCTTCGGCCGCTTTCGGCTGCTGCTCCAGCCATTGCTGGACGACGGGGTCGCGCAGCAAGTCCAGCAGTAGCTCGACCTGGTGTGGCGGGGCTCCCGCTGCGTTCTGCTGGCCCTGCTCTTGTTGTGCCACGGCCGGGGCGATGCCTCCCAGCAGCAGGGCGCAGCCCAGTACGCAGGCCGCGGATCGCGGCCAAGCGGCACACCAATCGCCGATGAACCCCATGACGACACTCCTCTGGAGGGGCGCAGCAAACTGCCTTTCCCGGCAGCATACACGAAGATTCGTCGTTGTCGTCCCCATGAACCTCCGTCTCGTCGTCAACTCGTATCCCACCGTTGCCCGGTGGAATACAATTTGGCACCCTGTCCAATTTTCCGGGGCAAGCTCATTTGACGTTTTCCTGCCGGGCGTGCACAAATGAGATGCTACCGGTCAGGAAAGTGGCGCCGCTGTCGCACACACTCGGCTATCGTAACGTGATCTCGCGCAGCGCGGGCATCGGATCGGCGGGTCTTCCTGGGTAACCCGGCCGCAAATTGGGGAGGTCGAGCGTGAGTGACTTAGCGTTGGCGTCGATCGTATTCGCCTGCGTGTTCGGCGGCGCCCTATTTGGCATACGTTTTCGCGCTGCGTTGCCCGAGCATCACCTCGACGATCGCTCGAAGGATGTCATGAGGCTGGGAATGGGCCTTATCGCGACAATGGCCGCCCTCGTCCTCGGTCTGCTGATCGCCTCTGCGAAGAGTGCATACGACGACCAGAAGAACGGACTCGATCAGATCTCGGCGGATCTCATCCTGCTTGACGTCGTGTTGGCGGAATATGGACCGGAGGCGCAAGAGGTCCGCGACCGGCTCCGGCAAGCCGTCGCCAACACCCTTGAGCGGCTGTGGTCGCAGGATGCTGCACAACCCTCCATGTCGGCCAGCCGGGGGACGGTGGCTCAGGCAAGAATGCTTTCCGGCAAGATACAGGAACTCGTGCCCCGAAACGACGAGCAGCGGCGGCTGCAATCCGAGGCCCTGCAGATTGCGATGGAGCTTGGCAAGGCGCGCTGGTTGCTGGTCGCGCAGAGCGAAAGCGGACCGATCCCCATGCCGTTCCTGGTGATTCTGGTGTTTTGGCTTGCCTTTCTTTTTGGCAGCTTCGGACTCTTTGCGCCGGCCAATGCAACGGTCATCGCAACGTTGGTGTTATGCGCGCAATCGGTTTCCGGAGCGATCTTCCTGATCCTGGAGTTGGCGCAGCCATTCGAGGGGGTGATTCAGATTTCCAGCGCCCCGCTACGCAATGCTCTTGCCCTTCTCGGACAATAGCCAGGTCGATCTCCCGCCCCACGAAGATCCGGAAACTGGCGGAGTCATTCGCACTTGCCGCCCAACAATCCGGACTTGAGATCCGCGTTCGGCGGCTCCGGGCCGAGCCAGATAGAAAGCAGGGCGGCCGCGAAATCCGCCCCCTCGATCGCGCTGCCGCTCGCGCCATTCACATCGACCGCCACGCCCTTTGCCACGTCGTTGGCGAAAGAGACGTACTGCCCCTCCTTGAAGTCGACCATTTGGACATTCAAGGCCTCGATGCGCGGATGCAACGCCGCGAGCTTGTCGCCGGCATTTTTCTCGAATCCCTCGTCGAAAGCATCGCGAATGTCGGAAGCATCAACATCGTGCACGAAATGAAGTTCGAGCTGCCAGGGTTCATTGGCGCCTATAATCTTTCTGGCATCCCCCGACTTCCGCGGCAGATAGAGGCCGGCGACATAGATCTCGACGTTCAGGAACGTCGCCTTGCGAATACCCAGGCCGTTCAGAACAAGATCGGCGCTTCCCACCTTCGCACTATCGGGAACCTTCACCGCTATGCACTCGGCGCCAAACACCGACGGCGTCAGCACAAAGCTCGCCGAAAGCACTCCGAGAAATGCCAATAGTCGCGTGCCCTTCATCATGGCCGATTCTCCTGTTACTCGACGATACCGCCGGTATTGCGCAACGTACGCTGGGCACACTGGAAAATACAAAGCTAACGACAAAGCGTCCATCGCAAGACAGTGAGACCTATGAACAGATCACCCCGCCCGATCCCAAACATGGCTTTCAGGATCCTGAGAGCATCATTCTCTTGCGCCTGAACCTTCGCCGCGCCAGGAAGGATCGTCATGAGCGCCAGCATTGCCACGGCCGCCCATCGACAGATGTTCGCCGCTGATCGTGAGTTTTCCGCCATTCCCATGAAATTCCCCATCAATGTTGAGCCCAAGGCAGCAACGGGCGTCGTCAAGTCCAGTCGTGGTAGTGCAATTGCGTTAGGACACAACGACCATCACCATCGTACCGTCATGCCGATCACCGGGCCATGGAGTATGACATCCCATTCGAGGTCCTTCCTGCCGGACCCTTCATCGTAGTCTTGCCCGAGCGCGCGATAGCCGCCCCAGGCCTCGGCATTGTTGCCCAGCAGAGTGAACCGATAGCCGAGCAACCCTTGCGTGTTCCAGGTGAAGTCCGAGCCAACGCCAAAGCCACCGACGTCACCTCGCAACAAGAAGTCGATGGAATCCGAAAGGCCAAACTGGACGCGACCGCCAACGAAGGGATCGACCCAATCGCGCGAGCCGTCGAGGTTTTTCTTGAACACAAGGTCGTTGATACTCAGCTTGGTATCCACGCTGACGCCGAGATAGGTATAGCGTGCACCGGCCAGGGCATCGAACGTGAACGTCCCACCGCCCACGTCCGCCGGTGGGTTCCAGAGCTGGTAGTTCTCGACGACCCGGTAGAAGGCGCCGGTTTCGAGAATGGCCATTTCCGAACCGATATCAACATCAAGATCAACGCTAATCAAGGGTCCGCCGCCGGATTCGTGGACCGAGGATGTTATATCGGCGTAGGTACCGTCGAAGAACACGCCAATCCGATCGTATTGAACCTCGGCGTGACCCTGAAAGGCGAGGAGGCTGTCGGCACTTTGAACAATGTCGAGGAAAGATTCGTGGACCGAGCCCACCTGTTTTCCGACACCAATGTCGCCGTCAATGCCAAACGCCCACGCATAGGGCGCCGTCACAAAATGCCATCCGGAACTATCCAATGCGGCGCTGTCACTCGAATCCTGCGAGTATGCGTGACCCGGAACGGCCAGTGCAGCAACCAAAACCAGACAAGAGTTAGTCAGGCAACGAGGCCAGTTTACCATCCGATCCCTCCCCCAAGGCGACCTTAAGAATATGTCACGTCGAGCGAACGCACGGCAAGCCAAGATTTACGATCGTCCAGCAAGTCGGGTGGGTAAGAGTCCGTGGGATTCCCATGGAAACCGCCTTTGAAGGCCGTGCCGCCGCGATGCCGATATTGCCCCCAAGAGCGTTTGTGCGCAAATTCAAATCGGCCCGAACCCCGGGCGCCCCGCGCGGATGCGGATGGAGAATTCCAGCGACTGATCGGCCTGGCGGGCCGCGTCGTTGATGTGCGCCCGACGCTTCAACTCGTCGAACGGCAGCCCTCCCGCCACCAGTCGTCCGTTCTGATAGGCGAACTCGTCGCCCTTGCCGTTCAGCAGCAGCCGCCAATCCCAGGGCGGGATCTTGGCCCCGGCCACGGCCCCGGTGTGCACGCGGATGTTGGTTGTGCAGTTGTCGGTCAGCGCGTTGTAAAACTCCGCCTGGTCGTTCAGATCGTTGACGGTGATCAGATAATCGAGAAAGACCGCACGTGCGGTTTTGGCCGTACCCGTGGTGCGATAAAGATAGACCTCCTCGCCACTCCGGTAATTTGTACGCAGGCGGATGAGATCGCGTTCGTCACCGACGATGTAGACGAGTTCGTATTGCCGGAAGAAGCCGCGAACGGCCGAATAATCCTGTCCAACCACCTTGCGGGTCTCGACGGAAAAGGCGACATGGTCATTGTCGCCGAACTGGAAACTGATGATGGGGTGCGCGATCCAGGGCGATCCCCAGAAGGTGATGAAGATATCGGCGCCACGGATGTCCTTGAGATCGTAGGTTCGGGTGTCCCAACGGGGCGTGTAATCCAGTTCGGTCCGATAGTCGAAGTTCCGGATGTTGTGGATGGTGACCCGATCGCCCACGATCTCGGCCCATGCCGTCCGATCGACGTCGGCTTGCCAGTCGCGATCGCTCGACGGAGCAATCGTCAGCCACCATCCAAGCACGAGCGTGAAAGCGGCCAGGCAAGCCAATGCCTTGCGCCAGCGACCCCGAACCAAGACCAGCAACGCCGCGACAAGAACCAGATAAATGACCCCAGCCGGCAATCTCGCCCCTTCGAACGGCAGGTCGAAATAGAGCGCGGCAGCCGCCCAGGCCGTCGCCGCGAGAACCAGCAACCAACCCAGACCAGCACCAATAGCGCGGAGGAATCGAATTGGCCACAACACCCAATTTCTCGCCGACCAAGTCATTTTATCAGTGCACCAAGTGTTTGCTCTCGCCGGGGTTCGGCCCTGGAACAATCAGAGCTTCGCCGGCACGAAAACCGGAACAACATTCTATTGGTCTCGCGATCGCTGGAATGTGCGCCCCTATGCCAGCGACACTTCCGTAACCAGGCCATCACCGCTGCTCACTGCGCCGGATTGTACCAGATCGGCGATGTGTAGGCGCGATCCTGTAATTCCACGGGAACCTCGGGGCCCAACTTGACGCCATAATACTTGGCATCATAGGCGGTCCAGCGCGGCGTCGGTATCTCCAATACCCGCCCGTAATAGAATGCCCGCTGCGCCGGGTCGAACTCGGGATCCCTCCACACCGCGATCAATTCCGGCGCGCCGATCGTGTTGGTCCAATTGGCGTTTGCCACATCGACCGTGCTGCCGACTGGTGGCAGTTTGCCATCCGGACCGGGCTTCCGATCGCCAGACCACACGACGTCATAAATTTTCTCCTGCATCTCGCCGTTGCCATCGACCCAGCCCTTGACGATCTGGTAGCGATCAAGATTCGCACCAATCGGGTCCTTCAGCGCCGCGACCAGGAATGTCGGTGCCTTGCCGGTTGGCGCGGGGCCGATGTCGCCGCCCATCGGCACGCCCTTGGAGTACCCGGCCAGTGCCGGAGAGCGGGTAATTGCATCCTGGTTCTCGAAATCAAAGCCGCCAAAGAAACGGACCATCATGCGCGAACCCGTCGTGGCGTAGGTCTCTCGACGCTCCATGGCGTCGAAGATGGATTCGCGGGTGTTTTCCGTCGCCCACACCGCGGCATAGCCGGAGGCCGAAGTCTCCCAATCGTAGATCGTCGCATTGGCCGTCTTCATGAACACGGCACTCGATCTTTCGGCGCTGGGTTCCATGGCCGAGGTCTTGCCGAAGTAATTGTTCTCTTCGCCGGTGGCCAGGCCGGTGTGGGCATCGGTCGAGCCGACCATTCCAAATTTATAGGGATTGACGCCAAGCTCACCTTCCAGCTTGAGGCCGAGCTTCAATGCCGAACGCGCGTATTCATATTGCAACATTTCGGGCTTCTTGACTTGGCTAAGATCCAGATTGCCCTTGTCCCAGCGCTCGAAATTGGCGAACTCGTCATTGGGGGAAAGATAGGGATGAGCTTCGCTGTCGCCCTTGATCTGCGTCGCCTCATAGAGACGCTCCCATCTGGCGCGCGTCTCGGCATACTCGCGGTCGATTTCCTTGCCGGTGCCCGGCTCGATGATCGGGAACATCCAGCCATTCGACAAATTGCCGTTGTGGGTGATGGCGAGGACGTCGCCGCCGGTCTTGCCCTCATACGCGGCCATCCACTTCCAAAGATCACGGGGATCATCACTCCCGAAGGGCTTCAGAACCACATAGGGCACAACCTGGCCTGCCACGTCGCCATTGTCGCGGAAGATGACATTGCGGTGGAGATTGTTGCCACCGGTGTTTGAGGTCCATTCATAGCCGATGAAGGCGGTGAATCGGCCGGGGTCGTTTGCCCCGTCCGCGGCCTTGATGGTCTCCTGCCAGGCGGAACGATACGGCCCGCCTTCCGGCGAGTAGAGAAGGGCCTCGGGGAATACGCCTTGCGAAAATTGGGTGATGATTTCAATGGCGGCTGCCGCTCCTTGGCCGCTTGTGATCATGTCGTGCCATTTGCGGCCGGTCGGATCGGCCATGATATTGGGCTTGCCGGACAGCAAATCGGGAAAGAACCCCATGTTGTCGGAGTGGTCGGCCACCACGAGAAAATCAAGTGGCCGCGACAACTTCGCCGGCTGGCCGCTGGATGAAATGACCTCCTCGCCCTTGGCAAATCGATAGGCGTCGCTAGGGTTCAGTCTTGCCCCAAAAGCACCGGCATCGAGCGAAAAGGCGGTATGGAGGTGCGTATCACCAAAGAACGGCCGCGTTGGAAAATCACGGCCGGCATAGGGCGAGTAACCACGTCTTGTCGGAAACAGCTTCTCGGCCGTCGCCTTGTCGAGCGTGCCTGTATCGGTGCTAATCTGGTCCTGCGCAATGGCGGGCATTGAAATGCCGATGGCGGCAATACCTGCCAGAAGCATTTCCCGAATCGAGGTATTCATCATTCTGACCTCCCATGCTTGAGTTCAAATCGCGGCAACGCGCTGGATCGCCCAGAACATTGCCACGCTCCCGATGACGTAAGGTGGAACATATGCCGCCCAGCGCGGCAATGACAGGCGGTTCTTTCTAAGAAGCACAATCACGAAAAGTACCGCGGCCACAAAAAGAAGCTGCCCGATCTCCACTCCGATGTTGAAGAACAGCAACGCTTCTGGAATCCGCCCGGCAGGCATTCCGATTTTGCCGAGCGCGCCGGCAAAACCAAGGCCATGCAGCAAGCCGAACGCGAAGGCGACCAGCCACGGAATTCTTGCCGCCAGGCCAAGCTTGCCCTGGCGTGCGCGCACGATCTCAACTGCGACGAACACGATTGAAAGGGCAATCGTCGCCTCGACGGGTCGTGGTGGCACATGGACAAAGCCCAGTGTTGCAATGGCCAGCGTGATACAGTGCGCGATCGTAAATGCGGTGATGGCCATGACGAGTTGTCGCGCGCTGCCTGTGATCAGCATCAGACCAAGCACGAAGAACAAGTGATCGATGCCGAGCAGGATGTGCTCGATCCCAAGCCCAAAATATGTCTGTGCCACGTTCCAACCGGCCTGGCGGAGCGGAATCGTCACTCTCGGCTGCGCCGGCGTCAGGCGTTGGACCAGCGCAGTTCCGTTTGCGAATTCGATCCGTACCAGCGCATCGGTCATTGTGTTCTCAAGACCTTCGATCCAAAGATCCTGGCCGGCCAGAGATTCCAGCGTTCGAATCCGCCAAGTTTGCACCATGGCATCGTCGAGCACCCGCGCCTCCATGGGTGCTGTCACCTCGTTCGGACCGGAAAACCTGACATCGAGGGCAAGCCGGAACTCGCCGCGCATCGGTGTCTTGAAAAGGACATCGAACATTCCCGGCGTGCCCTCGGTCAATTGCAAATAGGCGGGGCGCAATTCATGCGCGACGCTGGCACTCGCGCCGGCAAGGACGAAGCAGAGAGCAACGATGCATGCTGATACACGACAGCCGGCGATCCGGCGAACGAACCGCCGTGCGCCGTTCATTGGGTGGCAGTCCTCGGCGTTGGCGAGCTGAGCAGCGGCTCGACGCTTCCCTCGACCACCAGACCGTATTTTTCCCGAAGCTTCGCAAGATATGATGCTTTCATCTCGTCTTGGCGTTGCCGGTGCCACTCTTCCATGATTTCCGCGCGCACAACCTCGAACGGCAACGGCGTGGCCGAACTGAATTCGGTTACTTCGACCAGGTGAATCCCATAACCTGATCTGATGGGCCCGCTCCAGGACCCTGGTGCCAGACCGAAGACCGCCCCGGCGAATTCCGCGCCGAACAGATTGGATAAGGCTTGCCGGTTGATATCCTGGAAGCTGCTCTCAAGCAGCAACGGATCCCCCAAGGAAGCCGCATCGCGCATTTTGGCCGAGCTTTCGAATGCCATCAGCATGGCCAGGGCGTCCGCGGTCGGGTTCTTGCGTCGCCCCGGGTCGAAAAATATCTGGGTGAAGGTTGCGCGCGGTTCGGTGCGAAATCGCTCGATGTTGGCCGAGTAGAAGCTTCGCAACTCCTCTTCGCTTGCCTCGCCGATGCGTGATGTGTCCTCGACGAGGAAGGTCAGTTTCTGCGCCAAGCGCCGCCGCACGATGGTATCGTCGCGATCGAGGCCAAGGGTGCGGGCTTCGCGCGCCAGCAACTCTTCCTCGACGAGGCCCGCTACCAACTCACTCAGCTCTTCGCTGGTCGGCGCGCGCCGCCATTGATTGGCAAAAGTTTCTCGAAGCCATCGCACTTCCCCTTGGCCTATATGAATTGGATCCATCCGGCCCTGGCTGACCTCACCGCGATCGGTCAATTCATAGCCGGCGAACAGCACTGCCCCCGCGACCACGAAATGAAGGAGCGGCTCTCGCAGCAATTTTCTCAATGCGGCTCGCACTTCGAGATCCGATCGCTATTGCTGCGCGTTTTAATCCACCGGCGCGGCATAGCCGGGCGGCGTGGAGCGCCACTCGACGCCCTCAAGCGCCATGGCCCGACCGAACTCATATTCCCGGTTCATTTCCGCCTGATTGAACTGCTCGCTGGTTGAAGGCACATAATCCTCTGGTATGGCGATGTAGTGGTACTTCACCTGGTCGTCCCGGGTCGTGACATAGAGGCGCCACAGATCATTGATTCCGGACACCTTGAACATCGTAAGGATGGCGCGGCCAGCGATGGTGACCAGACCACGCTCGACATTCTGAAAGCTCGACGTCACCCATCCGTTGCGAATGACGTAGAGATTCTGATTCACTTTTCCGGAAAATTCCGGATGGGCGGCGGCGATGGTCGCCGGAAGATCGACCGCCGCACCCACAAAGAAGGACTGGAAAAAAACGCCGCCATCGACATGCATTTCCTGGTATTCCTTCCCATCTTTGGTGACATCGATCATCACCGGCGGGAAGATGGAGGGAATGGACGCGGAGGCCAGAACCACCTTCCGGAACAATGCCAGACGGTCGGGTCTGCCGCTGTCGGCGATCGCGCCCAGATCCCAGATCACCGGCTGCTCGGCGTCCAAGTTGGTCGAGGCCACAAACAATCGCCGCCCCTTGCGATGTTCGATCGCGATCGCATCGAGCAGCTTTTCGTCAACGAAGGTCTTGATCAAGTCCTGGAGCGGCTGGGTCGAGGTAGCGGCATCCGACCAGAGCAGCTTCAGAATGCCCACGAACTCGAAGACCCGGTCCGCGCTCACCGTCGTGTAGGACGCCTTCAACTCGTCGTCATAATCCGAACCCAAGAACGCGAAGGGCGCCGACAGGGCGCCGGTGCTGACGCCCGTGACAATCTTGAAGCGCGGCCTGGTTCCTAGCTCCGACCATCCATTGAGTAGCCCGGCCCCAAAGGCGCCATCCGATCCGCCCCCCGAAATGGCGAGATAGTTGTAGACGTGCTCGCCTTGCGGGCCGATATCGTAATTCTCCGGCGATTCGCCAACATAGGCTTGCTCAATGCTCTTGGCGATCACCGACTGGTTTTCGAACGGAAGGAACCGGATCTGCTCGGCGCCGAAATCCTGTACCGAGACTGGAGAGACCGGCGGCGGCGCAGCCAATTCCCGCGCCAAGGTGCCGCAACCACACAAGACAACGATGCTCGTCAGTGCCGCCACGAATTTCATCGAAACCATTTCCATTTCAAGTCCCCCCAAGGATCGCAAAAAATCGACTACGACTGTTCGAAAGAGCCCCCAGTGGTGACCAACGGCAGGGCCGCGAACCATGAATAGCGCGAGCATTTAGTGACCATGAGACGGTAACTTGTCAATTTCCGCGGGATGGGCAGCTTCGATCACGGGTCATGATTGGGCATCGGATCGATCAGGCGGTCACAAGTTCCGCGCCAGAAGCAAACGACCCCGCAGACCCTCGATGATGCACCGGGCCAAACCCTCGGGAAAATCGCGGGGAAGTTCGTCCAGAACCTTGGGCAATACCGTCGGCTCCAATTCCATGAGTTCATCGAAGATGCCCCGGACAAGGCTCGTGGAAATGCCGGCCTTGCTCGCGGTCTGCGGGAAATGGCGCGGCCCGATTTCACCGATGGTGTAATGCCGGTTGTCGCCGATCGCGAGTGCCAGCTTCATCTTGCCCTTGCGGATTTGGCCGGAATCGAGCGCCGGTTGCGCCGACATCACGTCATAGAGCGGGGTCAGCCGGAAGCGGCCGCCCGGAAGCAGGAAGAGGCTGAAATTCTTGGCGTGTCCATCGGTCGCGCCGAGAAGCCAGAACATGATCTGGGCCTTGAGGAAAAGGCGCCGGTCCGCTCCAGGATCGTCGCTGCCCTTGAGAAGATCGAGTATCGCGATCATGCCGGGGCCGCCGTCGGATTCGTATTTCCGCGACGGCGGCACGGAAAGCGCCTGGCAGCAATCCTCCTGCGGCAGGCGCAACAGGCGCTTGTCCTTGGTCCAGAGACGGTCGAAACGCTCGATCACCAGGACGCGGCTGCCCTTGAATCGCGTGATCGCGGCATTGGCGCTGGGCAGGCCGAAGGCAGCGGCGAGCTTCAGGCACAGGTATTCATTCTCGACGCTCAGCGAGAGATCGATGCCGCCGGGCAGCCTGCCGATCGGCGGCTTCAGGATGTGGGTGGTGGCCGTCGTCCCGTGCGGGACATGCCACTTGTTCTTCCAGCGGAGCAGGGCGGTTTTTTCCTGAACACCAGCGAGGGAAATCCGGAACTCCTCGTCCTCGTCGATTCCAAGAGGCGTCAAGGCGAGGTCGCCGATCTTGGCGGCGATGAAATTCTCGTTGACGGCGCGACCGCTGACGGCGCCGGCCGGTCCGGGGTCCATCCCATCGGGCAAAAACTGGAGCGCGCCCACGCAATCCCGGCCGATCCTCGCCAGAAGTCTGTAGGCATCATGGCCCTCGGCACGAACCCGATCGGCCAATCGGCGCCGGACCTGCTCGCTGTCAGGGAGGAGGTTGTCGAAGACCGCGATCACCGGGTCGCCGATATAGCGGTCCTCGCGCAAAGGCAGCGAGAGCGATACCGGAAGGGCATGCTCCCAGGAGAGCCAGCCGGGATCGTAACGGAAATCGATCGCACCACTTGTCTGGCGGCGCGATTGCCCGACCAGCCTGGCATTGAGGAACACGTTCAATGGGACGCGAGTGCGCGATCGGGCCATCAGAACACTTCCTCGATGCCCTTGCCTCCACGCGAGCGCTCGCGAACGACCATTTCCAGGCCAAGCGCGGTCATGACGTCGATCAGTGTGCGCAGCCGGGTCCCCCGCTCACCGTTCTCGAGTGCCGAGATGGTCGCCTGGCGCAGATCGGTCATGGCGCCGAGCGCGGCCTGCGACAGGCGAATTTTGCGGCGGCATCGGCGAATCGCGGCCCCCATCTGGGCGGAGGTTCGGACAATCTGTTCCATGCGCGAGTTCCTTTTCCCCATTTGATACGCGACAGCGGATAAAAGTCAATATACGTCAAGGCGCATTAACAATAATATACGATAAAGCGTATGGATCAGCGTTATGGTGGAGCGCCCTTCGATTCGGGCGCGAGACCGGCTGGAACTTGCCGCGGAATGGGCGGCGCGGCGTCGGTGTCACAGCCGAACGACGCTCTCGCCTTCGGAAGCACAATGCCGGTGAGGTCTCGCGCACGTCGAAATATGCGCCATGGACAATCAAGACTGATGTCGCGTTTTCCGACGAGAGGCAGGCCTTTGCGTTCAAGGGCTACCTTAGGTCGCCGTCAGGTCGGGCGTTTGCAAAGAAACGTCTTTGACAACTAAACCTCCGCTCCTCAGCGGCGGATGGCTGTTCCGTTGCGAACCGCGGGGAAGCTATCACGAAAGGCAAGATACTTATCGGGATCGCCGATACTCATTGCCGGTTGCAAATTCCCGCCATTGCGCGAGGATCAACAGCCATGGAACCACGCCAGCACACCTCCGAGGCCAATCAGCAGCCGGTGATCGCCTTCCTGGGTGACTCGCGTATCCACGGCGAGTTGCTGGCCTGGTTGCGGATCATGGCCAAGGTCTTCCATGTTGATCTCCGCCCCGATAGCGTAGCGCCATGACGCGCGAGGTAAAGGATTGGAACGATGTGGCCCGATAGTCGCCTGCAGGAACTCTTCCATATCGAGCATCCCATCATTCAGGCGCCGATGGCGGGGCCGGTTCATGCCGATCTGGTGGTGGCGGTGGCGGAAGCGGGCGGGTTGGGCTCGCTGCCGACCGCCAACTTCTCGGTCGAGGAAGTGCGGACGCAGCTACAGCTCGTGCGCCAGCAGACGCGAAAGCCGATCAATGTCAATTTCTTCTGCCATCTGCCGCCACTGCTCGATGCGGCACGGGAAGCGGCGTGGAAGGAGAAGCTCGCTCCCTATTACCGCGAATTCGGCCTAGATCCCGCGATACCGACACCGATTTCGAACCGCGCCCCCTTCGACGAAGCGATGTGCCGTCTGGTCGAGGAATTCCGGCCGGAGATCGTGAGCTTCCATTTCGGTCTGCCGGCGGTGGCGCTCGTCTCTCGTGTGCGCGCGACCGGCGCTAAAATCATCTCTTCCGCCACAACGGTCGATGAAGCGCTGTGGCTCGAGGCAGCGGGGTGCGATGCCATCATCGCGCAAGGCCATGAGGCCGGCGGCCATCGTGGCATCTTTCTATCCAACGATGTTTTGCGCGATGTTGGGTCCCAGGCCGGTACCTTCGCCCTCGTCCCGCAGGTGGTGGATGCGGTCAAGGTCCCGGTAATCGCCGCCGGCGGCATTGCTGATGCGCGCGGCATCGTCGCCGCCTTGGCCCTGGGGGCTTCCGGCGTGCAAATCGGCACCGCCTATCTCTTCGCCCCCGAGGCCAGAGTAAGTCCGGCGCATCGCGCCGCCTTGCGCCAGGCCAAGGACAATCAGACCGCGCTCACCAACGTCTTCACCGGGCGCCCGGCGCGTAGCCTCCTCAACCGCGCCATGCGGGAACTGGGACCCCTGAGCGCGGATGTTCCCGCTTTTCCCACCGCCGGTGGGGCGCTCGCTCCCCTGAAGGCGAAGGCGGAAAGCCGAGGCTCCGGCGATTTCGGCTCGCTCTGGTCCGGTCAGGCGGCGCGGCTTGGGCGCGCGCTTCCTGCGGGCGAGATCACGCGGTGCTTGGCCGCCGAGGCGCTTGCCCAACTCGGGCGGAGCTAAACCCGATCATGGATGACCTTTCGAAGGGGCAGCCGGTATCGTCCACGTATCTAGAGCTCTGGTGCCGTACGTTCGACGAGAACTTCGTGACGCTCTCCAAACCGCGCGAGATGGCTTTCCATGCAGGGTTCGATGGCCAGCGTGCGGAGCGGACGTGGCGCAGCCGGCTCGATATCCTCCAAAGACTTAATTTCATCAGCCTCAAGGAGGGACCGTCCGGTCCGGTGAGCTACGCGCTAATCTGGAACCCTTACAAAGTCATCAAGCACCATTACGAAATGAAGACGCCAAGCCTACGTTTGGACAAGTATAACGCACTACTCGAGCGCATGAGCGAAGTTGGCGACACGAGTATGTCCGTTGCGCTACAGGCAGCGCCAACTCCAGTCGGGGTGCCGCCCACCAACTCGCCCGACGGCGTCGATCCAAGTAAGAAAGCAGGCTAATGACCGACCTTCCCGACACCACTCTCGAACAAGCGCGGAGCCTCGAGAACATCCTGGTCGCGCGTTGCGAGGGCCCTGTCTCCGACAACGGCGTCTATCAGCAGCTTCGCTCTGAGCTGATAGACGACCCCGTGTTGCGCGGACTATTGCCCGAGTTTGTTCGGACGTGCCGCGACCTGAGCCACTTTTGGGGTTACATCAAATCGGTTTCACCGCATTGGGCGCCGCGTCGCCAGCATGTCCGCGACGCGATGACGCCGCTCTTCAATCATCTCGAAAGATTGCATAGAGCGCCGGTCGATACTGTGGCCTCGGACGCTCTGCAGAAGTTCGATGGGGACGGTGTTCATGCGGTCTGGGAGAAGGCGCTTGCGCGCCGCCACACCGATTCTGATGGCGCGATAACAACCGCGCGTACGCTGCTGGAGACCGTCTGCAAGCGGATCCTCGATGAGGCTGGCGAGATCTATTCCGATAAGGATGATCTGCCAGCGCTGTACAAGGCAGTTGCCACGAAACTACAAATTGGCCCAAGCCAACATGCTGAGAAACCGTTCAAGCGCATCCTCGGTGGAGCTACGAGCGTCGTTGAAGGCCTTGGCTCGCTGCGAAATAAAATCGGCGATGCGCACGGTCAGGGCGGGAGGCCGGTCCGTCCAACTGCGCGGCATGCGCAGCTAGCCGTGAACATGGCGGGAGCGATGGCAACATTCTTGGTGGAAACATGGGACGCAAGAAAGTCGTGAAGGACGGCATCGTGAGCGCCATATACGAGAACGCGATCGACTCGCTCCGCATCGGTATGGAGTTCTTCCTGCAGGAGACGAATTATTCCAGCAGAAAGCATGCGATCCTCGAGCGCCAGCTTGCCTATGATCTGGGGCGCATCGATTGGGCGCGCATCGCCGCCGCGCGCGGACTGGGGTCCGTGCTTGCCGACGCCAGGGCCGCGATCGCGCTCTAGCTACACCTACACCTCGGCGAAGAATCGCGTGACGCCCTCCAGCACTTCCCGCGCCGCCCTCGAATCCTCCGGGCCCTTGGGCGTATTGCCGGAATCGAAGTCATTGGTGGCCTCGGGGTAATAGAGATTGGGCCCCAGATACTTGTTGGGAAGCCGGTTGGCGAACAGCCGGCAGGCGGAAGCATCGGCGGCATCGTCCTTGCCGACGGTGGCCAGCAGGATCTTGCCCCCGGGCTTGTACTTGCCCAAACCCGATAGATTGAGGATCGAGTTGCACCCCGGATAGAGTGCCGCGACCGCGCGGAAGCCGAGCTCGATCCCCAGGAACACCGCCATGTCCTTGGCCATGGATCGGTTGAAGGCGGCCAAGGCCGCCGTGCCGCCATGGGCCCAGCCCATCAGGAACACCCGCTCCATCCGGATGTTGCGTCGGCCCCGCAAGAAGGCGAGCGCGCCATAGGCGTCGCGCGGCCGCTCGGCCATCGGATCGAGGCCCTTGGGTGCTGCCTTGCCATAGCCCCCGGCATGGCCGCGCGCGCCGAATGAATCCAGCAGCAACGCCGCATAGCCCTGGTCATGCCAATGCCGCATCCAATTGCGATAGCGGGGGGTGAGCACGCTGGCGTCGGCGCGCGCGGCACCCTGCCCATAGGGGCCATCCTGGCCCGGCAGCATCACGACCGCCGGTAAATCCCCGGTCTTGGGCTTTTGCGCCAGATAACCGATGAGTGACGTGGTTCCGATCGGGTCCTTGAACGTCACCCGCTCGATCGCCACCTCCTGCGCCCAGGCCCGAGCGATGAAGGGCGCCCCCAGGATGGGCGAGACGATCGCCGCCGATTGCCAAAGGAAAGCGCGCCGCGCCAGCCCGTTACGATTGTTCCCCATCAATTGAACCTCTCCTTCCAACATTACGATCCGATGAACCCCGCTCCCGACCCCAGATTAACGATCCGGGGCCATCGGGACAATCCGCCCCTGGTGTTGTGGTTCCAACGCTTCATTCCCGATCAATGTGTGGGAGCCACAACACTTGCCATGGGTCCACCAGTGTTTTGGTCCGAATTGTCCCTGGAGCGGAATGTCGGTTGCGGAACACTGGCCAAAGCGGGGGCCGGGCGAACAACCCGGCGTTTCCGCTGCCAAATCCCGGTTTCTCGTGTCAAGATCGCACTCGGTTCCACCCCCGGCCGCCAATAGTCGCCGCCAGGCGGCGGGTCCGAGATCCGCATCGGAGTGATCACAGGCATGCGCCTTGGCGCCTTCTCGTTCGGGTTCTTGATCGTCGTTTCGTTCGTCGCTGGGGCGATGCTTTCGCGCCAGGTTCCCGTGGGCGCGTGGGCCGAGCGGCTGGTCGGAACCTGGTCGCTGGCCGCTCCCCCAACCGCCGCCAAGAATTCCGCTCCGATCGCGGTCAAGAGCGTCGCGGTCGAGATCGGCCCCGTCACCCAGCGCCTGATCTCGGTCGGCAGCCTGGCCGCCGAGCAATCGGTGGTGATCCAGCCGGAAATCGCCGGCAAGGTCGTCGCCATCGGCTTTGCCGAGGGTAAAAGCGTGGCCGAGGGCCAGGTCCTGGTCGAGCTCGATGCCGCGATCAGCGTTGCCGAGATCGCGCGGGCCGAGGCGCAGCTCGCCTTGGCGAGCGCCGAATTCAAGCGCGCCGATCAATTGGCCGAGCAAGGCATCGGCACGGCCCGCGCGAAGGACGAGGCGGCGGCATTACTGGCCATCGCCAAGGCGGAAGTCGGCCTTGCCAGCGCGCGCCTTGCCAAGTCGACGATCGTGGCGCCCTTCCCGGGCATCGTTGGGTTGAGCGATGTCACGGTGGGGAAATTCCTCGCCGCCGGCGAGGCCATCGTCAACCTGGAACGAATCGATTCCCTGAAGGTCGATTTCCGGGTGCCGGAGAATTATGTGCAATCCCTCGCCCAAGGCCAAACGATCGAGGTCGGTGTCGACGCCTTTCCCGGTCGTCTGTTTTCCGGCGAGGTCTATGCCATCGACCCCCTGGTCGATGTCAATGGCCGGGCGGTGAGGATCAGGGCCCGCATCGCCAATCGCGATGGCACCTTGAAACCCGGCCTGTTCGCGCGTGTGACGCTGGTGCTCAATGTCCGCGCCGATTCCATGCTGGTGCCCGAGGGCGCACTCGCACCCGGTGACGGCGCGCTGGTCGTCTTTCGGGTGGAGGAGGGGATCGCCCGGCGCGTCGCGGTCGAGACCGGCCAGCGGCGCGAAGGCAAGGTCGAAGTGCTGGAGGGCCTGGCCTCCGGCGATCGCGTGGTGGTCGAGGGCCAGCTCAATCTCTACGACGGCGCCGCAATCATCGAGGCGCCATGATCCACGAAATCTGCATTCGCCGGCCGGTCCTGGCCACGGTCATGAGCCTGTTGCTTCTGCTAGTCGGCTGGGTCAGTTTCGAGCGCCTGAACTTGCGCGAATATCCCGCGATCGACGAGCCGGTGATCTCGGTCTCCACCTTCTATCCCGGCGCCAACGCCGACATCGTCGAGACCCAGGTCACCCAGGTGCTGGAGGATTCCATCGCCGGCATCGAGGGGATCGAGGTCTTGACCTCGCGCAGCCGGGCCGAGAGCAGCCGCCTGACCGCGCGCTTCGGCCTCGGCACCGACCCCGATTCCGCCGCCAGCGACGTGCGAGATCGGGTGTCCAGGGTGCGCGGGCGGCTCCCCGACGAGATCGACGAACCGGTCGTGGCCAAGGTGGAGGCCGACGCGCAGCCGATCATGTACGTGGCCTTTACCAGCGATGTCGTCTCGGCCTTGGAGATGACCGATTACGCCAATCGCTTCGTGACCGACCAGTTGCGCAACGTGCCGGGCGTGGCCGACGTCCAGATCTTCGGCGAACGGCGCTATTCGATGCGCATTTGGGTCGATCCGGCCAGGCTTGCCGCCTATGCGATGACCGTCCAGGACATCGAGGATGCGCTGCGGCACCAGAACGTGGAAATTCCGGCCGGAAGGATCGAGAGCCTCGATCGCGAATTCACCGTGCTGTCGCGAACCGCGCTAGTCTCGCCGGAGGAATTCGCCGCCATCGTCCTCAAGGAGACCGACGGCGCGCTGGTGCGATTGGGAGACGTGGCGGAAGTGGAACTGGGTGCGCGCGACGAACGGCGCGAAACCCGCTTCAACGGCAAGCGCGCGGTGTCCTTGGGGATCATCAAGCAGGCGACCGCCAATCCGCTCGACGTCTCGACCGGAATTCGCGAGCGCCTGCCCTCGATCCGCGAGGCATTGCCGCCCGGCCTGTCGATCGACGTCGGCTACGATTCCTCGATTTTCATCCGGGAATCGATTCGCTCGGTGTTCAAGACCATCCTCGAATCGGTCGGGCTGGTGGCGTTGGTCGTCATCGTGTTCCTGCGCTCGGCCCGCGCCTCGGTCATACCACTGGTCGCCATCCCGGTCTCGCTGATCGCCACCTTCGCCATCATGTGGCTCGGCGGATTTTCGATCAACACGCTCACCCTCCTGGCCATGGTTCTGGCCATCGGCCTGGTGGTCGATGACGCGATCGTGGTCCTGGAGAACGCCTATCGCCATGTCGAGGCGGGCATGCGCCCGATCAAGGCGGCACTCCAGGGAACCCGCGAAATCGCCTTCGCCATCGTGGCGATGACGGTGACGCTGGCCGCCGTCTACGCGCCGGTCGCCTTCAATTCGGGGCGGACCGGCCGGCTGTTCGCGGAATTCGCCGTGACGCTTGCTGGCGCCGTCATCATCTCGGGCTTCGTGGCACTCACGTTGACGCCGATGATGTGCTCGCGCCTGTTGCGGCCCCGGCGATCGCACGCCAGTGCGCTCGGCCGCGCCTTTCCGGCGCTGGTCCGAGCCTATACGAGCTCGCTCGATTTCGCGCTGGCACGCCGATATTCCGTGGCCGGGCTTCTGGTGCTGGCGCTGCTCGGTGGCTGGCGGGCCTTCGGCGCATTGAATTCCGAGCTGGCGCCGGTCGAAGATCGCGGCGTCCTGATGCAGATCGCGCGCGCCCCCGATGGCGCCACCATCGCCTATACCGCGCGCAATATCGAACGCTTCGCGCAAATCGCCGCCGAAGTGCCGGAGGTTGAAACCCATTTCTCGGTTGCCGGATCGCCCGACGTGACCGACGGCATGGCCTTCTCGCGCCTGAAGCATTGGGACACGCGCGAGCGCACCCAGCAGCAGATCGCGCTCGAGCTGGGGCCGCGGCTCAAGGAGATTCCGGGGATTCGCGCCTTCATCAACAATCCGCCGCCCTTCGGCCTGCGCGCGCGCGGCCAGCCGGTGCAATTGGTGATCGGCTCGTCGCGGCCCTATGCCGAGATCGCCCGCGAGGTTGACGAGTTCATGGCGCGTGCCCGCGAATTGCCGGGCCTGGTCAATCTCGACAGCGATCTGCAATTGGGCAAGCCCCAGCTCGACATCCGCATCGATCGCGACAAGGCGGCCTCCATGGGGATCGCCATCGATTCGATCGGGCGCACCCTGGAAACGCTCTTGGGCGGGCGCCAGGTGACCCGCTTCAACATGGATGGCGAGCAATATGACGTGGTGGTGCAGGTGCCCCCGGAGAAACGACGCACACCCGAGGACGCCAGCCTCCTGTTCCTGCGCGGGGCCGGCGGCGACATGGTCCAATTGACCAATCTGGTAACGCTCGGCGAATCGGTGGCGCCCAAGGAGCTCAATCGCTTCAACCAGCTTCGCGCCGCGACGGTCTCGGCCAATCTGGTGCCGGGGACCACCTTGGGCCAGGCGTTGGCCTCGCTCGAAGCCCTGGCGGCGGAAAATCTGCCGTCGGATTTTCGCCTCGATTTCGATGGCCAGTCGCGCGAATTCAAGCAGGCGGGGGGCGGCCTGTTCCTGATTTTCCTCTTGGCCCTGGTATTCATTTTCCTGGTCCTGGCGGCCCAGTTCGAGAGCTTTGTCGATCCTTTGGTCATCATGGTGACCGTGCCCTTCTCCATGCTGGGGGCCTTCCTGGTGCTCCTTTATTTCGGCGGCACCCTCAATATTTATTCCCAGATTGGCCTGGTGACCCTGATCGGCCTCATCACCAAGCATGGCATCCTGATCGTCGAATTCGCCAATCGCCGGCGGGAGGAGGGTCTGGACGCCCGTCAGGCCGTGCTGGAAGCCGCCGGATTGCGCCTCCGCCCGATCCTCATGACGACCTTCGCCATGGTTCTGGGCGCGCTGCCCTTGGCCATGGCCGAGGGGGCGGGCGCCGAGGGCCGTCGTCAGATCGGCTGGGTGGTCACCGGGGGCATGACGCTGGGCACATTGTTCACGCTTTACGCCGTTCCCGTGGTCTATACATTGATGGCGCGCGAGCGGCGACGCCACGCGGTGGAATTCGCCGAATAAAGCCGCTAGTGTTCCGCAACCGACATTCCGTTCTAGGGACATGTCGGCCCGGAACACTAGCAAACTCAGTGGCCCGCCGACGAATGTCGGCCTACGCCGACGGGTGTTGTGGTTCCAACACCGTGATCGGCAATCAAGCGTTGGAACCACGACACCGGTCGCCTATTTGGATTAAATCGTCATCGGAGGTTTGCCATGGATCGCCGCGTCATCCTTCTTTACGACGAATACACCCATGCCCCCCTTGATCGCCGGGTCTTTCTGGACCGGCTGGCCAAGCTCGCCGGCGGCACCGCGGCGGCCTATGCGCTTCTTCCAATCCTGGAGAATAATTACGCGCTGGCCCAGCAGGTGCCGCCCGACGATCCGGCACTGGCGATCGAACGGGTGAAACTGCCGGGCTCGACCGGCGAAATCGCCGCCTATTTGGCGCGGCCGGTCGAAGCGGGCAAACTTGGCGCCGTCATCGTGATTCACGAGAATCGCGGCCTCAACCCGCATATCGAGGACGTGACCCGCCGGATTGCCAAGGCCGGGTTCCTGGCGCTTGGTCTCGATCTGCTTTCGCCCTTGGGCGGCACGCCGGCAGATCCCGACCAGGCCAAGGATTTGATCGGCAAGCTCGATCAGGCGGCGACGCTTGCCGATTTGCGCGCTGCCCTGGGGTGGTTGAAGGCGCGCGCCGACGGCAACGGGAAGGTTGGCGTGATCGGCTTCTGCTGGGGCGGCGGCCAGGTCAACCAGCTTGCGGTGGCGGCACCCGATCTCGACGCCGGGGTCGTGTTCTATGGCCGCTCGCCCGAACCAGCACAGGTGGCCTCGATCGAAGCGCCGCTGCTGCTGCATTACGCGGGAAAGGATGACCGCATCAACGAGGGCGTTCCGGCCTATCTGGCAGCCCTCCAGGTCGCCGGGAAGGCGCACGAATCCCACACCTATGAGGGCGTCGAGCACGCGTTCAACAACGACACCAATGCGGCGCGCTACAATAAGGCGGCGGCCGATCTGGCCTGGGAGCGGACGATCGCGTTCTTGACCACGGAATTGGCCGGCTGAGCCACCGCGAGCGTCGCTTTCGAGGGCGCCGACATCGCCCTTATCGAGAGCGCACGATCCAGCGCGACAATCTTGGCGCCAAACCAAGGCTTCGGGTCCCATGTTCTATCCCCGTCGGTGGCTCATTTCTTTTGAAATACCCCTTTGGAGGTATATACATGCTCGGCCCCGATCCCACATTGTTTCCCGCTTTGCTGCGTTGATGGATGGCCGATGGTGGACAGATTGAATTTGACCGCCAATCGTTGGCGCCGTTTCGCCGATTGGGACGAGCGGCCGTTGCGCCTTGACCGCTTCGCGATCGAGGATGCGGAGAACGGCTTTGCCGCGTTCTCCTCGCCCCATGATCCCAAGCCCAGCTTGTTGATCGAGGCCGGCCGGGTGAAATCGATGGACGGCATCGCCGCCGCCGATTTCGACATGATCGATATTTTCATCGCGCGCCATCATCTCGATCTCGAGGTGGCGCTTGAGGCGATGAACACTCCCTCCGCCGAGATCGCGCGCCGTCTGGTCGATTTCAACGTGCCACGCACGGAATTGACGCGTCTCGCCCACGGCCTGACCCCGGCAAAGTTGGCGGAGGTTGTGGCCCAGCTTTCGGCGATCGAGATCGCCTTCGCCTATTCCAAGATGCGCGCGCGCAAGACGCCGGGTAACCAGGGCCACGTCACCAACGCCAAGGACGATCCCCTGCAATTGGCCGCCGACGCGGCGACCGCCATCGCGTTCGGTTTCGACGAGATCGAAACGACGCAGCGGGTGGCGCGCAACGCCTGGTCGAACGCGCTGGCCTGCGCGGTGGGTGCCGCGATCGGGCGCTGGGGGACCCTGTTCCAATGCTCGAGCGAGGAGGCCGAGGAACTCAAGATCGGCATGGCCGGCTTCACCTCCTATGCCGAGACGGTCTCGGTCTATGGCACTGAGCGGGCCTTCGTCGATGGCGACGACACGCCCTGGTCCAAGGCCTTTCTCTCGGCCGCCTATGCCTCGCGCGGGATCAAGATGCGCTGCACCTCGGGCGCCGGCTCGGAACTGCTGATGGGGTTCCACGAATCGAAGTCGCTCCTCTACCTCGGGGCCCGCTGCGTGTGCCGGCAGCGCGGGATGGGCGTGCAGGGACCCCAGAACGGCGGCATCGACGGGGCGCCCTTGACCTGCACCATGCCGGGGGGCATGCGCGAATTGATGGCGGAGAATTTGATCGCCGTCTGGCTCGACCTCGAATGCGCGTCAGGGAATGACGCCCGCCCGACCGAATCCGAGATCCGTGTGGGCGCCAAAATTCTGCCCTATTTGATCGCCGGCTCCGATCTCATCTGTTCCGGTTTCGGTTCGATCCTCAAATACGACAATTCCTTCAACCCCTCGCTGTTGAACGGCGAGGAGATGGAGGATTACCTGGTCCTGCAGCGCGATTTCGAGGCCGATGGCGGGTTGACCCCGGTGGGCGAGGCGGTGGTCCTGGAGCTGCGCGCCAAGGCGGTCCAAGTGTTGACCGACGTGTTGGAGGAATTGGATCTTGCCCACCCCACGCCGGCGATGATGGCAAGCGTCGTCGTCGCCTCCGGCTCGGACGAGACCAGGAGCTATCTCCCGGGCGAGGTCTCGGTGATCAGCGAGGCGATCAAGGAGCGCGGCATCACGGTCGTCGATGTGATCCGGGCCTTGGACCGGCGCGGCCACGCGCAAGTGGCGCGAAACCTCCTGAACGTGGTCAAGCTGCGGGTCTCGGGCGATTATTTGCAGACCTCGGCCATGATCCGCGATGGTCGCGTGATGAGTGCCGTCAACGATCCCAACGATTACGCGGGCCCCGGCACCGGCTATCGGATGAGTGACGCGCGCCGGCGCGAGATTTCCGGCATTCGCGACGTCCTCGACCGCGATGAAGTGCTGCGGGAGGCCGCGCGCCACGCCAAGGCCGAGGGAAGGCGCGTGCACTACAACATTATGGGCCCGGCCGAACCGGCGACTGACGCAAGGGATTTGGTCATCGGCATCAGCCCGGCCTTTGGGCTCAAGATCCACCAGACCCTGGGCGGGCACCCGCTATCGGCGGTCCTGGCGGCACTTTCGGGTGGCATCGAGGCCAAGGGCTGCCGGCCCCGGATCGTTCGCTTCCGCCACACCGCCGACACCTCATTCCTGGGACTTTCGGCGGCGCGGCTCGCTGGTTCGGGAATCGGCATCGGCATCCAGGCCAAGGGCACCGCGATCATCCACCAGCGCGATCGGCTGCCGCATCACAATCTGGAGCTGTTTTCGAACGCGCCGATCACCAAGTTGGAGCATTACCGGCGCCTGGGCGAGAACGCCGCCGAATACGCGAAAGGCGGCCGCCCCGAACCGATCGTGGTGCCGACCAGGGGCGAGGCGATGGGCGCCAGGTTCCACGCCCAGGTGGCGCTCATCTACGCGATCGAGACGGCGCTGACCGAGGATGGCGCCCGCCCCGAGGCGGTCGCGGTCCGTTTCCTGAAGGCGGCGCAATGACCGGCCGGAAGAGCCTTTCCGTCACCGATTACCCCTTGGCAGAGAAGCGCCCGGATTTAGTGCGCACACACCGCGGCGGAACCCTCGATGCCATCACGCTGGAGAGCGTGGTTTCCGGGGAAACCACGATGGAAGATCTGCGGATCACGCCAGGCGCCCTACGCCTGCAGGCCGAGGTGGCCGTCGCGGCGGGAAGGCCGACCCTGGGACGGAACTTCCAGCGCGCCGCCGAATTGGTGGACGTGCCGGAGGAGGAATTGTTGCGCATTTACGAGTTGCTGCGGCCGGGAAGGGCCAAGACCAAGGCCGAGCTCCTGGAGGCGGCGGCCACCTTGCGCGATCGCCACGGGGCGCCGGGCATGGCCGATTTCGTCGCGGAGGCGGCGGAGGTCTATGAACGGCGCGACTTGTTCAAGTACCGGTTCTAGCCGACAAGGTGTGATTTCCGTGTCAAAATCGCGCCAAATTCGGTCAAGACGGCGGGGGCAGGGGAATATAGGATGCGGGCAACGAGTTTCTAGACACGGCCTAGGTCAACGATCGGCGGCCAGCCGACATTCACTAACGGGAGGGAACCCATGTTAAAGAGCAGCGTATCGCGGCGCAACTTCATGCAGCACTCAACCGCCATGGCGGCAGCATTTGCCACGGGCGGCCTCACTGGAATCCAGAGGGCGATGGCGGATCGCTCGAAGGAACTGAACATCCTGTGCTGGGAGGGCTACAATTCGGCCCAGGTTCTGGATCCGTTTCGGCAATCGACCGGCGCCACGCTGAAGGCGGAGAGCCTGACCAACGATCCGACCATGATCAACCGGTTGCGCGCCGGAGAAATCAACGTCTGGGATCTCATCAACGTCAACAATCCATGGGCGCGCAAGGTGATGTGGCCGGAGAAGCTCATTCGCTCCCTCGACCGGGCCCGCTTCGAGCCCTATTTCGAGAAGATGCTGCCTGACTTCAAGCCGCCCTATAGATGGGCGATGGATGATTCCGGCAGCGAATTGTTGGGCATGTGCCAGCGATTCGGCCCCTATTCCTTCGTGGTCAACACCGACAAGGTCAGCCGGCAGGCGGCGGAAGACCAGGGCTGGGATCTGTGGAACGATCCCGCCAACGACAAGAGATACGGCATTCTTGAATCCGACGATTGGAACGTCTTTTGCATTTCCTGCATCGCCGGCGTCGATCCGTTCAAGGTTCACACCGACGACGAGGTGGCTAAGTTCGGCGAAACCGCGAAGCGGGTGTTCAAGGGTGCTAAGCTGGTGGGCGACATCGCCACCATGAACCAGTCGCTGGTTTCCGGCGAAATCGACTTCCACCTGACCGGCGGCACTTACTCGGCCTCGCCGGCCCGCGCCGATGGTGCCACCGGCATCCGCGGCATCACGCCCAAGAAAGGGCCGATGCCGGGCGGCAAGGGCGGCATCTCCTGGATCGAGGTCACCTCGATCGTGAACAATCCCGATGTTTCGCCGCTGGCGACCGAGTTCCTCGCCTATGTGCAGGATCCGACGGTCGCTCACACGGTGGCCTTCGCGGAGGGTACCTTTAATCCGGTGGCCCAGATGGCCAATCCCGATTGCTTCAGTCTGTTCACCAAGGAGGAATTGGATGCCATCCAGTGGGACAGTCTGGAAGAGGAAATGGCGAGATCGATCGAATATGACATCGTGCCGGATTACGACAAATTGCTGGACATCATGACCTCGGCCAAGCGCGAGGCCTCCGGCGGCTGAAGCGGCGACGCGAGGACGGAAGGGCGCGGCCGCGATGGGAATCGCGGGTGCGCCCTTGATCTTGATCGAGTGGGAATCCGGAACTGACATGGGCGAGCGATGACCGAGCGGCCACCGGTCCTGGAACTGCGCGGTGTGAGCAAGACCTTTGGCCAATTCACTGCCGTCGACGCCATCGACCTCACCATCGCCGAAGCGGAGTTCTTCACCATCGTCGGCCCCTCGGGGAGCGGCAAGACGACCCTGCTTCGCATGCTAGCCGGATTGGAAACGCCGAGCGCGGGCGACATTTTGCTGCGTGGCCTGCGGATCAATGACGTGCCGGCCAACCGCCGCCCCACCTGCATGGTATTCCAGTCGCTGGCGCTGTTCCCGCACCGGACAGTGGGCGAGAACATCGAGTTCCCATTGAAGATTGCGGGGGTCGATCGCGCCCGGCGCAAGGAGCGCGCCCTCCAACTGCTGCAGCAGCTACGCCTGCCCGAGACCTATTACGACAAAAGCGTCGCCAAATGCTCCGGCGGCGAGCGGCAGCGTGTGGCCCTGGCACGGGCCCTTGCCTACGATCCGGAAATCCTGTTTTTCGACGAGCCCTTGTCGGCGATCGATTACAAGCTCCGGAAGACATTGGAAAGGGAATTGAAGGACATCCACCGCGAGACCGGCAAGACCTTTGTCTACATCACCCATAGCCTCGAGGAAGCGATGGTGATGTCGGACCGCATCGGCGTCATGCGGACTGGGCGGATGGTTCAGGTTGGCACACCGAACGAGATCTATACCGCGCCAACCAGCAAGTTCGTCTCCGAGTTCATCGGCGACGTGAACGTATTGCCGGTGACGCTGATCGCACCCGGGCGCGTCCGCTCGGAACAATTCGGCGCGGAATTCGCCGCACCTCCGGCGCCACCTGGATTTAGCGTTGGCCATCTGGTGGTCCGACCAGAATTCCTGCGCCTGCTGGAGGGTTCCGCCCAGGCCCAGAACGTTCTGCGCGGCCGGCTGTACAATGAATATGCCCTTGGCTCGCGCATCCAATATCAGGTGCGCGTCGGCGACCAGGTGTTCATCGCCGAGCGCTTGCGCCAGCAGGCCTATTCCGGTCGGTTGGACGAGGAAGTGCGGATCGGCTGGGACGACAAGGACGGCATTCTGGTGGGCGAGGGGTGATCGGCGGGGGAACAATATCGGACAGCAAATGGCAGGGGCCGCGAAACGCCCTGCCGTTGCTGATCTTCCTTCTGGTCGGATTTGCGGCGCCTTTGCTGGCGGTCATCGGCTTCAGCTTCATGCCGGAACGCACCTTTACCCTGTGGCAGGCGCCCGGCCTCGGCAATTATTTCACCATCTTTTCCAGCACCAGTTACATCTCGTTCCTGTGGTCGCTGGCATTGGCGGCGATCACGATCGTGATCCTCGCCCTCATCTGTTACCCGGTGGCCTATGGACTGGCGCGCGTCTTCGGCGGCTGGTCGACGATCCTGACGCTCTTGTTCACCATCCCGCTCTTCGTGTCGGAGAACGTGCGTCTCTACGGCTGGTTCCTGTTCTTCATCAAGAACGGCGTCCTGCTCGGCACCCTGAAGGCCTGGTTTGGCGTGGAACCGGATTCCTGGCTCTTCACCGAGGGCATGATCGTCCTCGGCATGGTCTATGTTTACCTGCCCTTCATGCTGTTTCCGATGACGCTAGGCGTCACCATGGTACCGAACGAAACCAGGGAAGCCGCCTTCGACCTTGGCGCCAGCCGTTGGCAGGTGTTTCGCGAGGTCGAACTGCCGCTCTCCATGCCCGGAATCGTGATCGGCGTGCTGCTCTCCTTCGTGCTTGCCGTGGGCGCCATCGCCGAGGCCAAGATCTTGGGCGGCCAGCAGGTGATCCCGGTCACACATGATATCGAGATCGCCTTCACCTATTCGCAGAATTGGCCGCTGGGAGCGGCATTGGCCGTGCTTCTCATGCTGGTGGTGGGTGCCCTGGTGCTGTTGGTGTTGCGACGCTTCGACCTCGATATCATCCTGGGACGACGCTGATGAGCCCGGCCGACCGCGCGAGGCGCTGGCGTCACGCCCTGATCTGGGCCTGGGCGCTGGCGCTCGTGGTGTTCATGTATCTGCCGGCCATGTGCCTGTTTCTGGCGTCGGCCACCGCGTCGCGGTATTTCATTTTCCCGATTACCAAATGGGGCGGCGATTGGTGGGTCAAGACCTTCAATTCGCTGGAAATCCATGCCCTGTTCAAGACCTCAATCCTGATCGCGCTGGCGGTGACCGCGGTCGCGGTCGTGATCGCCTTCTTTGGCGCGCTTGCTTTCGCGCGTTACGAGTGGCGAGGGCGGTCGATCTATCAGAAGATCGTGCTGCTGCCGATCTTCTTTCCGCAATCGGTGTTGGGCCTAGCACTGCTGCTATGGTTCAACGCACTGGGCCTCACGCTTTCTTGGCAAACGGCCGTGTTCGCGCATCTGGTGTGGATTGTTCCGGTGGTGACCCTGGTGATCTCGATCCAGGTCTACAGCTTCGATTCGGCGCTGGAGGAAGCGGCATTCGATTTGGGTGCCACTCGTTGGCAAGTGCTGCGCGAGGTCACGCTGCCAGTGCTGTTTCCGGGAATCTTCTCCGGCTGCCTGTTCGCCTTCCTGCTGTCCTGGGGAAACTTCCCGCTGTCGCTCTACACCACCGGCGCCGATACCACGATTCCGGAATATCTCTACGCCAAGATGGTGGCCGGCTACACGCCGGGCGTGCCGGTTCTTGGTACCGTTTCAACCATCACCGCCGCGTTGCTGTTGCTTGGCGGCTACGGATTGATCCGCTTTTCGCGCCGCGCGCGCGATTCGAACTCATGAGGAGGAACCAAACATGCTGACCTCATCGCTTTCCGGAAAATCCGTCGTCGTCACCGGCTCCAGCAAGGGCATCGGCAAGGGCATCGCACGGGTCTTCGCCGGGCTGGGGGCCAAGGTGCTGGTGGTCGCGCGTCATCTGGATGGCGCCGAAGCGGCCGCCGCTGAGATCAAGAAGGCGGGCGGAACGGCTTCCGCCTTCGCCGCCGACGTGACCCGGCTCGCCGACATGGAAGGGATGGCCAAGGCGGCCCAGGATCGCCACGGCGGGCTCGATGTTCTGTGCGCCAATGCCGGCCAGTTCCCCCCGGCCAAGCTCGAGGACATGAGTGCCGAGCAATGGGACGAGGTAATGGCGACCAACCTCAAGGGCACCTTCCTCTCGGTCAAGGCCTGCGTGCCGTATCTCAAGAACAGCAAGCAAGGGAGGATCGTCATCACCTCCTCGATCACCGGGCCGATCACCGGCTATCCCGGATGGACCCATTACGGCGCCACCAAGGCCGGGCAACTGGGCTTCATGCGCACCGCCTGCATCGAGCTTGCCAAATACGGGATCACGGTCAACGCGGTCATGCCCGGCAACATCCATACCGAGGGTCTCGCGGGCCTGGGCGAGGATTACATCAAGGCCATGGCGGCCTCGATCCCCTTGAAGCGCCTGGGCGACGTCGAGGACATCGGCAACGCCGCCGCCTTCCTCGCCTCCAAGGAGGCAGCCTACATCACCGGCCAGACCATCATCGTCGATGGCGGGCAGATCCTGCCCGAATCGCTGGAGGCGCTGGCCCAGGCCTAAAGAGCGCCCGGCTGCCTTTCAACGATCGCTGGTCGCCTTCGTATTCCAGCGTGAGGAGGCGTCGATTCACGCCGGCGGAGAGGCCCTGACCAGTGGTAAGGAAAAACGGTAATAATAAGGAAAGTACTCGTAGGTAAGGAACCGATGCCCAGCGCCACGCTTACCGGCAAGGGCCAGGCCAAGATTCCCAGGGACATTCGCGACCGGCTCGGCCTGAAGGCGGGCGACCGGATCGATTTCGTCGCCTTGCCCGATGGCTCGGTTCGATTGATGGCGCGCAATCTGCCGATTTCGGCGTTGAAGGGCATGTTGCCTTGGCCCGGGCGCGCGCTGCGAACCGAGGAAATAAGCGCCGCGATTGTCGATGCGGTCGCGGGTAAACGCCGCAAGTGATCGGGGTCGATACCAACCTTCTTGTCCGCTACATCGTCCGCGACGATACGGGCCAAGCCGCGCGCGCCGACCGCCTGCTGGGCGCGCGCTCCTCCACCGACCCGGCCTTCGTCAATCGAATCGTGCTTTGCGAACTCGTTTGGGTCCTGCGCCGGGCCTATCGCCATGACCGCGGGCTGGTCGCCGACGTGATTGAGCGCATGCTCTCGACGGATGCCCTCGTGGTCGAGGATCATGAAATGGCGGTGACGGCGCTCGCCCTTTATCGCGAAGCCGATGTCGATTTCGCCGATGTCCTGATCGGCTTGCTGAATGGCTCGGCGGGATGCGAGTTCACCACAACCTTCGACCGCGCCGCGCCAAGACAGGCCGGCTTCCGCCTGGCCTGACGAGGCAGTACGAAAACCCAGGCGCCCGATCCTGGCTTTGGCCATGTTCCGCGCTCTACCTCAAACCAAAATCCTTGCCAAAATAGGATGTGTAGTTTGCCGATGTCTTGGCCAGCAAATGAAGCAAGCGAGCGGCATCGGTCAAGGAATCAGAGTGCGTGATTAAGGCATGGCCCGGATTGCGGCACTTGGGTTCATCGATTGGTTCTGGGCGCACAGACAATCTCCGTTGCCGAATCTCGCCTACTTGCAAGATCGCCAGCAAATGACTTTTTCGAATCGTTCGACAACCGGACATAAGCTTGATGCTCTCACGCACGCTCTCGTCAAACGGGATGGAAGAATAATACTCAATCCAGTTGGTCGAAATACCGTTCTCGGAACCTTTCAAGAATGCTTCCTCGCTCGGGATCGTGCGCCCATCATCATGCTTGGCCAAACTGTAACTCGGCTCGCAGTGCCTCACTACGTGGTGAGCATCCTCGATCTTTCGGTCCATGCATTCCCGGTCCGGGAATCACCAAGAGAACGGGAGATCAATCGCGCCTCGTGCCAATTCTCGGATCGACAGTTCTCGCTTGGTCAGCCGAGGCTTGGCGCCCGTCCCTTCAAGCCAATAACAAAGCCCTGACCCATTCGCGTTGAAATCAATGGTGACGTTTGGATTTACCCAGTCAGCCGAAAATCCTCCATCCGATCGCAATGTCAAATGCGGGCACATGGATACCTTGTTGCTCGACAGGAACATGATCAGCGAGGCGAATGCGTCACGGCTCGGAAATGGAAGCTCATCTGGTTCCGCACTCTGAATTACTTTAAGAAGTGCTCCGAATCGTTTCGCGAACAGTGGAAGAAGATCCCTATTTAGTTGAGGTATCGTCTGTCGATAGTAATCCAAGAGTCTTTCCTGGACGAACTTGGTCCTAGTCTCGGGGACGGAAGCGGAAGCTCCGCTCCAACTGACAGGAGGCCGTAGCCATGCGTCCCAAACGGGAACTTGGAGGGCAGTGGCATTCATCAGCTGTACCTCTTTTTTAGATCATCCTGCAGGGCGGCGTTGAAGATTTGATTCTTGCAGTCGCGCATCGACTGAAGTGTCTTGCTCATGGCTTCCCATTCGACAGGATGCTCGCGCTCGCAATACACATCGAAATCAAGAACAATCGCGACGTGCTCGGGAAATGGCGAAGGCGCCGTACCTTGCCGTACGACGATCGACAGCTCTTCGTAGCCAGTGGCAGGCAATTCCATTTCAAGGTAAAAGCGGCGAATTCCAGTTTGAATCGGCGAGGGCATTTCCGGCCTCAACGTGAAGAACCGGTTCAAGTCGATCTGCCCATTGCTGGTATCGGACGGAGCGAGATCGATTCGATTGACATAGCGAACGCCAATCCGTCGAACAATCGAAGGTTCTAGTACTTCCACATATTTCCGCCAATGCTTCTTGAAGGCTCCAGAAAATGTCTCCCACCGGTTATAGGGCGCTTGCTTAATGATCGCCATTCCGTCAACGCGGAATTGCGCCGTGAGGCCATCCAGGGGCGCGCTCATCAGTACGCCAGATCGTTCGGTTCGCGCGCTCGTTGACACTTGCGGCCCGACAGTGACGTTCATCGACTGAGCCCAGAGTTCCTGGCGCTCCGAGAACGCCCTTCGGGTCGCGGGCAAGTTCGCCAGCTTGTCGATACTCTTGAGCGCTTCCAGGCCAGTCTTGCCGGTGACGAGCACCTCAATCACGGCTTCGACAATGGGGGCCTTGGTAAAGTGTGGATGCTGTGTCGGGCCCCCAAGTGAAAGCGGCTTTCGGCGGGTTGTTTTCTTAACCATTTCAGCAGCTTAGAGGCATCTTGCTGGTTTGTCGATAGGCCAGCAGCATAAGCATTCGTCTCGTGGCCTGTCTATTCAAAGTAACGTCAGGTCTAGCGCCCACGCCTGAATGCGCTGGGGCTCAAGCCGATCCAGCGCGTGAAGGCCCGCGTGAAGGCCGACAATTCCGAATAGCCCAGGAGCAGCGCGATCTCGGTCAGCGGCAATTGGCGCTGGCGCAGATACATGAACGCCAGGTCCCGCCTCACCTTCTCGATCGCATCCTTGTAGGTCACGTTGCGGGAGCTCAGTTCCCGCTGCACCGCCGAGACCGACAGGCGCAGTTCCCCGGCAACCGCCTCGATCGAGGGCGCGCCATCGGGCAGGCTCGTGCGAATGGCGGTCCGCAATCGGTCATAGACGCTGTCGCCCAGGTCGCGGCGCGAGCCTAATGATTCGAGGCAGGTGCGCATCATGGTCAGGAGCTTCAGATCTCGTCCCGGCATGGGCTTGCCCAGAATCTCCGGCCGGAAGACGAGCGCGTTCGTTTTCTGGCTGAAATAGCAGGGCGCGCCGAAAGCCTCCTCGTGTTCCTTCCAGGCCTCCGGGCGGGGGTGCTCGAAATAGACCTCTTCCGGCGACCAATTGCCGCCGCAGGCCTCGCGGATCACGTTCAGGAACATGCCGAGCGACAATTCCGCGTCCTGCCTTCGCGCGACAATCTCGGGCGCGGTGATCTGGTAGGCAAGGCGCGTCAGGCCCAATTCGGTCCGGTCCAGGCGCATGACCGAGGATTCCTGGTGGTAGTGGAACAGCCCGACCAGATTCTCGATGGCATTGCCCAAGGTCGGCGAGGAGACGACCGCGTAGCCCCATAGGCCTAAGTCGCGAGGGCGGAACTGTTGGCCGAACCACAAGCCGAAATTGTCATGGCGGGTGCGCTTGGCCGCTTCCTCGAACAGCCCGCAGTAATCGCCGAGTTTCAGCTTTAGGGTTGGCGAGCCCGCCATGTCGGGCGAAATGCCGGAATTCCCGAAGATGCGATCGATGTCGCCGCCCATGCGCTCGATGAAGGGGACCAAGCCCGTCGCCGCCGAGGCAAGCACGATCGGCGCCGAATCGGCCTTATCGCCCCTTCTTGCCGCGATGGCGCCCATGAACACTGTGGCCTTGTCCGGAGTCGGCGTGCCGGAATGATGACACGGTCATGAAGCGACGATCAAGGCTGAGAGGCTGCCGTCGTCGCGCCTGTCAAAATCCCCCACCCCCCGGTCAAGCGCCAGACCCTGGGCGCGGGCTAGCATGCCCGATGATCAGGCTGAAGGAGCACCCTGGATTGAGCGCAAAGATGACCATTGCCGAGCTGGAAGAGGCGATCGGAAAGCTCGCCCAGGCAGCACTCGGCCGCTGGGGGCTTGAAGGCGCCTCGCTCAAGATGATCAACCACTCGGAGAACGTCACCTATCTGGCGACGCCGCCGGGGGGCGCCAAGCCAACGATCCTGCGCGTCAACCGCGAGAGCTATCACAGCCTGAACGGGATAAAGAGCGAACTTGCCTGGATGCACGCGCTGCAATCGGAGGCGGGCGTCAAGACGCCCCAGGCGATTGCAGGCCGGGACGGCGAGGAGGTGCAAACAGTGAGCCATCCGGCACTGCCCACGCCCCGGCATTGCGTGCTCTTCGCCTTCATCGAGGGCGAGGAACCCAAACTGGGCAATCTGATCGAGCCCTTCAAGCAATTGGGCGAAGTCACAGCCCGCACGCACGAACATTCGCTCCGCTATAAGCGCCCTCCCTTCTTCGAGCGTACGATCTGGGACTTCGAGCATTCCCTCGGCGCGACGCCCAATTGGGGTCCCTGGACCGATGGTCCCGATTTGACGCCCGAACGCTTGAGGCTCCTCACCCGCCTGACGGAGACTTTGCGCTACCGGCTCGGGCGCCTTGGCCAGGGCAAGGATCGCTTCGGTTTGATCCACGCCGATTTTCGCCTGGCCAATCTGCTCATTCACGAGCGCGATGTGCGAGTGATCGATTTCGACGATTGCGGGCTGGGCTGGTTTCTCTATGACGCCGGCACTGCGGTCAGCTTCTTCGAGCACCAGCCGGAAGTGCCGGAATTGCTTACCGCCTGGAGCGAGGGCTACCGGCGAATCCGCCCGCTTTCCGCCGGGGACGAGCACGAGCTCATGACCTTCGTGCTTCTGCGCCGCATGATTCTCTTCGCCTGGATCGGATCGCATCACGAGACCGAACTTGCGCGGGCCGAGGGCCCGGCCTATTCCGCCGACACCTGCGAACTCGCCGAACGCTATCTCAGCCGCTACGCCTGACGAGGGGAATGCCCATGGCCAGCGCCGAAAAGACCGAATTTCTCGAGAAATCCAAGACCTTCTGGAACCCAGGCAAGACCCAGGCCTGGCAGGACATGGGCGTCGATCTGGTGATCGACCGGCGAGAGGGCTACTTCCTTTACGACATGGATGGCCGCCGGCTGATCGACGTGCATCTGAACGGCGGCACCTACAACATCGGCCACCGCCATCCTGAACTGGTCGAGGTGCTCAATCGCGGGACCCAGCGCTTCGACATGGGCAACCACCATTTCCCCTCGCTTGCGCGCACCGCACTGGCCGAGCGGCTCGCCCGCATCTGTGGCGGCGACATGCATTACACCATCTACGGCGCAAGCGGGGCCGAGGCCATCGACATCGCGATCAAGACCGCCCGCCACGCCAAGCAGCGCAAGAAGATCGTCTCCATTCTCAACGCCTATCACGGCCATAGCGGGCTGGCGGTGGCGGCCGGGGCGGATCGTTTCTCCAAGATCTTCCTTTCCGACCGGCCGGAAGAGTTCATTCACGTGCCGTTCAACGATTTGGACGCGATGGAGGCGGCGCTCAAGGCCAAGGACGTGGCGGCGGTGATCATGGAGACGATCCCGGCCACCTACGGCTTCCCGATGCCGCTGCCCGGATATTTGCCGGAGGTGAAGCGCCTGTGCGAGCGCTACGATTGCCTCTACATCGCCGACGAGGTGCAGACCGGCCTGATGCGGACCGGCGAAATGTGGGGCTATCAGCGCTATGGCATCCAGCCCGACATTCTGGTGACCGGCAAGGGCATCTCGGGCGGCATGTATCCGATCGCCTGCGTGGTGGTGCGCGAGCCCTATGCCGGTTGGCTGAAGCAGGATGGTTTTGCCCACATGTCGACCATGGGCGGGGCGGAGCTGGGCTGCCTCGTCGCCATGAAGACCTTGGAAATCCTGGAGCGCGCGGGGATGCGCACCATGGTCAATTATATCTCGGAGACCATGCGCAACGGCTTGTCGCGAATCATGCGGCTCTATTCCGATTTCTTCGTCGGTATCCGCCAATGCGGCCTGGTCATGGGTCTCGAGTTCGATTATCCCGAGGGTGCCAAGCCGGTCATGCGGCATCTCTATGAGAACGGCGTCTGGGCGATCTTCTCGACCCTCGATCCGCGCGTGCTGCAATTCAAGCCGGGCGTGCTGATGTCGGCCGATCTGTGCGAGGAATTGCTGGAGCGCGTGGAGCGCGCGATCGGCTTGGCACGCGCCGAATGCAAGGGCAAGAGCCGATCCTTGACCCGTCGCGCGGCGTGAGACGATGCCCACTCGCCCGAATCGATATCCCCGCGCCACACCACCGCCAAACCGGCGTGGGGAAGCGCCGGAGGCGTCCGCATGAATGCCATCGTCGAGGAATTGCTGGCCGGCGAGAAACGCGCGACCGGCGAGGCCGATCTGATGCTGGAGACGGCGCTTTGGGCAGGCCGCGCCTTCGCCAAATTCGATCGGCAATCGGTCGACCGGATCGCGCACGCGGCGGCCGAGGCCGGCGCTTCATTGGCCGGCGAATTGGCCGAGGCGGCGGTCAAGGAGACCGGTTACGGTGTCACCGAACACAAGAAGCTCAAGAACGAGCTCTGTTCGCGCGGCATTTACGAACGCTATCGCGGGCAGGATTATTGCTCGAAGCGCCTGTGCCCGGAAGACAAGATCGTCGAATTGCCACGGCCGGCGGGTGTCGTCTTCGCGCTCACGCCTTCGACCAATCCGGTGTGCACCGTTTATTTCAAGATCATCCTGGCGCTCCTTACGCGCAATGCCATCCTGGTCTCGCCCCACCCGATGGCAAGAGCCTGCTCGGCCAGGGCCGCGCGCGCCATGGCCGAGGCGGCGGAGGCGGCAGGCGCTCCAGCCGGCGTGATCCAGGTGATCGCGGAACCGAACTTGCCCTTGATCGACCATGTGATGCGCTCGCCCAAGATCGCCGTCATCCTGGCGACCGGCGGCACGCCCATGGTGCGCGCGGCCTACTCCTCCGGCAACCCGGCGATCGGGGTCGGGCCCGGCAACGCGCCCGCTCTTGTCGATGCCAGCGCCGATCCCGAGGCCGCGGCGAGGCGCCTGATCCTCTCCAAGAGCTTCGACAATTCGGTCCTGTGCACCAATGAGAGCGTCGTCGTGGCGGAAGAGGCGATCGCGGACCGGCTGTTGCAGGCGCTCGCGCGCGCCGGCGCCTATGTCGCCAAGCCCGACGAAGTCGCCGAGCTGCGCGATCTGCTCTACGGCAAGGGCTCGTTCAATACCGCTATCTTGGGGAAATCGGCGCACGAGATCGGCGCCAAGGCCTCGATCCGCGTGCCCGCTGCGGCCAAGATCATCGTGGCGCCGATCGATCGCGTCGGCATCGACGAGCCCCTGTCCAGGGAAAAGCTCTGCCCGGTCCTGGGTTTCGTGCGCGTCCCCCATGTCGAGGCCGGCATTTCGACCGCGCGCGCACTCGTGGCCATGTCGGGCGCCGGGCATTCGGCCGCGATCCACAGCAGATCGCCGCAGAACATCCTGGCCTATGGCGCGGCGGTCAATGCCTTGCGCGTGGTCGTGAACGCGCCCTGTTCGCAGGGTGCGGCCGGTTTCGCCACGCATCTGGCACCGACCTTCACCATCGGGACCGGCTTCGTCGGGCGATCGTCGGTCGGCGAAAACATCGGGCCCGGCCATCTCGTGAACTGGACCCGCATCGCCTATTCCGACGAAACCAGTGAGGCGATGGGCGATTTTTCGGGAATCGATTCCTCGGCGGCGGAAGGCGATCTGGCGCTGGGGCGCGCGGCGCCGATCTCGCTGGGGAGATTGCAGGAGGGAGCCGAGCGGGCCGGAGCCGGCGCGGCCCACGACGAGGTTGCGATCATGCGCGACGAGATCCGCCAGATCGTGATCGAGGAATTGCGCCGGGCGCTGAGGAAATAGAGAATGGCCGAACTGCGCTCCTTCATCTTCATCGACCAGTTGCAGCCCCAGACGCTTTGCTACATGGCGTCGTGGATGCGCGGGCGCCTGCCGCGCGCCGGCATGGCAGCCCAGATCATCGAGGTGGCACCTGGCCTCGACATCGAGCCCCTGACCGACGTCGCCTTGAAACACGCCGATGTCGCCGCCGGAATCCTGGTCGTTGAACGCCAATTCGGCTATCTCGAATTCCACGCCCGATCGACCTCTTCGGTGAAGGCGGCCGCTTCCTCGGTGATGGACGCGCTGGAGACCGATCCCGGAAGTGCAACGCCACCCACCATTCTCGCCTCGCGGATCGTGACCAACATCGATCCGACGCACGCCTTTCTCGTCAACCGCAACAAGCTGGGCTCGATGGTGCTGCCGGGCGAATCGTTGTTCGTGCTGGAAATGCAGCCCGCCTCCTACGCCATCCTTGCCGCCAACGAGGCGGAGAAATCGGCCGAAATCAAGATCGTGGACTATCGCATGATCGGCGCCACCGGCCGGGTCTATCTCTCCGGCCCGGAATCCGACATCCGCAGTGCGGCGGCGATGGCCGAGCGCGCGCTCGGGCCAATATGGGCAGGGTGAGCCGATGATCGACCGCGATGCCCTCAGATCCCTCATTCGCGACGTGATCGAAGCCGAGGTGGGGCGTTCGCGCCAGGAGGGACCGGCAACAACGAGTTCGGATTCCGGCCACGCCATTCGCGTGGAGAACGATTCCGATCTGAAGCTGTTCGCGAGGACGGTGCTGTCACTGGCGGAGAACAAGGGCGAGCGCGACCGGATCCTCTCCGGCGCCTATCCCTTCCAGCTCTCGGGCGCTGGAGCACCGGTGGCAATGAGCGCTCCCTCGCGCCTCGACCATGGCGTGGTGACCGAATCCACGCTGGTCAAGCTGCCTAAGGGCACAAAGGTTCTTGAACTGGGCCCCGGCGTCGTGGTGACGCCCCTGGCCCGCGAGCGCGCCCGCGCGCTCGGCATCAAATTGGAAATGAGGCGCGCATGATTCGCGGTCACATCGTGGGCCGGCACTGGGCCACCAAGCGCATCGAGCATATCCCGCCCGGCGCCTTTCTCGAGGTGGAGTTGGCCGCCGGCGGCCGGATCATGGCCTTCGACGTTCTTGGCTGCGGCGAGGGCGAGGAGGTGATGGTGGTCACCGGCTCGACCGCCGCCGCCTGGCTCGGCGGCGGCAAGATTCCGATCGACGCCCTCATCATCGGCTCGCTCGACCAGCAATCGGGCGCCAAGGCCGAAGCCAAACGCAAGTGAACACGATTTTCTTCCACACCCAAAGAGGAGACGAACCATGTCAAACGCAATCGGTCTGATCGAAACCAAGGGCTTCGTGGCGGCGCTGGCCGCGGCGGACGCGATGGTCAAGGCGGCCAATGTCACCATCGTCGGGCGCGAGGAGGTCGGCGATGGCCTGGTCGCGGTCATCATCAACGGCGACGTGGGCGCGGTCAAAGCCGCGACCGAGGCCGGGGCCGAGGCGGTCAACGCCATCGGCACGCTGGTTTCCGTCCATGTCATTCCGCGCCCGCATCCGGATCTCAGCAAGCACTTCACGTCGGCGACGAAGTAAGGGCCAGGGATCAGTGATCAGTGATCAAATGTCAGATGACAGAGATCAGTTTCTGTTCTGACATCTGGCATCTGACATCTGGCATCTGACCCTCATGACCGAGCTGCGCGTCTATCTCCCGATCGAGGGTCTGGCCCGGCAATTCGCCGCCGCCATGGCCACGCCGACGCGCGCGCGCGGCTATCCCCCGGTCGAGGGCGAGCATTCGCTGATCATCGAGGTAGCACCCGCACTGGCCATCCACCGCATCTGCGATCTGGCGTTGAAGGCGCAACCCGACATGGAGCCGGGCCTGCTCTATGTCGAACGCCAATATGGCATTCTGGAGCTGCATTCCTCCGACTTGGCGAAATTGCGCCAGGCCGGCGAGGCCATCCTGGAAGGAATCGGGCGAAAAGCGCCGGACCAGTTGAAGCCGCGAACGCTCTACGCCGACATCATCGAGAACGTCTCCGACCAGCACGCCATCATCCTCAACCGCACGCGCGAGGCCTCGATGCTCTTGCCCGGCCAGTCGCTGCTGCTCTATGAACTGGAGCCGGCGCTGTTCGCCAGCGTCGCTGCGAACGAGGCGGAAAAGGCGGCGCCCGGCGTGACGCTGGTCGATGTGCAGATGATCGGCGCCTCTGGCCGGCTGTTCCTGGCCGGATCGAGGCCCGATTGCATCGCGGCGCGCGACCGCATCGACGAGGTTCTGGGCGCGATCCTCGGCCGCTCGCCGGGGAAGTAGCGGAAATCAGGGATCAGGTATCAGGAATCAGGAAAATCTGTCATCTGATACCTGATCCCCGATACCTGATACCGGACTCGGATCGAACCCGATGACCACCACCACCGATAGATTCATTGGCGCCGCGATCGGCGGGTTGTTCGCGCTGTTCCTGGTGCTGGGTTTCCTGACAGCGATCGGCAATGGCGTGGGTTGGGACGAGGCCTTCGAGCAGAATACGCTGGCAGTCAACCTGATCGCGATCAGGAGCCTGTTCAGCGGCGATCTCGCGGGCTACCTGGCGCTCGCCGAATTTCAGGACAAGTATTACGGCATCACGTTTCATCTGGCGGCCGTACCGCTGCAGGCGTTGCTGGCGCCCCTGGCGGAGCGATTCCTAGGCCTGCAACCGATCGCCGCGTTTCTGTTGCCGAAGCATCTGGCGGTCTTTGCCCTTTACATTGTGTCGGGTGCCTATTTTCACCGATTGCTGCGCCAATTCCTGGACGATCGGCGAGTCTGTCTGTTGCTGACCCTGGTCTATTTGCTTTGTCCCTACTTTCTCGGCCACGGCACGATGAACATCAAGGATTTGCCGTTCATGGCGCTATGGCTGATTTGCGTCGAGCGCGCCCTCGCGATCGGGAGTGCGCTGATGTCCGGGCGCGAGTCGGGCTGGCGCCCGTTCGTCAATCTGGGCCTGCTCACGGGGTTGCTGCTCTCGATCAGGTTGCCGGGTCTGCTGGTTTTCCTATTCTATGGAATTTTGTTGATCGCCGTCTTTGTCCGTCGGCGGTCCGATTTCAAGCAACTTTGGCCGATGTTGTGGCCACGCGCCCTGATTGCCGGAACGATTTCGCTGATCGTCACCTGGGCTGCCTACCCGATCTTCTGGCTGGAGCCTTGGCGGATCGTGGATGCGTTTTCCTATATGGCGGCGCATCCTTGGCGGACCTGCACGCTGACGGCCGGAGATTGCGTGCCGAGCCTGGATTTGCCGGCCAGCTACATTCCGATCTGGCTATCGGTGAAGCTGCCGCTGATGGCACTCCTTGGCTTGGCGCTCCTGCCCCTCTCGCTAAGGCTGGTTCCCGGGAGTGATTTCAAACGCCCATTGCTGGGCGCGATCTTGCTCAGCCACTTCCTCATCTTGCTGGTCTTGATCGCAACCGGGGCCAATCTTTACAGCGAATTGCGGCAAGTGCTTTTCGTCACGGCGATACTCCTGCTGGTCGGCCTTGTGTCGTTCCATTTTTTCTCGCCTCGCGCCGCAACCCTGTTCGCGATCGCCACGCTGGTGCTGTTCGTCTCCGACAATGTTAGGCTTTTTCCCTACCAATACACCTGGTACAACGAACTCGCGCGGCTGGGCGAAATCGACAATCGTTACGACACCGATTATTGGGGCCTGTCGGCGAGGGCTGCCGCCGAAATCGTTGACGATCAGATTGCCGCCGGTGTCGCCTTTAGCTGCGTGCTGGCGCGCCCGGCGCATCTCTACCGCTTCTATTTGCCCGAGGACAGAATCCCCTGCTTGATCGATGCCGCCGAAAAGGCCCGCGCGCCGGCCCTACCCTTTTTGGTTGCCGCCACGTCAAAATACGGGTTCACCGATTTTCCCGGATGCCGGCAGGTTGGCGAAGTCGCTCGCAATCTTGCCCTGACCGGGACCAAGATGACCATGGCGCGGGTCTTCCATTGCCCATGAATGTTCCGCTAAGCTGGTCCGGCGACGCCGGTGCCAACTTTTAAAAAACCCGCGATACACGAAACGCATCCGTCGTTCCACGAAAGTCGGGCCGCATGCTACCAAATAGATAGTACCAGCCGGCGTCTACTGACGGAGTCAGATTGGCCCGAGTCAGCTAGTCTCGCGACGGCGCGTACTTGGGCCAATGGCGAAAGCCCATAGGCGGCAAAGCAGATAGACGATCCCAGGCACGATCGCGACCACGATCAGGATGGCGATCCAATAGGGCAGGCCAAGCACCTCGATCGAAAACGCGACAATGCCCTGGTTGAGGGCAAAGCCCAGCAGAGCCGTCGCGACGAAGCGAGGGAAATGCCCGCCATGGCCGCCCTGGCGTTCGAACGTCCAGCGATGATGGCCGAAATAGGAAGCAACAAGGGCGGCGGCGAAGGCCAATGAATTGGCGCCATAGACACCAAGCAGGCCCGTCTCGATCAATGCAATGGCGATTGCGATATGCAAGACGCTGGCCGCGATACCGACCAGCCCGAAGCGCAAGATCTCGCGCGGCGTGGCCTTCATTTCCGGCGCGAGCGCGCGATCATCAGGAGCGAAGCCCCGAAAGGCAGCGTCACGTGGCCCAAAGCGCAACGCTCGGCGGCGAAGACCGACGTTAGAATCCGATTGAGAAGCCTGCCCGGCATCTCATCGTCATCGGCGAACGCGTTCGGACGCCACCTTCCGATCATCCGGCGCGCAAGCAGGGCCGGGAACAGCAATGTGTTGAAGTGGCTGCAATACTCGATGTCGAGGCCGGCATTCCTAGCGAGAGCCTCGAGTTCGGCGCGGGCATAACGGCGCTTGTGGTGATGCATTACATCATGTCGGCCCCAAAGGAATCGGTAGGCGGGGACGGTCAACAGAAACCGCCCCTCCGGCGCCAGTGTGGCACCCAGTGCCCGCAGGCTGGCCAGGTCCTGGTCCAGATGCTCGACCACGTCGAGGAGTGCGATCAAATCGAACGGCCCGGGAAAGGGATTGCCCTCGGGCAGGTGACCCTTGCGCACTTCGCCCGCGCCGCGCGCGCTTGCGATCGCGAGCGCCGCCTGGTCCGGCTCGAAGGCGCTGACCGAGCCGAACTGGCCGAGCATGCCAAGATTGCCACCGGTGCCGCAGCCAGCTTCCAGGATGCGCAAGTTCTTTCCGCTGGCGATCCGGCGCCCGATGATATCGGTCAGGATGCGCCGGCGAGCGACGAACCACCAATGATCGGCCTCGTTGGCGGCCAGGCGTTCAAAGACGATCGGTTCCATGATCCTGGCTGGTTCCTTGCGCCTCGGTCGCATCGAACCCGATTCTGCTCATGACCACGAAAAGCGGCCTTCCCTTGGTCTCGGAATGGATCTGCGCCACGTATTCGCCGATGATCCCGAGCGTCAGCAGGTTGATTCCGCCCATGAACAGCACCACGACCATGAGCGAGGCGTAACCCGGCACATCCACGCCCTGGATCAGCACGCTGAGCGCCAGGAACAGCGCATAGACAAGGCCCAGCATCGAGATCAGGGCCCCGATATAGGTCCAGACGCGCAATGGGATGGTGCTGAAGGTGACCAGGCCACCGAGCGCGAAGCGCCACAGCGCGCCATAGCGCCAACGCGAGACGCCGGCGGCGCGGGGCGCGCGCACGATCTCGATCGCCGCTTGGCGGAACCCGACCCAGGAATAGAGCCCCTTCATGAACCGGCTATGCTCGGGCAATTCGCGCAGGACCCGCACCACCCGCGCGTCGAGCAACCGGAAATCCCCGGCATCGGCGGGGATCGGCGTATCGGAGATGGCGTTGAACACCCGGTAGAACCAGCGCGCGGTCAATCGCTTCATCGCGCTGTCGCTTTCGCGATCGGAACGCACGCCATAGACCACGTCGAAGCCGGATAGCCATTTCTCGACCATTCGCGGGATCGCATCCGGCGGGTCCTGGAGATCGACATCGATCGGGATCACCGCCCTGCCGCTTGTGGCGGCAAGTCCCGCCGTCAGCGCCGCGTCCTTGCCGAAGTTTCGCGACAGGCTGACGATCTTGACCGAATGATCCAGCTCCCGCTGCGCCATGAGGACGTCCAGCGTATCGTCGGTGCTGCCGTCATCGACGAAGATGATCTCGTATTTCCGGAGCATCGCGTGACGCTCCGCGAGTGTGGCCAGCACGGGTCGGATTCCCGCCAGGAACGGGGCGATACTGGCCGATTCGTTCAGCACCGGCACAATCAGAGATAGGCCGATGTCCCCTTCCTTCGGCTCCCGCCTTGTATCCTCGTTCATGGCAACACGCACCGGCCGCCCGAAAGTTTGGACCATCGCCCAAAAAACCAGCTTTGCCCCCAATAGGCAAACGCTTCGTTAACAGATGCCAGATGTCAGATGCCAGTCGATTCCCGATACCTGTCTTCTGACATCTGACATCTGATCGCTGATCTCTGGCCTACCCCAGCCTTCCCGCCTGGTAATCAGCCACTGCTTGCTCGATTTCCTGGCGGGTGTTCATGACGAAGGGGCCATAGTGCGCGATGGGTTCACCGATCCGGCGCCCGGAGATGGCCAGCAGGCGCGCGCCCTCGGGCCCGGCCGCGACCTCGATCTTACCCTCGCCGGAAAGGATGGCGATTTCCTTGGGTTGAATTCGGCGCTCATCGCCGGCGGCGGTAAACGCGCCCTCGATGCCATAGAGGAGGAGCGTGTGGTCCGCCCCCGGCTCCCAACCCACTTTTCCGCCCGCTGAGAGTGTGAGATCGAAGTAGGCGGGGAGCGTGGGGCGCGCCTGGACCGGTCCGGCCACACCCATGAAGCTGCCGCAGAGCACGCGGGCCTTACCGCCCTTGGCAAGTGCCACTTCGGGAATGCATTCGGCCGGAATGTCCTGATAGGCGGGCTCGCACAATTTTTCGGTCGCCGGCAAATTGACCCAGAGCTGATAGCCCCACATCAGGCCCTGTTCCTGCTGCGGCATTTCCTCGTGCACCAGGCCCTTGCCGGCCGTCATCCATTGAATTGAGCCCGGCCCCAAATCACCCTGGTTGCCCCGGCTGTCCTTGTGGCGCATCCGTCCGGCGATCATGTAGGTGACCGTCTCGAAGCCGCGATGGGGATGCGGCGGGAAGCCCTCGATGTAATCGTCCGCCTGGTCCGAGCGGAATTCGTCGAACAACAGGAAGGGATCGGTCAGTGAGGCCTGCCGTGGGTCGAGAATGCGCGTCAGCTTCACGCCAGCGCCGTCTTTCGTGGCGTAGCCCTTGCGAATGGCGCCGATCGACCAGCCGCTACGCGCGCTGACCGCGCTTTCGGCTACACCCATGACGTTCTCCTTCCAATACATGGATCGAGGATCGATATGGCCATCCCGCCCCACCCAGCGCAAGATCACAACCCGGAGCAATGTCGAGGATTCCCGTTGACAATCGTTTCATTTGAAACGATTGTCAACGGGCGTCGTACCAGCGGTCCCAGTGCCAACTTTCGAAAAAACGTGATGCATGAAACGCTCCGATGCACTTCGGAAAGTTGGCACATGGTACCAATTGATAGTACCCGCCGGCGTTTGCTAGCGGGGTCATTTGGCTGGAACCATCGATCAGCGCCGGTGGGTACTGGGCCAACTTTCGAAAGAGCGTAGCAGATGAAACGCTTCGATGCGCTCACGAAAGTTGGGCCACATGTTGCCAATTGACAGGACCCGCCGGCGGCCGATGGCGGGGTTATAATGCCACATCATCCGCGACGGCAGCTACCAGGAGGGCATGAGATGCGCGACTACATCGCTTTTCCAAGGATCGAGGGACAAGCCTCGCGCCAAGCCCATGTGGGCCTCCCCGACGGCACTTTCGAGCGCGAGCTGGGCAAGGAGGGGTTCTTCGGCCCCGCGAGCCACATGTACCACCGCAATCCGCCCACCGGCTGGATCGCCTGGGAGGGCCCGCTTAGGCCGCGGGCACTCGATCTCAACCGCCTGGAGGGCGCGCAAGGATCGCCCTTCGACGCGCCGGTCGTGCTGTGGAACGAAACGTTGAAGCTCCGCCATTGGCGGGCGCCTGTTGCCATGAACCACCTCGCGCGCAATGCCGATGGCGACGAATTGTTGTTCGTCCATGAAGGTTCCGGCGATCTCCATTGCGATTACGGCAGGCTGGCCATCCGTGCTGGCGATTACATCGTGCTGCCGCGCGGCACCATGTGGCGCCTGGAATGCGCCGCGCCGGTCGTGGCCTTGCTGATCGAGGCCACCAATTCATCCTATCTGCTGCCTAATAAGGGCCTCCTGGGCGCGCATGCGATCTTCGATCCGGCGATGCTGGATACGCCCCGGATCGACGACGAATTTCTCTCCCGCCAGGGCCCTGGCGAATGGCGCGTCCGGATCAAGCGCCTGGGCGCCATCTCGATCGTCACCTATCCCTTCAATCCGTTGGATGCGGTGGGGTGGAAGGGCGATCTGGCGCCGGTCCGGATCAACGTCGCCGATATCAGGCCGCTGATGAGCCACCGCTATCACCTGCCGCCCTCGGCCCACACCACTTTCCTCGCCAATCGCTTCGTGGTTTGCACCTTCGTTCCTCGGCCCTTCGAAACCGCCGAGGACGCGCTCAAGGTGCCGTTCTTCCACAACAACGACGATTACGACGAGGTCATTTTCTATCATGCCGGCGACTTCTTCAGCCGCGACAACATCAAGCCCGGGATGCTGACCTTTCATCCTTGCGGATTTACCCACGGGCCGCACCCTAAGGCGCTGGAGAATGCGCTCCGCACCAAGAAGCCGGCCACCGACGAATACGCGGTCATGATCGATGCCCGCGACGCGCTCAAGCTCGCCGATCTACCGGTGGGTGTGGAATGGTCTGGCTACGTCGATTCCTGGAATAGCGGGCCGGAGGCAACGCGATGAGGTTGGCCAGCTTGAAGGCGGGCGGGCGCGATGGGCGCCTGATCCTGGTCGCCCGCGATTTGAAGCGGGCGGCATTGGCCGAGGCTGCGCCTACCCTCCAGCAGGCGCTGGATGGCTGGCGGGTACTGGCGCCCCGGCTCCAATCCCAGGCCGCGGCCCTGGAAAACGGCGAGGCGATGGAGGTGTTCCATTTCGACCCCGCCCTATGCGCCGCACCCTTGCCGCGCGCCTATCAATGGGCCGATGGCTCGGCCTATGTGAATCACGTCGAACTTGTTCGAAAAGCACGCCAAGCCGAGATGCCGCAAAGCTTCTGGACCGATCCGCTCATATACCAGGGCGGCTCGGATTCGTTCCTGGGACCTTGCAATCCCATTCGCGCGGCCGACGAATCCTGGGGCATCGATTTCGAGGCCGAACTGGCGATCGTCACCGACGACGTGGCGATGGGCGCCGCCGCCGCCGATACCCAGGCCCACATCCGGCTCGCGATGCTGGTCAACGATGTCTCGCTGCGCAATCTGATTCCCGGCGAACTGGCCAAGGGCTTCGGCTTTTTCCAGTCGAAACCATCCTCCGCCTTTTCGCCCTTGGCCCTGACCCTCGACGAGTTGGGCGTCGCCTGGAAGGGGAACAAGCTCCATCTGCCGCTGTTGAGCTTCCTCGATGGCGAGCCCTTCGGCCGGCCCGATGCGGGCCAAGACATGACCTTCGATTTCGCGACATTGATCGCGCATGCGGCGCGAACGAGGCCCTTGGCCGCTGGCACCATCATCGGCTCGGGCACCGTCTCCAACAAGGATGCCGATGGCGGACCCGGCCGCCCGATTGCCGAGGGGGGGCTCGGCTATTCCTGCATCGCCGAGCAGCGGGTGGTCGAGACGCTTCGCGAGGGGAACCCCCGCACCCCTTTCCTCAAGTTCGGCGATCGGGTGCGGATCGAGATGCTGGATGCGTCCGGCCGATCGCTCTTCGGCGCCATCGACCAGGTGGTGGAGAAGGCGTGACCCACATCTCTCCCCGATGAAAATGATCGAGCACGGGGCGACTTGCGCACAAGTGCCTCGGCCGTCCCCAAGTTCGCGCAAGGCCGCGATGCGCTCGGGCCCGATGCCACAGCAACCCCCGACGATCGTGGCACCGCGCCCAATCCAATCGAGGGCGAATCGCCGATAGTTTTCCGGGTCGAGATCGGCGCGCATCTCGTGCAAATGGGCGTTGGCCTCGGCTTCCTTGGTCTGGGGCGGGAAGGCGTTGGCATAGACACCAAGCGCCATCCTGGCGCCGGAGCCAGCCAGCGCAGCACCCGCCCGGTTGAGCGCCGCGCCCATGACCTCGGGCTGGCTGCAATTGAACAGCAACGCCATGGCGCCCATTTCCACGGCTGCGCCGGCGGCCTCGGCGACGCCTTCGCCGGAACGCAGGCGAGGCCGCGTGGCCGCATCCGGGGCCCCGTCTTCCAGCGTAAACGAGACCCAGAAGGGCCTCGGATCGTCGGCGGTGGCGGCGCGCGCGGCCCTGGCCTCGGCAACCGAACTCTGGGTCTCGGCCAGCCACAGATCGACCCAGGGCGAAAGCCCTTGGATCAAGGGAGCGAGGATTTCCGGCGCGCGCGTGGGCAGGAACAGATCCGGCCGATAGGATCCGAACAAGGGCGGCAACGATCCGGCGACGCGGATTCCCGGTGCCGCACCGGCTCTCTCCACCGCGCCTCGCGCCAATTCCCCGGCCGTGCCGGCGAGCGCCAGCCCATCGCGCGCGAACCGCGCCTCGCCGATATGATAGGGAACAATCGCATAGGAATTGGTGGTGATGACACGTGCCCCAGCCTCGATGAAATTCAGATGCGCGCGAAGCACATATTCCGGACCCTCGGTCAGGGCCAGGGCCGACCATTCCGGGTGGCGGAAGGGCGCCCCCATTCGTGCAAGCTCGCGCCCCATGCCGCCATCAAGAAGGACGAGCTCGCTCATCGGCATTTCTCCTTCAATACGCGCTGCCGGTTCGCGCGGCCGTTCCGGTCCTCGCCAGTGCTCGCGAAAGGTCCAACCCAGACACGCCGGGGCTATTGATCATGCTCAGGCATTGGCGTTCAATTTCTTCGACACTGATGGTCTAGCGCATGTCCGGCGGCGAATCGTAGCGCCATTTTCCCGGCCGCGAAAAAAAGGGCGGGGTTGCCCCCGCCCGTATCATGTCACGTTGCGCCGCCCTCGGGCAGCGCCTTCTTCGTCACTCCAGCGTGAAGACGAGGTTGGAAATCAGCACCGTGGCCGCGCCCGCGATCAGCACCGCATAGGGCAGCATGCCGGCCTTGCGCTGGCCCAGATCGCCTCCTTTCAGCCCCAGATCTTCGAGCGCGTTGGGCGGGAACTTGCCGCCGTCCTGGACGTAATGGCGGTAGGCGAAGACCGGAATGATGAGCGCGGAAAAACCGATGCCCCACCACAGAATCTCCGAATAGCCCCAGACCTTGGCGCCCGCACCCATGAAGATGGCGTTGACGAAGGCCAAGACGGTATTGAGCCCGATCAGCCAATTGGGCGCCTTCCACGGCCGCTCGATATGGCCGGAATCGATGCGGTGGAGCCAGCCGGCATTGAGGTTCAGGAAGTTGAAGATGATGTAGCCGCAATTGCTGACCGCCAGTACGAAGAAATATCCGGCGATGTCCGAGGCGATCGCCAGCAGGATCAGGTTGAAGCAGAGGTCGGTCCACATGGCGTTCGTTGGCGCGCCGTTGTGGTTCACGTGGGAGAGATAGCGCGGCAGCCAGCCATCGACCGAACCCTGATAGAGGGTGCGCGAGGACCCCGCCATCGCCGTCATGATTGCCAGCACTAGGGCCAGCACCATGAGGATGACCAGGATCTGCGTGACCGCAGCCCCGCCGCCGACCATGCCGGCAAGGGCCTCGCCGATGCCGGTGCCATCGACGATGCCGCCGGCCAGCATGCCTTCGTGGCCAAGCACGCCCTGGAAGGTGAAGGGCACCAGGAAGTAGATCACCACGCACAGCAGACCGGCGAAGTAGATGGCCTTGAAGGTGTCGGTCTTGGGATTCTTGAACTCGCGGGTGTAGCAGACCGCCGTCTCGAAGCCGTAGGTCGACCAGGCGGCGATGAACATGCCGCCCAGGAACAGGGTCCAACCGGGAATGTTCCATTGGCCGGAATCGGCGGAATAGGCACCCGCCGGCGGCACCAGGCCAGCGAAATTCGTGTAATCGACCTTGCCGGTCAGGATCGGCACCAGGCCGATCACGATCAGCGGCACGATCACGATGATGCCCATCACCTTCTGCGCCTGGGCGGTGCCCAGGATGCCGCGATGCTGGATCGCGAACACGATCAGCATGATGGCAGCGCCGATGAAGAAAGTGGCGTTGAAGGTCACGTGCACGAAGCCGAGCGAGAAGCTGGCGAGTTCCCAGGCGCGGATGGCCGGGGTCATGGCGGCCACCCCGTCGGCGGCCAGGAGCGCGTTGATCGCGTCCTGCGCGGTCAGGCCGGCATTTTCCGCCAGCCATTCGACGACACGCGGCGAATCGGCCGCGATCGAGGTCGCGTTGGCGGCGATCCACGCCACCACTTCAGGGGCATCGGAAGTCGGGATCGGAAATAACGCGTTCAAGATATAGCCGGTGGCGATGGCGCAACCGAGAGAAAGCACCGGCGACCAGGCAAACCAGTTGCACCACACCGACAGGGGCGCGATGAACTTGCCATAGCGCAGCCACGCGGTCGCGCCATAGACCGAAGCGCCGCCCGATTTGCTGGCGAACAGCCCGGCGATTTCGGCATAGGTGAAGGATTGCAGGAACCCCATGACCATCGAGATGATCCACACCAGGAAGGCGAGCTTGCCCGTGGTGCCGGCGATGCCGCCGATCGAGAACAGCACCAGCGGCGGCACCCCGCTGGCGACCCAGAACGCGCCCTTCCAATCGATCGACCGGACCAGGCCTTGGCCGGATTGCGCTTCACTTGCCGTGGACATTGCTCTTTCCCCCTCTGTCAGATTCTCGAATTTTTCTGGAACTCCCCCTGCCGCCATGGTCCCGATTTTGTCGCTCTTTCCGGGTTCCACGAAGCAATGGCGGACGGGATCATGCTATGAATTGGCATACCAATCCAGAGTTTCCTGACCAAATTCGCATAAAGAAATGTCCTATTGGTATAGGATTGGTATATCGCCCCATTCGCGGGCGACGCCGCCTCATTCCCCGATCACGCCGGCCAATTGGCGCCTTGCCTGATGCAGATGGCTGGTGATCATGGCGCCCGCGCTTTCCGAATCGCGGGCCCGGATGGCCTCGTAGATCGCGACGTGCTCCCGATTGTAGTCGGTGATCCGCTCCGGGGTCAGCACCTTGTCCTTCATCGCCACCCATTGCGCATGCGCCCGGACCTCGCTCACCTGGCGATAGATCGAGACCATCAGCGGGTTGCGGGTGGCTTCGGCCAGCGCCAGGTGAAAGGCCTCGTCCCAGCGCGAGAAGTTCTCGATGTCGGTAGGGTCGCGCGGCATGCGCTGGATCAATTCGCCGAGCCGGTCGATGTCGCGGGCGGTGGCGTGCAGCACCGCGAGCCGCGTGATATGCGGCTCCAGCGCCAGGCGCACTTCGATCAGCTCGAGGGGCGAGGTCTGCTCGGCCACATCCTCCGCCTTCGCCTGTTTGGGGGCATTGATAAAGGTGCCGCTGCCGATCCGCCGGCTGACCAGATGATCGGCCTCCAAGAGGTCGAGTGCGGCCCTGACCGTGGTCCGCGAGGTGCCGAAGGCCTCGGCCAATTGTCGTTCCGGTGGCAATTTCTCGCCATGGGCGTATTGGCCGGCCGCGATCGCTTGGCGCAATTGCGCGGTGATCCATGCGGATCCCTTGCCATTGTCGCTGACCGCTTTCATGGCCCCTTCAGGGCTCCCTTGATTCGAAATCACGCCGCATCCGGCCCACTATACCAAATCGAACCAATTATGTCCATTTCCACGCCATTTCAAAAAAATGGTTTGAAATGGGTTTTCTAAGTGTATAGACTTGGGGCCGGTTCAACTGTACCGCGGCACGAACGACCGCGCCACATTGGAACAAAAGAGCGTTGGCGAAATCCGAGAGGGCGGCGAGGGGATTGCAACCAATCTTGAACCACCGGACCCAAAATCCTGGCCTGCCACGACCGGGCGCGGCCGGTGAAGGCGACTAGTGTCGTGGTTCCAACGCTTGATTCCCGATCAATTCCGTTGAAACCACAACACATGCCATTCGCATTTGCTAGTGTTCCGGGCCGACATGTCCCGGGAGCGGTATGCTGGTCGCGGAACACTAGGAGGCGAGGGTTCAATCCGTCGGCGCGCCTGATCGGCGGCCGCGGGAAATTGGAACTGGGCCGCGGAAATCGAAACCGCGATCCAATGGCAAGGGAAAAGAGGGGAACGTCATGACCGATTTGGAAGCGCACGTCGAGCGCCCTGGACGCAAGGAACTGGTGAAACAGGTCCGCGCCAAGATCAAGGAACTTGGAATCGCCTATATCTATTATCAGTTCGTCTCGGTCACCGGGCGCATCGTCGGAAAGGGCATTCCGGCCGACCACTGGGAGAATGTCGCCGAGCGCGGCTTCCAATTGGTCTATGGCTCGACCGCCAATCTGTTCGTCGATCGGCACCGAAACTATATCGGCTATGGGCCGGAGGCTTCGGAACTGGTCGGCATCCCCGATCCCGAGACCTTCGTGCAGCTTCCTTGGGACAAGCGCGTCGCGCGCGTGTATTGCACCTGCTTCCGGAATCGCGAGGAGCGGGTCAATCCCGGCGGCCATTTGACCTCGGATTGCCGCGGCAATCTGCGCATCCTGCACGATGAATTCCAGAGGAAGCACAAGGGCCTGCATCTGCGCCACGGCTGCGAGCCGGAGATGATGTGGCTGAAAAAGGGCGCGGACGGCCTGCCCGATGGCGGCTTCTCCAAGCCCAATTGCTATCACATCGACCAATTCGAATCGCTACGCCCGGTGTTCATGCAGGCAATCGAGTACAGCCGCGCCATGGGCCTGGACATGATCCAGGGCGATCACGAGGACGCGCCCGGCCAGCTCGAACTGAATTTCATGTTCGACGATGCGCTGCGAACCAGCGACCGCCTGACCACCTACCGCCAGGTCTGCGCCCAGGTCGCGCGCGAATTCAATCTGATCGCCTGCTTCATGCCCAAGCCCTTCATGGGCGTCTCGGCCAACGGCTGCCACCACAATCTGTCGCTGTGGCAGGGCGGCGAGGAGACCCTCAATCCGCTCGGCCTCGGCAAGTCGCTGCCCGGCCTCGAAGGCGTGTTCACCTACCGGAAGGGCGGTGAAAACACCTTCATGCCACTGAAGGGCCAGTCGAAGCCCGGCCCGATCGGGCTCCATTGCATCGGCGGCGTGATCAAGAACGTGCGCGCGCTGACCGCGATCGGCTCCTCGACCGTCAATTCCTACCGCCGGCTGTGGGACACCGGCTTCTGGGCGCCGGTCTATGCCGATTGGGGCTACCAGAACCGCACCTGCGCGCTCCGCATCTCGGCCCCCGGGCGCTTCGAATACCGATCGGTCGATGCGGCGGTCAATCCGTATCTGATGGCGGCGGCCCTGCTGCAGGCATTCGACGACGGCATCGTCAACAAGTTGGACCCCGGCGAGCCGGAGGAGCGCAACATCTACGAGGCGTTGAAGGCGGGCAAGAAGGTGCAGAAGCTGCCGATGAATCTGGGCGAGGCGTTGGAGGCCCTGGAGAAGAACGAGATCGTCAAGCGCGCCATGCCCGACGAGATGTTCCGGGTGTTCATGCACTACAAGCGCGACGAGTGGGAGAAGTTCATGGCCACCGTCACCCATTGGGATCTGCAACAATATTGGGACATTCTGCCCTGAACCGGGCTCGGTGCCGACTTTTAAAAAAGCATGAACCATGCAACGCCGCGATGCTTCCACGAAAGTCGGGCACATGTTAGCAAATGATGAGTCGCCCGCCGGCGTGGATTGGCTGGATCGTTTGGCACGTATCATTCATCGGCGACGGCGGGTAGTGTGCCGACTTTTAAATAAAGCGTGAACCAAGAATCGCTGCGATGCTTTCACGAAAGTCGGGCCGCATGTTACCAATTGATGGGTCGCCCGACCGATTGTACCGGCGGGGTCATGTTACTGAATCAGCCGTCCGCGACGGCGGGCACTCGGAGGAACGGACATGTGCGGCATTGCTGGATTGATTCACCGCAAGAAAACCGGCGACATCGGCACCGAGATGACCAAGATGCTGCGCTCAATGAAGCATCGCGGGCCGGATTCGACCGGCTTCGCGCTCTACGGCAAGCGCCAGGGCGAGGAATTGGTGCTTCGCTTCAAGGTGGCTGAGCAGGACGAAATGTCCAAGGGCTTCGACATTCACCAGCAGGTGAAGGATCGCCGTGCCGAAATCGACCGCCGGCTGAAGGAACTGGGCGCCAAGATCCTGAAGGACGAGACGGCGACCGAATACGCCTTCCGCTACCGCATCGCCTTCGCGGGCGACCGGCGGCGCCTGGCCGATTACATCGAGGATGTGGAAGGGGCCGAGATCCTGTCGCTCGGCCACGGCCTGGAACTGATCAAGGATCTGGGCGATGCGACCAGGGTCTCCGATCAATACCACCTCGGCGGCTTCATCGGCACCCACGCCATCGGGCACACCAGGATGGCGACCGAATCCGACGTCGACATCCGCTCGGCCCACCCCTATTGGGCCTATCCCTTCGCCGACGTGTCGGTGGTGCATAACGGCCAGCTGACCAATTACTGGAAGGGTCGGCGCGCCCTCGAGCATCGCGGCCACCGCTTCATGTCCAATTGCGATTCGGAACTGATCGCGGTCTATCTCGCCGACAAGATGCAGCAGGGGGTCAAGCTCGAAATCTCGATGCGGGATTCGATCCAGGAATTGGACGGAGTCTTCACCTATATCGTCGCCACCTCGGATTCGCTTGGCATGGCCAAGGACACCATGGCGGCAAAACCGATGGTGCTCTACGAAAGCGACGAATTCATCGCCTTGGCTTCCGAGGAAGTGGCGATCCGCAGCGTGTTTCCGCACGAGATCGACACCTGGGACCCTTACGAGGGCGAAGTCAGGGTGTGGAAGTCGGAGGCCTGATCGCCGGTGGTCCGCAAGCACGATCGGCGGCCTGCGATGCGAGGTTCGGCAACGACACGTTCACCTTTGGAAATTGGAACACTCATGTCTGAACAATCGATGCACATGGGCATGCATACCGAAAAGCTCGGTGGGCGGACCCAGCAGCGTTTCTTCTCGCCCACCGAGGAGGGGAATTACCTCTACCCCGACGGTTACGACGTCGATTTCAACCGGCGCGCGGAGTTCGATGCGGAGAATTTGGCGCCCAAGGAAATCAATCTGCGCTTGCGCGAGTTGATGAGCCAGGGCTTCGGCACCATCGTGCTCAAGAACCCTGGCGCCAAGCACGGGGTCGCGGTCGGCATCCTGCACCGGCTGAATTTGCACATCGAGGGCAGCCTCGGTTATTTCGGCTGCGGCCTGATCGACGGCCCCAACGTGTTCATCAAAGGACGGGTCGGCTGGTCCTGCGCCGAAAACATGCTCTCCGGTCGGGTGGTGATCGAAAAGAACGCCGGCTCAACCTTCGGCGCGGCCATTCGGGGGGGCGACCTGGTGTGCAAGGGCGACGTGGGTGCCCGCGTGGGCATCGACCAGAAGGGCGGCTCGATCATTGTCGGGGGCCGGGCCGGGGCCTTTTGCGGCTTCATGATGCAGCGCGGCCGCATGGTGATTCTGGGCGATGCCGGCAAGAATTTGGGCGATTCTATGTATGACGGAACCATCTATGTCGGCGGCAAGATCGCCGCCCTTGGCGTGGATGCGATCGAGGGCGAAATGACCGAGTTGGACGTCCAATGGCTGGAGCGCAAGCTGAAGCTCTATGGCCTGCAGGCGCCCAACGGTGCTCGCGACATGACCAAGATCGTCGCCGGCAAGAAGTTGTGGAACTACGACAACTTGGAGCCGACCGAGAAGAAGATCGTGCTCTAGAAGCGAGAGTGGAAAGGGATCAAGCCCCATGGCGACCGAACAACCCGCGCCGCTGAGCCCACCGGCCAAGAAGGCCAAGCGCAACCGTTCGCTGCTCGGCCAAAGCCGCATCTTCACGCCAGAGGTGATGGACGACATCCACATCAAATCCGAACTCGGCCGCTATCGCATGCGCGGCTTCTCGCTGTTCAAGAAGATCCCGCATTGGGACGATCTGACCTTCCTGCCGGGAACCCTCACCCGCTTCGTGATCGAAGGCTATCGCGAGAAGTGCCTGACCCAGACATTGATCGGGCCCAAGGCCAAGCGCCCGCTGGTGCTCGACATCCCGATCTACATCACCGGCATGAGTTTCGGCGCGCTTTCATTCGAGGCCAAGATCGCGCTCGCTCGCGGCGCCACCATGGCCGGAACCGCGACCTGCTCGGGCGAGGGCGGCATGATCCCGGACGAGCGGCGCTATTCCTCGAAATGGTTCTACCAGTGCATCCAGTCGCGCTACGGCTTCAATCCGCATCATCTGCAATTGGCCGACGCGGTCGAATTCTTCATCGGCCAGGGCTGCAAGGTCGGGCTGGGCGGCCATCTCATGGGCCAGAAGGTGACCGACATGGTGGCCGAGATGCGCTCGCTGCCGGCCGGCATCGACCAGCGCTCCCCGGCGCGGCACCCGGATTGGCTGGGCCCCGACGATCTTTCGCTCAAGATCCAGGAGATTCGCGAGGCCACCAATCACGAGATTCCGATCCAGCTAAAGCTCGGCGCCGCCCGCGTCTATGACGACGTGCGCATGGCGATCAAGACCGGGCCGGATTCGATCTACATCGACGGCATGGAAGGCGGCACCGGGGCGGGCCCGCATCTGGCGACCGAGGATACCGGCGTGCCCGGCATGGCGGCCATCCGCCAGGCGAGGAAGGCGCTCGACGATCTGGGCCGAACCGGCGATATCTCGCTGGTCTATGCCGGGGGTATCCGCAACGGCGCCGACGTCGCCAAGGCGCTGGCCTTGGGCGCCGACGCGATCGCAATCGGCCATTCGGCGCTGATGGCCTTGAATTGCAACAAGGACATCCCCGAAGCCGATTACCCGAGGGAAATGGGGGTCGAGGCCGGCCACTGCTATCATTGCCACACCGGGCGCTGCCCGGTCGGTATCACCACCCAGGACCCGATCCTGCGCAAGCGCCTGGATCCCGACGCGGCGGCCGAGCGGGTCTACAATTTCCTGCACACGCTGGCGATCGAATGCCAGATGTTCGCCCGCGCCTGCGGCAAGACCGATGTGCATTCGCTGGAACCGGAGGACTTGGCCGCGCTCACCATGGAGGCCTCGGCGATGGCCATGGTGCCCTTGGCCGGCACCCAGCACACCGTCGGCCGGCCCGACATGAATCGCTATTGAGGAGGGACCCGCGGATGGCAACGACGCAAAAACCGGACGTCGACAAATACCTGAAGGACGCGGCCGGTCTCGACACCAAACGCGAAAAGGAAATCGGCCAGCACATCGGCTATCGCTACGACGTCAATCTGCTGCCTGATTATAGCCGCCTGACCCCCTTCCTCAAGAACTACATCGAGGCCATGGGATGGGACGACCTCAATTGGCTGGAGGATGTTCACATGGGCTACGAGGAAGGGAAGCCCGCGATCTTCGATCGCAACATCAACGGCTGGGTCACCATTCCGGTCGAGACCAAGCTGCCCGACAACCAGCAGGATCGCGACATGCTGGCGCGCGAAATGCTGATCAAGTTCCAGATGTCGAAGCGACACCCGCTCTGGGAATTGAAGAAGGCCTACAAGAAGTTCTGAGCGCCTTTCGACGTTGAAACCGGACTAAATGCACTGTCACAGAAAATTCATTCCTCCTTGCGCCATTGGCTGGCGTGCGGCCAGTCGGGCGCGAAGGCAAGGATGCGCAGACCCGCCGGCAGATCGGGATTGAACATCGCGTTGTGCCAGTAGGTCGCCTGGTGAA
>CAZIUB010000069.1:0-26743 GCA_964542425.1 uncultured Rhodospirillaceae bacterium | reverse complement strand
CCGGCGCGTCTGCTTGCCATGAATTTCAAAACCCAAACTCGAAAATGTCTTCTGGCGCATGGTTTCCTCCCAAAAACACTCGAATCACTTGAATCAGAATGACAAATCAAGTGCAAGCGATTAAATCAGAGGCTCCCTAGGCTATATTGTTTATCAATTCCTCAATATCCTGGGGCAGGGGAGATTCCCACCGCTTGAATTCGTAACTTGTCGGATGGCGAATGCCAAGAATTGTGGCGTGGAGAGCGTGGCGCGAAAACGCGCGGGCCGCACGGGCTCGGGCAGGATCGATGATTTCGCGCGCGCGCCTCAAACGCCCATAGGTGGCATCTCCGACCAGGGGGTGGCCGATCGAGGTCAGATGCACCCTTATCTGGTGGGTCCTGCCGGTCTCCAACCGGCATTCGACCAGAGAAAACGATTCTCCGAAGCGACGAAGGACGCGATATCGGGTGATCGCGGTTTTGCCGCCGGATCGGCGTATGGCCATCCGCTTCCTGTCGGTCGGATGGCGACCGATATTGCCCTGGATTTCGCCATGCGAAGGAACCGGAACGCCCCAGACAACGCAAAGGTAGACGCGTTCGATGTCGTGGCGGGCGAAGGCGGCGCTGAGTGCCTGATGCGCCGCGTCATTCTTGGCGGCCACCAACAGGCCGCTGGTCTCCTTGTCGATGCGATGGACGATGCCGGGTCGCCTGACCCCGCCAATGCCGGACAGGCTGGAGCCGCAATGCGCGATCAGCGCGTTGACCAGAGTCCGGTCGGGGTTCCCGGGCGCCGGATGGACCACCATGCCGGCCGGCTTGTCCACGACGATAATGTCGGAATCCTCGTAGGCGATCCGCAGCGGAATTGATTGCGCCACCGGCAGGGCGGAAACCGGCGCAGGGATAGCGACGGCGAATCGCTGGCCCGATTTGACCCTGTAGGCGGGGTCCCTTATGGTCGTCGGCGCCCGCGCATCGCCGGCTTCAAGGCTGACCTTGCCATCCTCGATCAAGCCCTTGAGGCGCGAGCGGGAAAAATCCGGCAGGCACGAGGCCAGGACCCGATCGAGCCTTTGGCCCAATCGATCCGGCGCGACGGTCACGTCATGAATTCGGGTCGTGGCTTTCACCTTGAATGCTTGGCGGGCGGGGAGATGGCAATATCCCGATGGGCAATCCATTGAAAGCTCACATCTAGTGTTTCGCAACCGACATTCCGCTCCCGGAGTGTCGGCCCGGAACACTAGCAAATTCAATGGCATGTGTTGTGGTTCCAACACAATGATTGGGAATCAAACGTTGGAACCACAACACTAGCGCGCCGGGCGGGTGCGCTCAAGTGGTCAGGATTGGGATCGTTTTGCAGCGATGATGCAATAGGAGCGTGATCGATGAATTTCCGCAGCGACAATGTGACTGGCATCGCGCCAGAAATCCTTTCGGCGATCATCGAGGCCAATGCCGGGTCGAGTGCGGCCTATGGCGATGACGAATACACTCAGCGCCTGGACGGTCTTCTCGCCGAGATTTTCGAGTGCGAGGTGCGGGCCTTTCCGGTCACCACCGGTACCGCCGCCAACGCACTCAGCCTCGGCGCCCTTTCGGCCCCCCATGGCGCCATCTATTGCCATGCCAAGGCCCATCTCATGATCGACGAATGCGGGGCGCCGGAAATGTTCACCGGCGGCGCCAAAATGGTGCCCCTCGATGGCGCGGGCGGGAAGCTCGACGCGGCAGAGCTTGAAGCGCTGCTCGCGGGTGAGCGGGCAGGCGACGTGCATCACGTACAACCGGCCGCCATCAGCATCAGCCAGACGACCGAGGCCGGCACCTTGTATCGGCCGGAGGAAATCGCCGGCATCGCCGAGGTAGCGCGGCGCCACAAATTGCGCCTGCACATGGATGGCGCGCGTTTCGCCAATGCCATCGCGGGATTGGGGGTGGCACCCAAGGACCTGACCTGGAAGGCAGGCGTTGACGTTCTGTCGTTGGGCGCCACCAAGAACGGGGCCATGGCGGCGGAAATGGTGGTGTTCTTCGATGCAACGCTTGCGGAAAATTTTTACTATCGGCGCAAGCGCGCCGGGCAGCTCTTGTCCAAGGGGCGCTTCATCGCGGCGCAATTGCTGGCCTATTTCGGGGACGGCCTGTGGCTCAGCATGGCTCGGCATGCCAATAATGCGGCCGCCAGGCTCGCCCAGGGGTTGGCGCGCGCGGGTGTCACGCTGGCCTATCCGGTCGAGGCCAACATGGTTTTTCCACTGCTGCCGGCGGCGATCGCGGCCAAGTTGGGCGAGGCCGGCTTCGGGTTCTACGAATGGGCGGGTCAGGATCCGGTCACCATTCGGCTGGTGACCGCCTTCGATACCAGGATCGAGGATTTGGATCGCCTGATCGGCGCCATCGAGGGCCTGAATAGCGCTTGATCGGGGCCGCCGGTTCCACTATTTCTGCCTCGCCTTCCGGCCCGATCGAACGCCTGGGAGCACCGAGCGGTCCCCATCGTCTAGTGGCCTAGGACACCAGCCTCTCACGTTGGGAACACGGGTTCAAATCCCGTTGGGGACGCCAAAAGGGTCGATAGCCCAGCCGTTTTCCTGGTCGTGGGTCGCCAAATTTCCCGGGTTTTCGCCGGGACGCCGCCTGGCCAATTCGGTTGCGGTGCCCCCCCGGGTTCGGGCAGAATGGCTGGCATGATCGCGGGCTTGCGGGAAACTCGATGACATGGGGTCGAAGCGATGAATCGACGCTTCTTGATGGCAAACGCATTGACCATTGCAATGGTCGCCTTCGCCGCCAACGCGGGGGCGCAGGAAGAACCCAAGGAACTCAACGTCTACAATTGGAGCGACTATATCGGCGAGAACACGGTCGCCAATTTCGAGGCCGAGACCGGCATCAAGATTCGCTACGACGTCTATGATGGCAACGAGACGCTGGAAGCCAAATTGATGACCGGAAACACCGGCTACGATGTCGTCTTTCCGTCGTCGAGTTTCTTCGCCCGCCAGATTCAAGTCGGCATTTATGGCAAGCTGGACAAGGCCAAGTTGCCGAACCTGGCCAACATGGACGGCTTCATCATGGATCAGGTGAGCCGCCAAGCCGATCCAGGCAATGCGCACGCCGTTCCCTATATGTGGGGCACCAATGGCATCACCTACAATGTCAAGATGATCGCGGAGCGCTTGCCCGACGCGCCCACCGATTCGTTGGCCATGGTGTTCGATCCCGCGGTGGTCTCGAAATTCGCCGATTGCGGGGTTTCGCTGCTGGATTCCCCGGAGGATGTCATTCAACTTGCCTTGGCTTACATGGCCAGGGATCCCACGTCGCAGAATCCAGACGACATCGTCGCCGCGATCGACATGGTGATGAAGGTCCGCCCGTTTGTTCGGCTGTTCGACGCCGGCGCCTATCTGAGTTCCCTGCCCAATAAGGACATCTGCATGGCCATGACCTGGTCGGGCGACTATGCCGTCGCCGCGGGCCGCGCCGCCGAGGCAGGGGTCGACATCGAACTTGCCTATATCATCCCCAAAGAGGGCACCAATATCTGGTACGATGCGATGCTGATCCCCTCGGATGCGCCCCACCCCAACAACGCGCACCTCTTCCTCGATTACATGATGCGCCCCGAGGTCATCGCCGAGGCCACGAATTACATCTGGTACGCAAACGCCAACGCCAAGGCGAACGAATTCGTCGACCCGGAGATTCTGGCCGATCCGGCGGTCTATCCCACCGCCGAGGTATTGGCGCGCGGCTATCCGGGGGTCGTGCGCGCGCCCGATATACAGCGCATCATCACCGAGCAATGGACCCGCCTCAAGGCCGGGTCCTGAAGACGCCAATTGCTTTTTCCTGGGGGTTGGGCGATCGGACGGCGGGTACGAGGTCGCATTCGGCGCAGGGAGCGCTTTTTCGACTTGCTGGCCTAGGTCTAGTGCGTCCGCGCCGTGAGGGAGGGCACCTTGGACGGGCCGCGGAGGCGCGCGGCCGGGAGGCGGATGGTCGCCTGCGGGCCGCGTGGCCGGGTTGGCTCTTGAAGTCCAAGACCCCTCCGTGCAATTCGTAATAGGCCTTCTTCGTCGCCGGGCTCCAATCCCAAGAGCCGAGATCGGCGCCGGCCAAGGTAAGTTCGAGGCGCTCGCGGCCCTGCCGCAGATCGGCCTCCATGAGCCGAAGTTCGGTCACGTCCTGCAAGAATCCATAGGCGCGGATCGCCCGCCCGTCCTGGTCGCGTTCAATAATTCCATGTTCGAAGATCGACCGTTCGCCAAGGCGGGGATGGTTGATGCGAAATTCGCTCGTGTAGGCTTTTTGGCTGCCGGCCAAGGCAACTCGAAAGTTTTCGTCGACGCGGTCGCGATCGCGTGCATCGATGGCGGCCATATAGACCTCGGCGAACGGTTCGGTGCTGGGGAGCAGGCCATGGATATCGAAGGTTTCCGCGGTCCAGGAATTGGTCTCAGCCATGACATCGTAGTCCCAGAATCCAAGACGAGCCTGTCCTTGGGCAGGCGCAGCCAATCACTGGTCGATTGGAGCTGGGCAGGGATGTCCCCCGATTCGGGTTGGTCGCGCAGCGCCAGGGCGGCGCGGCGCCAAAAGCGATCGCGAGCCAAAATGGCACCGGCGCCCAACAAGGCGCCGAAAGCGACCGCGAGCCACGATAGGTGCCAATCGGATGAAACGCTGTTACCGATCTCGGCGCAGGCTGTGCTGGCGGAAGCCAGCAACATCGGCAAAAAAGCGAGGGCGACACGCAGGGACAATCGCCGATGCGGTAGCGTTCCGCAGCCACCTGGACGGGGCGATGTGGCTGGATGAAAAACCCAGTGTTGGATCATGATTCCGGTCTCGCCTTGCCCGCAGGGTGGCGGCCAATCGACATGCGGGCAATGCAATTACCGATGGTTTTGCCTAGGACCTGGTAAAGGTGGCGTTCTTATCGCTGGTTTTGCCTCTGAATCGGCAAGAGTCGCCCTCATGCCACTTGCCGCCCTTGGCGACGTTCAATCCGGGTACGGCGCGAATTGCCAGCGAACCGTTCCGTGCTATGCTGAAAACGCGGGGGCGAGCCTCGAGCGCGACGCCAAACCGCGAGAAAAACGGCAAATGATGGGGGCGAAAATGGCAAAGGCCAAGCAATTTGTTGTATCGGTCGCGGATCGGCCGGGTACCGTGGCCGAAGCGATCGCGACCTTGGCGGGCGCTGGGGTCAACATTCTTTCGGTCCTGGCCTGGAATCCGTCGGGTACGCTTCAGATTGTTACCGACAATCCCAAGAAGACCCGGGCGGCGTTTCTAGGCGCGAATGTTGCGTTCAGCGAAACGCCGGCGGAAGTGGTGGATTTGCCCAACAAGCCGGGCGCCTTGCTGGTCTATCTCAGGAAACTCGCCAAGAAAAACGTGAATCTGCGGTCGCTCTGCGCGACCGGATCGAAAGCGGCGAGAAAGGCCGTCGTGGTGTGGACCGCCGAAGTGTGAAGGGCGGACGGGGCACTGGTGCCTTGTCTCGTGCGGCCGGCGCGCTTTGGGCACTTTTCGTGTTGGCTTCGGGCGTGCCGGGAACCGCGCTGGCCGATTGCGGCGATGCGCCCGGACCGGGCGTCGACTGGTCCGGGTGCAACAAGCCAAAGCTGATCCTGGCCGGCGAGGATTTCACCGGCGCCAATCTGCAACGCGCGGAACTCGGCCTCACCGATTTCACCGGCGCAAATCTGAGTGGCGCCGATCTGTCCGAAGCGGTACTGGTCCGGGCACGGCTGAGCGACGCCGATCTGCGGCGCGCCGATCTCAGCAAGGCGATGTTGGATCGCGCCGATCTACAGCGCGCGGATCTGGGGGATGCCAATCTGCTCAAGGCCGAGCTCCACCGCGCCAATCTTGCGGGCGCGCGCTTGGTCGGCGGCAATCTCGAAAAGGCCGAGCTTGGAAGGGCCTCGCTCGCGAACGCCGATTTGACCGGGGCCAATCTCAACCGCGCCTATCTGGCGCGGGTCGATTTGCGTGGCGCGAACCTGGCCGAAGCCAATCTCGACGAGGCCGAACTCTATTCCGCGGACCTTGGCGGCGCCGATCTTTCGCGGGCCTTGAATCTGGTCCAGGCACAACTGCTGGAGACCTGCGGCGATGCCCTGACCAAGCTCCCCGCCGGGCTCACACCGCCCCCGACCTGGCCCTGCGTCAATCGCGGCAGCGAGGATTGAGGTCGATCGAGCCATTTTTGGCCAGTCGAGTTTCCAGGCGTTGTCTTGTCATCCTCGGCCGGCCCGAATAACTTGGGGTGGTGGCTCGAGTGGCGGGGAGCATCAATGTGCCCAATAAGAACGCGACCAAGAACGGATCGTTCAGCTTCAAGCAGATGGAGTTCGCGGCGCTGGAATTGATCTTTGACGAAGGCGAAGTGGGGGATGCCTGCTATCTGGTGACCAGCGGCGAGGTCGAGATCCGAAAGGGCGTCCACGGCGACGCGCCGGCCACCCTGGCCGTTCTGCGCCAGGGCGACATCTTCGGCGAAATGGCGCTGTGCGGCGGCGACAGACGCATGGCGGCGGCGGTCGCGCGCAAGAAGACCAGGGTTGTGGCGATCTCGCGCGTAACCTTCGAAAAACAGCTTGGCGCGATCGATCCGGTGATGCGCAAGATCATCATGCTGTTGACCCGCAGGCTTCGCCAGATGGCCGATGAATTCGCCGCCTATCGGCGGGGCGAGCATTGGCTGGAGAGGCCCTGATTCTTCACCTTGGCGCGGGCCGCTCAGGTCGGTTGGGCGGCGGCCTTATCCGCGACATCGATCGCCTGGCGCGCGGCAGCACCCGCCGCATCCTCGCCGCCCGCGACCTGGACGGTCGGGAACGCGAATTTAATGCCATTTTCGTCGAAGGCCTTCTTGATGAGCGCGAAGGCCTTGCGCCGGATCGGGAACTGCTCGCCCGGCCGGGTCATCATTTTCATTCGAATCTGGATCGCGTAATCGCCGAACTGCTCAACGCCCTGCATCTTCAGCGGTTCGAGGATATTCGGGCCGAATTCCGGATCTGCCGCCAGATCCTTGCCGATTTGCTTGATCAGCTTCTTCGCGGTGTCGAGATTGCTGTCATAGGTGATGCCGATCATCATCTTGTCGATCACCCAATCGCGGCTCATGTTCTGGACCGCGCCCAGTTCGCCGAACGGCACCGTGTAGAGCGGCCCGCGATGGTGGCGCAATTTGACCGAGCGCAGGCTGAAGGATTCGACCGTGCCCTTGTAGGAGCCACTCTGGATGTATTCGCCGACCCGAAATGCGTCGTCCAACAGATAGAAGACGCCGCTGAAGATGTCCCTGACCAGCGTCTGCGCGCCAAAGCCCACCGCCACGCCGACGACTCCGGCGCCGGCGATCAGCGGGCCGATCTCGAGTCCCAGCGAGGAAAGCACCATCATCGCCGCCACCGCCAAGACAATGACGAAGAGCACGTTGCGCAGGATCGGCAAGAGCGTGCGCAGCCGCGCGCGCTTTCGCTGGGATTCCGCGTCCACCTGGTTGGGATCGCTGGCTTCCACGACCTTGGCGTCGATCATCCCCTTGGCCACATGCCACAGGAAATTCGCCACCAGCACGATGACGACGGCGCTCAATGCGCCACGGACGAGCCTCGTACCAATGGTATCGCGCGCGGTTAGCCCGACCAGATCGATCTCCCAGGCATCGGCCAACAACAAAGCCGCGCCGATGATGAATAGCGCGCGCAGGCCGCGCTCCAGGCAGATCGCGGCGAAGGTGGGCGGACGCCGTCCCGTTGCTTCTTCTTCCCCGGGCCGAAGCAGGTGGGAGACAGATTGGCGCGTGAGGAACTGGGCGAGGGGCAGCCCGGTCGCAACCACGACTAGCCAGAATACCGCCATGAACTGGCCGGCCCACAGCAGCCACAACAGGACGAATAGGCCGCTTGCCAGCCAATTCCAGGCCCGATCGCCGAACCGACGCTGGGCGTCACCCCGAGGGATTCCGGAATCCACGATCGGCCGGCGCCAAGCCGCCTCCACGCCCATCGCCAGCAACACCAATCCCAGGCCGTAGGCCAGCAGCTGAACGCTGGCCGCGCTCAACCCCAGCGTCTTCAGGATTCCAAGCGTGACCCGCGCGAACAGATAAAACCCGATCGCCGAGGCCAGGCGCCGATGCCAGAACAAGGCAGCCGCCTTGGACATGGGGATGATCCGGTAGCGCTCGGCACCGGGGGCCAGGAAGAAGCGTCCGGCCACGATCGTCAGCCGCAATCCGAGGAACGCAACCAGATAGCCAAGCACGATCTCGCGCAAGAGCAGCGGCCAGTCGAAGACCAGGAAGGCGCCAACGCTGCCGAGCGCGAAGGCGGTCACCCAGCCCACTCCGAAGGCAAGGCGGATCGTGGTGGCCTTCAGGCGCGTCGCGGCGGTCGTGATCGGAACACCGATGATCCATTCGCGTACGCTCTTTGTGGCCCGCCAGAACAGCCACTCGGCGCCGTAGCCGGCACCGATGAAGGCCAGAAACAGCAGCAATACGCCGATCAATCCGCGCTCCTCGAATTCCAGGCTGAAGAGGAAGGCGGCCGAGGCCAGATTGGGCCCGAGCAGGGGCACCGACTTGGCGAGCACCGCCAAATGGGCGCGCAAGGCGGCCACGCGTTCCCCCAGCATGGCGCCGGCGCTTTGTTCGGGCGCAGGCGTGGCCGGCGCGTCGGTGGCGGGCTCCAACGGCTGACGCCCCAGCCAGTCCTGAACCACGGGGTCTTGAAGAAGTTCCAGGAATAAGCGGACCTCGGCGGTGGGAGCCTTGGCCGGCGGCGCCTCCTCGGCCAGGGCCGGGTGCGATCCCGCGCCCAGCCCCGATGCCAGCAGCGCCAGGGCAAGGAAGCAATGCCGAAGCAAATTCGATCCAGTCATCCGATTCGGCATCCGAAAATCCCCGTCAGGGCACGCGAGCAGATGTTTGTTCGCATGGATGGGGCAAGCGATCAAGGCTGGCCAGCGAATGGGCTATGCCTCCAGCCGCCGAAAATAAATGCCGCCAAGGACCATGTTGACGTGCTCGCCATCGTCGGAAAGTGGCAGGAGCAGCTTCATTTGCCGTGCATTGACCCCGTCGCTGTTCACGAATTCGGCCTCGCAATAGGCGGGGCGCTTGTCGCGCAAGACCGGCTCGTACTGGCTCAAGAGCAAGGCCCGTTCCTCGGGCGACGTCAGGGCCTCGATGCCCTTGCCGGTGCGCTCAACTCCGTAATACTCGGTGATATTGGTACCGTCCAGGCGAATACGATATTTCTCGACCGAGCCGAAAAACTCTATCAGGACCAGATTGCCCAGCCACTCGCGCATCTCCAAGGGATCGATATCGCGCCGGGCCGGCATCGCGCGTTGGCCGGCCTTTCGGCGCCAATACTCATAGAGTCCGCGCAAGCGTTCATCGGGAATCCGTTGGAAGAGAGACTCGTCGCGCTCCGCCATGGCAATTCTCCAAGGATGGTCATGTCGCGCGCTCCGCACGGCAAACGACGGGGGTGCGAGGTCACCCTCGCGCCAAACGGTATTGCACGACGTCGATGCTTCCGGCGCGGAATCCACCCTCGCAATAGGCTAGATAATACTCCCATAATCGCTTGAACCGCTGATCGAATCCGAGGGTCGAGATTTCCGGCCACTCGCGCTGGAAGGTCTGCTGCCACTGGCGCAAGGTCTGGGCATAGTGGCGCCCGAAATGGAAGGCCTCGGTCATGGTGAGGCCCGCGCGCTCGACGGCGCGGCCGAACACCGAGGGCGCCGGCAGCATGCCGCCGGGAAACACATAGCGCTGGATGAAATCGGCGCTCTGTCGGTAGGCGCCGTAACGCGCCTCCTCGATGGTGATGACTTGGAGCACGGCAAGGCCGCCCTGGCGCAGGCGATCGCGGATGGTGGCGAAATAGTTTGGCCAATGCTCCTCGCCAACCGCCTCGAACATCTCGATCGAGGCAATGCGATCGAACTCCCCTCTTACGTCGCGATAATCGACGAGATCGATCGCCACCCGATCGGAGAGCCCGGCGGCCTGGATCCGGCGCGCGGCGAAATCACGCTGCTGGCGCGAGAGGGTGATGCCGGTCACGGTGCAACCGAATCGCCGGGCCATGAATTCCACGAACCCGCCCCAACCGCAACCGATCTCGAGGACATGATGGCGAGATTCCAACTCCAGGGCCTTGGCGACCCGGGCGTACTTTGCCTCCTGGGCCTGGGTCAGGGACGCGTCCGGCCGCTCGTACAGCGCCGCGGAATAGGTCATGGTTGGGTCCAGCCAGCGCGCGTAGAAATCGTTGCCGAGATCATAATGCTCGGCGATGTTGCGCCTTGCGCCGGGCCGCGAGTTCGGCCGCAGGATATGGCGCACGCGGTGCCACAACCTGGCCACCGCCGCGCCGCGCAGGCCATCGCCAAGCGCGCGCTCGTTGTGCGCGGCCAATTCGATCAGCGCCGCCAGATCGGGGCTATCCCAATCGCCATCCAGATAGGCCTCGGCGAAGCCGACATCCCCGCCGAGAAACAAGCGCCGGATAGCGCGCCCGCGGATGAGGCGTAGCGCGCCATGGGGTCCAGCGCGCTTGCCTTCGATGGTGATGGCTTCGCCGCGCGGGGTAACGAGGGTCAATCGCCCGATCACCAACCGCCGCAACATTTTCAAGAAGAGGGGAAGCCAGAACCCGCCTCCTTCCGAGAGGCTCGACACCGGGTCAAGCGGGTCGGAGCGCGCCAAGTCGGCCTGCTGGTTGCCCGCATTCATGCCACGACCTCCCGATTGGGCGCCGGCAAATGGCCCGGCGGTCATGGTAAGCTCGGTAGGGAGGTCGGGGTCAAGGCCCAGCATGGGTTCCACAGGCCGCCTCGGTCGCCCGAATCGCGCGCTCCAGCCGAATCGCGAGTTCGCTGATATCCTCCTCGGAGATGTTGTAGGGCGGCGCCAGGATTACCGTGTCCCCGGCAACGCCATCGAAATTGCCGCCGCAGGGATAGCAAATGAGCCCTTCCGCCTTAGCTTGGGCCTTCAGGCGCAGATGGAAGCGCAATGCCGGATCGAACGGCGCCTTCGTGCGGCGATCGGAAACGAACTCGATTCCGATGAGAAAGCCGCGGCCCCGAATGTCGCCCACGCAGGCGATGTCGCCCAGACGCGAACGCAGCATGTCCAGCAAGGTCGCGCCGTCGCGCCTCACGCGCTCGACCAATCGGTCGCGAAAGATGATCCTCTGCACCGCGACACCGGCGGCACAGGCCAGGGTGTGGCCGCTGAACGTATGACCGGTGAGCGGCGCGCCGTGGCGGGCGCGGATCGGTTCGGCGATCCGCGAGGTGTAAAGGGCGGCGCCCAGTGGAACATAGCCCCCGGCCAGGCCCTTGGCCACAGCCGTGATGTCGGGGATGACGCGGTCGTGTTCGAGTGCCCGCCAAGTGCCGCAGCGCCCGGCTCCGCACATGACTTCGTCGGCAATCATCACCACGCCACGCCGATCGCAGACCTCCCGAACCAATTGCGCGTAATGGGGCGGGGCCGGCACCACGCCACCCGCCGCCCCGACAACGGGTTCGAAGATGAAACCGGCGACATTGCCGGGGCCAAGGCGCAGGATTTCGGCTTCCAGTTCGGCCGCGCAATGGCGGGCGAGGTCGTCGGGAGCGATACCTTCGGGCGGGCGATAGGCATTGACCGGACCAAGGTGCGAGACCGGGATCAGCGCGCCCTCGAACATCCGGCGTCGCTCCAGAAACTCGGAAACCGCCAGGGCACCCAGGGTATTGCCATGCCAGGATCGGCGCCTCGCGATGAATCGGCGGCGCTTGGGCTCGCCGATCGCGTTCTGGTATTGGAGCGCCAGCTTCAAGGCGGATTCGACCGCCTCGGAGCCCCCGGATACGAACACCATCGCGTGCGCGGCCTCGCCCGCCTGGGCGCGAAGGAGCGCCGTCAGTTCCTCCAGCGGGTCGCTGGTGAAATCATAATGATAGACGTGCGCGATCCGGTCCAACTGGCGATGCAGCGCCTGATTGATTTCGCGGTGCCCATGTCCGAGGCAAAAGACCGCCGGACCGCCCGAGCCGTCGAGATAGGTGCGGCCCTCGGTGTCATGCAACCACGATCCCCGGCCCCAGGCGATCTTGGGCAGCGTGGCACCGGTGTCGAAATGGCTGGCAACGGGTCCAGTACCCGCCGTCGCGGATGGCCGTTTCAGCAAGATGAACCCGCTGTAACATGCCGGCGGGTACTATCGTTTGGTAACATGTGGCCCGACTTTCGCGGCAGCATCGGAGCACTTCATGTATCACGCTTCTTCGAAAGTTGGCACTAGGCATCACCGCCCCTAACGCAAGGCTGGTGGCGGTGGAAATGGCGTCGGGTCGAGGAATCGCCGGATCACGTTCCCGGAAATCCGCGCCACGTTGTTGCGATAGAGATTGTGCGCGAGAGAGGTGGCCCAGGCTATGGACCCGGTGGCAAAAACGGCGCCACCGGAAGGCGTTTCGAAGAACACCATCTCGGCCCGCACCAGGGGATTGGAGATCGCATCGACGTAAGGATGGCTGGAAATCATCGCCTCGGGCGTCAGGAGGTAGACGTTGCTATGTTCGACCGATCGGGCAAGGACCAGCGCATGTTCGGGCGTGCCCTGCACCGGATCGCTGGCATCGAGCTCGAGCCCCGCGGCGCCACCTAGATGGCCGAAATCGCCGATGCGTTCGCCCGCCTCCACGCCCTCGAAGATGAAGGCGGCGCGCGCGTCACGGCTTTCATCGGTGCGGAGGAAATAGGAGCAGGTATCGAAACCCTCCGCCACGAAGCCGATTCCGACGAGCGATTGCGGCGGTCTTCCATTGGCGCGCCACAGCCCGCCGAATTCGCCATCGAATTGATGGTGACGCTCGCCCGCCGGCGTTTCGAAGCATCTTGTGCCGGATTCACCGCGACGTACCTCGATCGCGCCGGGATAGTGGGGCGAGGTCGCTACCTTCCAGTAGAATCCGTTGCCGCCTGCATAGAACAACCGCCCGCCGCGCCGCAGCCACGATTCGAGCGCATCGAGGTTTGCGCGGCTGTGATATTCCGGATGGGTGCCGGTAATCACGCAGCCATGGGGTTCCAGCAGGCCAGCGCCTTCCGCGTGCAAGCAATCATCGGTGATCACGTCGTAGTCCAACCCCATTTCCTCCAGCCAGCCGATGATGTCGAGATCCGCCGCGAAGTTCCACGGCTTGGCTCCCGGGCGCATGTTGAGGATCGGGCGCCGCCACGAACTGATACAGGCGCCGCTGCCGTCCAGGTGTCGATCGTAGAGCGACGCGCCTAGATCCCGACGGGTATTCAAGAACAGGTCGGTTACCGAGAGCACCAGGGCCGTGCCATAGGCCGGCTCGGACAACGGGTCCTCATAACCGTGATGCGCATTGGCATAGGCAAGATAAGTGAAGGTCGGGGCCAGAAATGCCAGCCGCCGCGTCGGCCCACTTCGTGGGGCCAAGACGAAGAAAGGGATAATATCCTCGGCGCCTTTCGAGGTTCGAACCTGGATCGCGTAAATGCCGCTGGGCAAATTCGAAGGCAACGCCAATTCGGCTCCCGGTTCCCAGCGGCAATCCTCCAGATCATCGCCATGGAAATGGATGGCGCCGTAAAGGTCCGGCCTTTGCCGCCAATCTGTCGTCTGGCCGGCCCAGGCGGCGCCGGCGACGGCCCGTGTCGGCAGGTTTACGCAAAGTCCGTCGGCCTGGGGCCGATCGATGGCGCGAATGTAGGGCGTGCCGATGTCGCGCGAGAAATCCCACCGGCAGATGGCGGGCAATTCCAATAGGCCAGGATGGTCGGGCAAGGATGATGGGGCAAGAGGTGAGCCGGATGGATCGAACGCGCCGGCGAAAAGGGCAGGGGCCTCGATCCGACCGTCGAATTGCCAGGTGACGGCCACCGGGTCTTTGGCGTCGAAATCGTCGGCCGCCGCCAATAGCAGCCGGCCCGGCGCTAGGTTATTCGGGGGGAATGGGATTTCGCCAAAGGTCGAATTGGCGACCTCGACGCGATGCATGCCACCGACGGGTTTGATATGGATTTCCATTCGCTTGCGAGCGCGCTCGATCACGGCCACGATCAGGTACCAGCAGCCGGCGCGCAGCGGGCGACCGGCAATCCGGCTCTCGCGCCCGCCAGCCTCGACCCAGATCTCCGGCGCGCCCTCGGGGTCCAGGGAGATACCGAAGCCGGTACGGCCTTCGCACTCGCGGCGCGCAAGTATGGCTTGTCGGCGCCCTCTGGCGGGGATAGAGGGGCAAATCAGCGCCGCGACACAAAGCGGCCGGTCGAAAGAAATGGCCGGGCATTGCTCGATGCGAATGTAGGAACCGGCGTCGATGGCCTGCCGGCGCCCGGCAAGCTCGCGTGGCGGCGGATCATCGAGGGCCTCGTATCGGTAGCCGGGGCCGGGCGATTTGTCATCGCCGCCGGTGAGGCGAAGGAAACGCCGGGAGTATTGCATGCTCCCGTCCTCGAGACTGACCATCGCCCGAACGGTTTCGCCCGGCCGATAGCTCGGGCGCTCGGTGTAGCCGATGATGCCGAGGGTCGGGATCATCGATCAGATTTCGCCACCGCCGAGGCCTCGCCAGCGGATCCGGAATATGGCCCATTCCGCGGCCTCGCGGTCGGGATAGGTTTGTTCGAGGATCGTGACCGGATCGCCCCGTTGTTGTCCCAGCCGCGCCAAGCGATAGGGGCCCGATCGCGTTTCCTGGACCAGAACCAGATGGCCGGCATAGGGTTCGGAGCGCATGATGGTGAGCACGCGCTGCAGCGCATCGCCATGGCGTCCGAAGGGCGTGCGCCTGAATTCCTCAGTTAGGTCCGTGCGACTTGGATCAAACACCGGCATCACGCCCAACCTTCGCGCTCAACGACCCCAGCGCCAACTTTCAAGAACGAGTGATACATGAAACGCGCTGATGCTTCCGCGAAAGTTGGCGCTTGTTGCCAAACGATAGTACCCGCCGGCGCGTGCTGGCTCTGTCAAATTGGCTCGAATCATCGGTCTCACAACGGCGAGCACTGTTGATTAGAGCACATTCCGCGCCCGAAATGGCAAGAGGCGTCAAGAAAGGCGGCAGTGGTCCGACTCTGACATTCCGCTCCAGAGACATGTCCGCCCGGACCACCAGCGATTTCAAAGCGTTGTGGTGCCAACTTTCGACAATGCGTGATACACAAGAGGCTCCGACGCTTGCGCGAAAGTCGGGCCGCATTTTGCCACATAGATAGTACCCGCCAGCATGGGCTGGCGGGGTCAGATTGCTGAATCATTCAGTCTCACGACGGCGGGTACTTGGATCGCCGGGCTGCGATAGCCGTCCTCGCGCCACAGGATCGGAAAAAAGGTCTCGTCCATCGACAGATCGCCGAACCGACGATAGCGGCTGTAAATGGAAGAGTTGTTGGTCGGATGAAAGATGGCGGCCGAGGACATGCAATGGGCGACCAAGGACCGGCGTGGCTGGGTCGCGCGATTGGCATCCGATCCATGCCAGGTGCGCCCCGAATGAAAGGCGCAACCGCCGGCAGGGACTTCGACCGGCACGATATTAGCGCTCACGCCTGCCTTCCGGGCGGCCTCTCGGAACTCCTTGCGGTAATCCTCGGGTGCGTGGAACTGGGCGATCGGCGGGGCGATTTCCCATTTGTGCGAACCCCTGGCATATTCGATGGTCCCGCCCTTGGCGCTGGTTTCATCCAGCGCCATCCAACAGGTGACGTAATGCGGCGGGTCGATCCAATCGGTATAGGAATCGTCTTGATGGAACCCAAGCGCCTTGGCGCCTTGCGGCTTCCAGATGACATTGTCCTGGCTGATCCGCGCACCCGGCCAGCCGGCCAACTTGGCGCAGAAATGGCCGATCGTGGCACTCAGCACCGCCGATGCAAGGATGCTGTCGGCTTTCCAGCCGTTGCAGATTTGCCGGGTCCGGTCGGCGGGGTCGCGACCCTCGCGCCAGTTCCATTCGTCGGGCTGGATTCCGGTTTCGAATTCGCCGCGGAACAGGCCCTCGAAGCGCGAACGCAGACGATCGACCGCATCCCCGGATAGAAACCGCTCAAGAATCAGGAACCCGTCGTTCTCATAGGTTGCGACGTGCTCGGGGGTGAGTTCATCCAGCACGAACATGCCAGCGCCCCTCGATCGATTCATCACGCGGCCAAGTTCGCCATGACACCAAGTCCAAAGGAAAAGGGGACGCTACCCTTCTCAAGGATAGAAAGCGGATAGAAAAGGGTAGCGTCCCCTTTTCCAAGTTCGCTTGGCGCTCCTGGCCGCGTGATCTGGCGAACTTTAAAAACCACGACACTAGTAGAGTTCGGTCGCGCTGGAGAGCGCCGGCCAAGCCTGATCGCGCTGCGACAGGATGGGCGCACCCGCGATCCGGGGCCAGGCGATGGTAAGCGCGGGATCGTTCCACATCAATCCGCCTTCCGATTGCGGGCGGTAGGGCGCGGTCACCTTGTACTGCACCAGGGTATCGGGAACCAAGGTCAGAAACGCGTGCCCGAACCCGGCGGGGATCAGCAATTGCCGTCCGTCTCCTTCCTTCAACACCACCGAAACCCAGCGCCCGAAGGTTGCCGAATTGCGGCGCAAATCGACGGCGACATCGAAGGCCTCGCCGCGCACGATTTGGATCAGCTTCGTCTGGGCGAAGGGTGGCAACTGGAAATGGATGCCGCGCAAGGTGAAGGGGGCGGCGGAGAAGGATTGATTGTCCTGGACGTATCGGTCTTGCCCCGTCAGATCGGCCCAATCGGATTCGCGGTAGCTTTCGCTAAACCAGCCGCGGTGATCGCCGAAGACCTTGATTTCGATCAGCTTGATGTCCGGCAGGTCCTGATCGTGGATGACCATCGGGCCTCAGGCTTCCACTTCAAGCAATCGGCGAAGATAGGCGCCATAGGGCGAGGCTGAGAGCTGGGCGGCCTGTTCTTCCAACTCGTCGGCGGAAATGTAGCCAGCACGGAAGGCGATCTCCTCCGGGCAGCCGATCATCACGCCCTGGCGATGGAAGATGGTCTGCACGTAATGGCAGGCCTCCAGCCAGGAATCATAGGTGCCGGTGTCCAACCAGGCGTGGCCCGGCCCCAGCTTCTCGACCCGCAGCTCCCCGGAATCCAGATAGCGCTGGTTCACATCGGTGATTTCCAATTCTCCGCGCGCCGAGGGCTTGAGCGAGGCGGCAATGTCGGCGGCCATGGAATCGTAGAGATAGAGCCCGATAATCGCCCAATTGGATTTCGGTTTCCTGGGCTTCTCGGCCAGGCGCGTCGGCCGGCCGGCGGCGTCGAATTCGACGATGCCATAGCGCTCGGGGTCGGATACCCGGTAGGCGAAATTCACCGCGCCCTTGGTCAACCGGGAGGCACTTCCGAGGGCGTCGAAAAGCCGGTCGCCATGAATAAAATTATCTCCTAATATCAAGGCGGTAGTGCTATTTTTTGAGAACTCGCGTCCAAGAATCAGGGCCTGTGCTATCCCTTCGGGCCGGGGCTGTGCGCAGTATTCGATGGTGATCCCCCATTGCCTTCCCTCACCCAGCAATTGCCGGTAGCGATCGATCTCCTCCGGCGAGGTCACGATCAAGATCTCGCGAATGCCGATCTGCATCAGGGTCGCGATCGAGTAATAGACCATCGGCTTGTCATAGAGCGGCAGCAGCTGCTTCGAGATCACCTTGGTGACCGGGTATAGCCGCGTTCCCTTGCCGCCCGAGAGTACGATCCCCTTCACGATGCCACTCCGTTCAACCGGCGATGGTTCTGGCGGATGCAAGCGGGCCCGTTTTCAAGCCGAGGCGCTCGCCATCGTAGCGGCCGGATTGGAGGATGTCCGACCACCAGTCCTTGTGCTCGACATACCAGCGTACGGTGGTCTCGATTCCGCCCGCGAAATCGTGGCGCGGCCGCCAGCCGATTTCCCGGCGCACCTTGGTGGGGTCGATCGCGTATCGCTGATCGTGTCCGGGCCGGTCGGGAACAAGGCTGATGAGGTCGCTGGATTTTCGATTGGGGGCCGCGATCCGGTCGACCAGCTCGCAAATCCGCCGTGCCACGTCGAGGTTGGCGCGCTGTTCCTCGGCCCCGATATTGTAGTGTTGGCCGATCGCCCCGCGTTCCAGCACCTGTGCCAGCGCGCTTGCGTGGTCCTCCACGTGAATCCAGTCCCGGACATTCGTGCCGGAACCATAGACCGGCAGGCATTGGCCGCGAAGCGCCCGAATGATCATGGTCGGAACGAACTTCTCGGGGAATTGATAGGGGCCGTAATTGTTGCCGCAATTGGTGACCAGGACGGGCAGGCCGAACGTGTGATGCCAGGCCATGACCAAATGGTCCGAGGCGGCCTTGCTCGCCGAGTAGGGCGAGCGCGGATCGTATCGTGTCGATTCGGTGAAAAAGCCGTTCGCCTCCAGCGAGCCATAGACTTCATCGGTCGAGGCGTGAAGGAATCGGAAGCGGTCTCGGAACTCGCTTTTTTGACCCTCGAGATAGGCGCGACAGGCCTCAAGAAGAACATAAGTGCCGACGATGTTCGACGAGATGAACGCGCCCGGTCCCTCGATCGAGCGATCGACGTGGGATTCCGCCGCCAGATGCATCACCGCATCCGGCCGGTGTTTCGCCAGGGCAAGATCGAGCGCGGCCCTATCGGCGATATCCGCTTGGACGAAGGCGTAACGCGGGTCGCCCGCGACCGATTCCAGGGACCGCAAATCGGAGGCGTAACTCAGTTTGTCGAGATTGACGACCCTGTTATCGGTCTCCCGGATCAACAGGCGGCAAAGCGCTGAACCGATGAAGCCGGCACCGCCAGTGACCAGGATCACTCGGCCGGATGGCAATGCCCCGGGGCTACTGGCGGGCGTCAATCAAGGGTCTCGCTAACATCTTATTGGTGGCGTGGGCGTTTTTCACGGCGCTGAGGAATTGCATTATTCCATCGCCGTCGCAAGCGCCAAAGTGGCGCCGCCACGGTGCGCGGGGCGGCCGGCTCTCAAAGCGCAGGGGCATCGAACTCACGGCCTTAGGTTATTGAAAATAAACAATTTTCACGGAAATTTCCGCATCCCGCCCAGTTCAATGAAAAAGCTTGACCCGGAAGTCGGAGCGGGCGCTAGAATCGAGCGGGACGACGAATTTATCCGCTCCGGCGCAGGCGTTAGCGACTCGTTGGTTGTTTCGCCGTAACATTGCTGGTAAGAGCAAACGAAGTTGTGGGGTTTATTGGTCCTAGAGGGAGGGCTCGGCTTCGAGGGGGGGCTTGCATAGGCTCATCCAGACGAGCCGGGTTGCGTATCAGGTCATGCGACTAGCTTGGATTGCCGAAAGCATCGATCTGGACGTGGCGAGTTTTCGGTACCGCTGCCTGTTGCCGGCGTGGTCCCTATCGCAGCGGGGTTATCGCAGCGGCATCTATTGCAAGGGGATGCCGCGTCCAGAAGATTACGACGCCCTGATCGTGGTCAAGAACGCCGCACCCTCGGCGATCGAATCGGCGCGCCGGTTCCGCGCCCTGGAAAAGCCGGTCATCGTCGATCTTTGCGACAATGTCTTCGTCCAGGGCTACCTGTCCCGGATCAACCCATCGCTGACGGCCGAGACGCTATCCAATTTGGGCCGGTATGCCACCGCGGCGGTGACGCCGACGGCCACGCTCGCGCGTTTGGTCAAGAGCCGCATGCCGCATCTCGGCCCTGTGCATGTGGTGCCCGATGGGGCATTGACGGCGGCGACCTTCGGCCAACTGAAATCGTGGCTGAAGGGGGTCGCGGTTGAGCGGTTGGACCAAAGCATCATGTCGACCAAGCGGCGCAGCCTGAAATCGCTGGCCAGAAGCTGGGTCCCGGAGCCGTTGCACCATTTGGTCGGGCTGAATGGCAAGAGCGGCGTGGCCGGGCCCTGGTCATCGTCGGGGGGCATCGAACTTCCCAATGACCGGGCGCGGATCGTCTGGTTCGGCAAACACGGGACGCGTCATGGCGGGGCCGGGATGATGCTGCTCCAGCCGCTCCTGCCGCTCCTAGAGAAGGTCCACCGGCACCGCCCAATCGAACTGGTGGTGATCAGCAACAATTTTGGCAAGTTCATCCAGCTATGCGAGGGCACGACGATCTATGCGCGTTATGAGCGCTGGACCAACCGGCGGACCTTCCTGGAGCTGGACGGGGCGCAGATCTTCCTGATGCCGACCGCCGACGATCCGTTCTCCATGTGCAAATCCGCCAATCGGGCGGTGATGGCATTGGCGTCGAATGTGCCGGTCGTGGCCGCCTATCTCGAGGATCTGGAGCCTTTGCGCCGGGCCATCGTGCTCGACGATTGGGCGTTGGGCATCGAGCGTTATCTGTTCGACGAGACGTCGCGGGCGGGCGATTTGGCGGCGGCCAAGGCCATCATCGATCGCGTGTATTCCATCGACGCGATCGCCGGGGCGTGGGAGACGCTGCTGCACGCCGATCGCGCCACCCACCATCTGGCGACACCCCCAGTGGCGATCGACCCGGCCACGGCCTTCGGTCGGGGAATTGGCGCGCCGGACGGCCCCGCCAATGGCGGGCGAGCGGAATGGGCCTAGTGTCGTGGTTTTTAAAGTTCGCCAGATCACGCGGCCAGGCTCGCGAGCGAACTTGCAAAACCGAATACGACACTAGACTCGAATAAGTTGCTAGTGTCCTTTCGATTCTGAAATTCGCTCGGGGTGTCGCCGGGTGGTCTGGCGAATGTCAGAATCGGGACACTAGGCCTTTCCCGCGCCACGGCAAGCATGCGGATCGCCGCGAGCGATCGCGGTCAAAATCTGAATTCGGGGATCCTGATGTCGTCGTGGTGGCGATCGAAGTCGGCCGCGCGCGGCCCCCCAGGGATGGTCGAGGAACTCGGAAGTGGCGACCATCGTCGTATTCGGTGAAACTGGCCAGGTTGCCCGCGGCTTGGCCAATCTCGGGCGTGGGTCCCTGGACCTTCGTTTCTTCGGCCGGTCCCGGATCGATCCCCGCCGGTCACAAGATGTGAGCACGATCATCGAGACCGAGCGGCCGGACCTGGTTCTCAACGCCGCCGCCTACACCCAGGTGGACTTGGCCGAAAAGGAATCCGAGCTCGCCTTCGCGCTCAACGCGGAACTGCCGCGCCAGATGGCAATCGCCTGCTCCCGCAAGCGGGTGGCTTTCGTGCACATTTCGACGGATTACGTCTTCGACGGCACCAAGGTCGGGGCCTATTTGGAAAGCGACGCGACCAATCCGTTGGGCGTGTATGGTGCGAGCAAACTGGCCGGTGACAAGGCGATCATGGAGGCCGCCGTTTCTCCCTTCGCCATCCTTCGCACTTCCTGGGCCTTCAGCCATATTGGAGAAACTTTTCCCCGGAAGATCTTGCGCCGCGCCCGCGCGCAGGCAAGCCTTTCGGTGGTCGATGATCAGCGCGGCTGCCCCACGCCCGCCGATGACCTCGCGGGCGCCATGATCGAAATGGGAAGGCGGCTCATGGACGGGGATCAATCGGCGCAGGGGCTGTTCAATTATTGCGGCGACACGGCGATGAGCTGGTTCGATTTCGCTTGCCGCCTGGTCGAGTCGGCGCAAGCTCATGGCCTGGGCGCTTGCCCGATTGTTCCAATGGCCTCGAGCGCGTTGCAATTACCGGCCAAACGCCCGGCCAATTCGGTGCTGGATTGCGAGCTTTTGCGCGTACGATGCGGCATCGCGCCAGCACAGGTCGCCCCGGCCATCGCTAGAACCGTCGCCGAGCTCATGAAGGAATAGTCAGGATTCAGTGGCGGCCGAGGCCAGCGGGCGGGGTCGGTAAGCGCGTTCGACGATGCGTCCTTCCTCCAGCGTGAACACTTGATCGGCGTTACGGATCGTCGTCAGCCGGTGGGCAATCACCATGGTCGTGCGCCCGACAGAGACCTTCTCCAGCGACCGTTGAATCGCCTCCTCGGTTTCGTTGTCGACCGCCGAGGTGGCCTCGTCCAGGATCAGGATCGGCGCGTCCTTGAGGATCGCGCGCGCGAGCGAGATGCGCTGTTTCTGCCCGCCCGACAGCTTCTGCCCGCGCTCGCCGACCCAGGTGTCGTAACCTTGGGGTAGCGCCAGGACGAACTCCTCGGCCTCGGCCAGGCGGCCCGCGTCTCGGATCCGTTCCAGCGTGGCGCCGGGCGAGCCATAGGCGATGTTGTCGGCGATGGTGCCGTCGAACAGAAAGACGTCCTGGGAGACGTAGGCGATGCAACGGCGCAAATCATCGACGGCGAGCCGTGAGATATCCTTGCCGTCGATCAGGACCTGGCCGGCATCGGGCTCGTAGAACCGCATGATCAGCTTCGCCAATGTGCTCTTGCCCGAGCCGGTCGGGCCGATGAAGGCGGCGGTCGTACCGGCGGGGATCACGAAATCTACATCGCCAAGCACGCGTCCCCGCCCGGGGTAGGAGAAATCGATTCGGTGAAAGGCGATTTCGCCGCACAGCGCCGCCTTGTCGATGCTCTCGCCACTCCGGTGATCGCCGCCGGGTGTCGCCAGAAGATCGAGGACGCGGCGCGTCGAAGCCATGGCGCGTTGATAGAGATCCGCGATCTCGGCCAACCCCGTCAGGGGCCAAAGCAGGCGTTGGGTCAGAAACACTAGGACCGAAAACGAACCCACTTCGAGTTCACCCACAAGAGTCTGCCAGCCACCCAGCATCAATGTCCCAATGAAGCCGGCCAGGACCGCCATGCGGATGATCGGCACGAAGGCCGAGCCCAGGCGGATGGCGCCGCGATTGGCCAGGCGATAGGCATCGCTTTCCCGGTGCAGCGCCGCCAGTTCGTGCTCCTCGGTCACATAGCTTTTGATGGTGCCGATGCCGGTCAGGTTGTTGGCGAGCTGGCCGCTCAATCGTCCGGCTTGATTGCGCACGCGGGCGTAGAGCGGTTCGGCCCGGCGCTGGAAGTAGAACGTGCCCGCCAGGATCACCGGGATCGGCAGCATGGCGATGATCGCGACCACCGGCGCCAGATAGAAAAACACGGCGCCGATGAGGATGACCGAGGTCAGGACCTGGATGATGGTGTTGGCGCCGCCATCCAGGAATCGCTCCAATTGATTGATGTCGTCGTTGAGGATGGAAACCAGACCTCCCGTCGAGCGATCCTCGAAATAGGAGATGTTCAAATCCTGGACATGAGCATAGGCATCCAAGCGCAGATCGTGCTGCACAATCTGCGCCAGATTGCGCCATTCGATCGCATATAGGTATTCGAACAGGGATTCGAAGAACCAGATCAGGAAAGTGAGAACGGCCAGCACGACGATTTGCGAAAACGGCTCGACGACGCCGTAGGCGCCTAGCCAGGATTGATCGCGCCGCACCACGACATCGACCGCGGCCCCGATCAGGATCTCGGGCGCGATGTCGAACAGCTTGTTCAAGAAGGAATAGGCCGTGCCCCGGATGACCCGGCGCTTGTACGCCCCCTGGTACCCGATGAGCCGGCGCAGCGGTCCCGATGGCGTGGTCATGGGCGGTCATTTCCCGGTGATTGGGCGATTCTCCAGTCATTATGCCGGTGGGCACGGGAGCAAAGCCATATGTATTGCACCCCCGAGGGGAGTCCGATGGGGGCTTGAAATACCGGGCCGGTTGCAGCAATTTCCCGGGCGGTCCCAGGGGCCGACCAACGATCAGGAACGGGAATGAATTTCAGCGGATCGCCCATGCCCAATGCCGCGACGGCGCCCTCCGGGTTGCTTGGGCGGGCTGGCATCGCCATCGATCGGGCGGCGCCGGGCCTGATCGAGCGGCAGCGCGCGGACGGGCATTGGGCCTTCGAGCTGGAGGCCGATGCCACCATTCCGGCGGAATATGTGCTGCTCCGGCACTATCTCGATGAAATCGACCGCGATCTCGAGGCCAAAGTTGTCACGTATCTTTGGACGATTCAGGGAACGCATAGCGGCTGGCCGCTGTTTCATGGCGGGGATTTCAACATATCGGCCTCGGTGAAGGCCTATTACGCGCTGAAGATGTGCGGCCAGGATCCTGAGGCCCCGCGCATGCGCCGGGCCCGGGACGCGATCCTGGCCCATGGCGGCGCCAAGAATTCCAACGTGTTCACTATGATTCTGCTCGCCTTGTTCGGTCAGGTCCCGTGGCGGGCAGTGCCGATCATGCCGGTCGAAATCATGAACTTGCCGCGCTGGTTCCCCTTTCATCTGAACCGGGTCAGCTATTGGTCGCGCACGGTGATCGTGCCCTTGCTGGTGCTGATGGCGCTGCGGCCGAAAGCTCGCAACCCCCTTGGCATCGGCGTCGAGGAATTGTTCACCATCGCGCCGGACAAGGTGGACAACTGGTACAACATGAATCGCAGGGGGCCATGGGCCTCGTTCTTCCGTACCCTCGATCGCGTGCTTCGCCGGCTGCAGCCTTTGTTTCCGAAATCGGGGCGCCAGCGCGCGATCCGAACCGCCATCGCCTGGGTGAGTGAACGGCTGAACGGCGAGGACGGACTGGGCGCCATCTATCCGGCGATGGCCAACGCGGTGATGATGTTCGACGCCCTTGGCTACAATAAGGACCACCCCGACTCGCTGATCGCCAAGCAGGCATTGCAAAAGCTGCTGGTGATCGAGGAGACGCACGCCTATTGCCAGCCCTGTCTGTCGCCCGTATGGGACACGGCGCTGGCGGGTCACGCGCTGTTGGAGCTTGGCGCCGCCGGGGTGAAGTCCGCCCAGCGCGGGGCAGCCTGGCTCAAGGACCGGCAGATTCTGGACGTGGTCGGCGATTGGGCGGCCTCAGCGCCCGGCGTGCGGCCCGGCGGCTGGGCCTTTCAATACGACAACCCGCATTATCCGGATGTGGACGACACAGCGGTCGTGGCGATGCTCCTCGATCGGGTGGACCGCGAACGCTATCGGGAGAACATCGGACGGGCGACGGAATGGGTTCTGGGACTGCAGAGCACCAATGGCGGGTGGGGTGCCTTCGACGCGAATAATTCCAGTCACTATCTGAATCACATTCCCTTCGCCGATCATGGCGCGCTGCTCGATCCGCCGACCGCCGATGTGACCGCGCGTTGCCTATCGATGCTGGCACAGCTCGGCTATCGTCTCGATCATGCGAAGGTGAAGGCGGCGATCGACTACCTGAGGCGCGAGCAGGAGCCGGAAGGCTGCTGGTTCGGGCGCTGGGGAACCAATTACGTTTACGGCACCTGGTCGGTGCTTTGCGCCTTGAACGCGATCGGCATTGCCCCCGGCGACCCGGCCATCCGCAAGGCGGTGGCGTGGATCGGCTCGAAACAGCGCGAGGACGGCGGCTGGGGCGAGGATGGCACCAGCTATTGGCCAGGACAGCCGAAGGGCGAGGGTGGGAACTCGACCGCCTCGCAAACGTCCTGGGCGGTGCTGGGGCTGCTGGCGGTCGGAGAAATCGATACGCCGGTTGTCGAGCGCGGGATCGCCTATCTGGTGTCCAAGCAGCAACCGGATGGCAAATGGAGCGAACGGGAATTTACCTCGGTCGGATTCCCGCGCGTGTTCTATTTGCGCTATCACGGCTATCGCGCGTTTTTCCCGTTGTGGGCGCTGGCCCGATATCGAAATCTCCGCCAGGCCAATTCGCGCCAAGTCCTGCACGGAATGTAGGCCCTGCGGACATATTCGCTCTGGAGCTGCGATGACGGGAATTGATGCGAATGTGAGGCACCAAGGTCCACGCCGACGCAAGTCGGCCTTCGGCCTCCGGGGCGATGTGGGGCATCGGCGAACCTTGGGCCAACGCCCGCAGGCGCGCAAATCCCGGCATCCCGAGGGGCTTACGCGCGGGGCCGGCCAATTGTCGGCGCCGAAAGCCTCGACCATGGTCCCACTATGGTCATCGGCTTTCGGCTTGATTCTCAGCCACCCGCGCGGTAACGCAGCCCGAAACGAATATGTCCACAGGGCCTAGCCCATGCTGGGAATCGTCTGTGGCATGCGGGCCGAAGCCGATCTGGCGCGAGGGCCCGGCCGGCGCGTCGCGATCGCCGCCGGCGGATTCCAGCTTGCGGAACAGGCGATCGCCGAACTAGTGGGGACCGGAATCTCGGGGATTGTCAGCTTCGGCACCGCCGGCGCGTTGGCGCCGGATCTCGTTTCCGGAGACATCGTGCTCGGCACCCGGATTGTCGATGAAACGGGGGCAAGCTGGCCGGTCAACAATCGGTATCTCGAACGGCTGGCGCAAGCCATTCCCGGCGCCAGGCAGGGTTTGGTCCTTGGCGTCGATCGACCCCTCTTGAGTATTGCCGATAAGGCGTCGGCCCTTGCCGCGTCCGGCGCACTGGCGGCCGATATGGAAAGCCACCTTGCCGCCCGCGCCGCCGCCCAGCATGGGCTTCCCCTCGGTGCCGTACGCGTGATCCTGGACGATTCGCGGATGGAAGTTCCGGCCGCCCTTGGTGACGCGATTGACGGCAAAGGCAGCGCGCGGCCTTGGATTGTCGCGGTCGCGCTATTCACCGGAAAGGTCCGCATCGGGGAATTGTTGGTGTTGCGGCGCGGCCTTGTTCGCGCCAAAGCCGCGCTACTCGGCGGCGGCGCGGCGCTCGCCAGCCTTGGCGATTAGGGGTCGGCCGGCCTGGATGTCGGCCATCGCCCGATCGACATGGCCGCGGAAGACGAATTCGGCCGGCCGCTGG
>CAZIUB010000068.1:0-12603 GCA_964542425.1 uncultured Rhodospirillaceae bacterium | reverse complement strand
ACAAGATCGAGAACTTTTTCTGCCGCATCAAGGATTGGCGGCGCATCGCCACCCGCTATGACAAACTTGCCCGAAATTTCCTTGCCGCAAACGCCCTCGTCGGCGCACTCTATTGGATCAAACTGTGAGTCCAGACCCTAGACTCGAATAAGTTGCTGGTGTCCTGTCGATTCTGAAATTCGCTCGAGGTATCGCCTAGTGGTCTGGCGAATTTCAGAATCGGGACACTGGGCCTTGCGGCGCCGGCTCGTGATCGCCGGGACCGTTTGCCCGCTTATTGTGAGGCCGACCCGGCTTCGGCTATAGTCCCTCGCACCGGGGCGCCGAGAGCCCAGCCAACAATTCACCCGCCCTTGGAGGTTCGTTCCATGATTCGGCTCCCGGAGCCACAAGCCCGAATATTGGCCGCCATTCTGGCCGCGATGTTCACAATTTCCGGCGCCTTTGCCGAGGAAACGGCGCCCGCGTCGAATGCCAATGTGATCGTGGACATGAGCGCGCTGGATCGGGCGCCCGCGCCGGAGGGGAATCCTTCGCGCCTGCCCCTCGAGCCGCCACCAGAGGCAAGTGCCATCCCCGATGAAATCGCCGAGCCCACGCGCGATTCCGATTTGTTGCCGCCCGCCGTTTCCGCCTTCTCGGTACCGGGCGCGCCGCCCTCGCCCGCGAACGCCACCGTGCCGGCGCCCCTGCCAGAGCAACCCGGCGTACAACCCTCGCCGGCAATCGAAACGCTCCCTCCGGCACCAGAACCCACGCCCCAGGTGGCACAGGAGACCGATGGCAATGTTGCTGAACCGGCAGCGGACGATCCGGAAACCGCGACTGCACCGGAAACCGAGCCAAGCGCGGAGGCCGCTCCCGAGGAGGTTCCACCGATCCCCACGCCGACGCAGGAGAACGTTGTCGAGGAAGCCCCGGGGAACGAAACAGTAGCCGCACCCGAAGCAGGGACCGAGCCGGCTCCAGAATCAGTCTCGGAACCGGAAACGGAAGAACAGGCGCCCGAGGAACCGACAGCCGAGGAACCGACAGCCGAGGAACCGACAGCGGAGGAACCGACAGCGGAGGAACCGACAGCGGAGGAACCGACAGCGGAGGAACCGACAGCGGAGGAAGCCGCCGGGGAGGCTACCGAGGAACAACCGATTGCCGAAGAGCCCGCGCCCGAGGAAGCCGCCGAGGAAGCTGCCGAAGAAGCGCCGCCCGAAGAGCCGGCGGAACCCGATCCCAATGCACCCGCACCGGCAATCCCGGAAGGGGGCGTTCGGATCACCTATCCAGCCGGCGAAAAAAACGTGCCGACCGAGGCTTACGCGATCCTGGACGAACTCGCCGGTCGCATGACCCGCGACGAAGGGCTGCGCCTGCAAGTCGAATGCTTCGCCGCCGGCGAGAAGGAAACCGAGGGCAAGGCGCGGCGGCTTTCGCTCATACGATGCATCGCCATTCGTCAGTATATGATCGAGCGGGACATCCGCTCCACCCGCATGGACATAAGGGCACTGGGATTCAAAAGCGAAGGCCAGCCGGTCGACCGCGTGGACATCATCCCGGCCCCAGAGGGGCTTTAGCCGAGTGACTTTAGCCGAGGGACTTTAGCAGGGGCCATTGATTGAGGGATAACAACTGCGAGACAATGGCCGAGGGACATGGGCCCAGATCGGGTCGCGGCCTTACTTTGGCCAGGTTTGAAAGGTAGCCAGGAATGATGAGCCGTCCAACCTCGCGCATCATGTGGATGGCGGTCGGGTTGATCGCCGCCGCGCTGCTCGTATTTCTGCTGCTGTCGGATATCGCGGCCGCCTTCTGGCACAATCCGGCGCTGAATACCGGTATTCTGCTGGTGCTCCTGCTCGGCATCCTGTTCGTGTTCTGGCAGGTCCTGACGCTGAATGCCGACATCGATTGGATCGAGAGTTTCCAACGCGGCCAGCACGCCGCCGTAGCGCTACCCCGGCCGCGCCTGCTGGTGCCCCTGGCCGCCATGATCAAGGACAAGGTCGGCTCTCGCCTGTCGCTTTCGGCGACGTCGTTGCGTTCGGTCCTCGACGGGCTGCAGTCGAGGCTCGACGACGGCCACGAGATCTCGCGCTATCTGATCACGCTCCTCATCCTGCTCGGGCTCCTCGGCACCTTCTGGGGCCTGCTTGGCACCATCAATGCGGTGGCCGAGGCCATTCGCAATCTCGCCTTCTCCGGCGCCGATCCGGCCACCATGTTCGAGCAATTGCAAACCAGCCTCCGGGCCCCACTGAAGGGCATGGGCACCGCCTTCTCGGCTTCGCTGTTCGGTCTTGCCGGCTCGCTGCTGCTGGGCTATCTCGATTTGCAGGCGGGCCAGGCCCGCAATCGCTTTTTCGTCGAGGTCGAGGATTGGCTTTCCGGCCAGGCGCGGCTGACCGGCGGCGGGCCGATCGCCGATGGCGACCAGCCGATCCCGGTCTATATTCAGGCGCTCCTGGAACAGACGGCGGAAGGCCTGGAAAACCTGCAACGCAGTATCACACGGACCGAGGGCGACCGCGCCCAGGCCAATGCGAATTTCAAGGCGGTCGCCGATCATCTGGTGGCACTCTCGGATCAGTTGCGCGCCGAGCAGCAGGTGATGGGGCGCGTCGCCGATACCCAATCGGAGATGCGCCAGGTGATCTCGCGCCTCACCGATCTTGCCCAGCAGGGCGGCTTCGGCATCGATCCCACCAGCCGCAACCATTTGCGCAACATCGACGTGCAATTGGCCCGCCTCGGCGACGAGTTGAACACCGGTCGCAATGTCCTCATTCAGGATTTGCGCGGCGAGATCAAGCTCCTCGCTCGCACCATCGCGGTCGCCGCCGGGTTGGAGCGGTAGGGTCATGACTTCTCCCTCAGCCCCGCGAGGCTTTTGCCTCGCGCCCTCTCCCATAGGTAGAGGGAAAACAGCCCTCCCTCTCCCGCGTGCGGGAGAGGGCCGGGATGAGGGACCAGCGGCGCCACCAGGAACGCCCCCCCATGGCCGCTAGCCTGCGCCGGCGGGCGCGCCAGGTCGAGGCCTGGCCGGGTTACGTGGACGTCTTGTCCACGCTGCTGATGGTCATCGTCTTCGTGCTGATGATTTTCGTCATTGGCCAAATGTTCCTGAGCCATGCGCTCAGCGGGCGCGACGATGCGCTGGTCAAGCTCAACCGCCAGATCGCGGAGTTGGCCGACATGCTGGCGCTCGAGCGCGAGCAATCGACCGATCTCAAGACCCAGATCGAGCAATTGTCAGCCGAGCTTTCGCAATCGGTGGGGGCGCGCGACGACCTCAAGGGGAAGCTCAAGGCCGCGATCGAGGAGCGCGACCGGCTCTCGATCGATCTATCGGGCGTGAAGGCGCAGGCAAGACTCGGCGCCGAGGCGCTGGCCAAGCTCGAGGAGGCCTTCAAGACGATCGATGCCGACAAGGCCAAGGTCCAGGCCCTGCTCACCGATCTGGCGGCGCTCACCTCGCTCCGCGACCAGTTGCTGGAAAAGCTGGCGCAGGCCGAAACCGACCAGACCAAGCTCTCGGATGAGGCCAATGCGCGGGTCGAAATCCTGAACCAACAGATCTTGGCGCTACGCCAGCAATTGGCGGAAATCGCCAAGGCCCTCGACATCTCCGAGACCAAGGCCAAGGAGCAAGAGGTCCAGATCGTCGATCTCGGCAAGCGCCTGAACGCGGCGCTCGCCAGCAAAGTGCAGGAATTGGCGCGCTATCGCTCGGAGTTTTTCGGTCGGCTGCGCGAAGTGCTGGGCGAGCGCGCCGACATCCAGATCGTCGGCGACCGCTTCGTGTTCCAATCCGAGGTCCTGTTCGAGACCGCCTCGGCCGAGATCGGCGCCCAGGGCCAAGAGCAATTGGACGTGCTCGCCACCACGCTCATCCTGATCGCGCCCGATATTCCGCCCGAGATCAATTGGGTCCTGCGCATCGACGGCCACACCGACAAGCGCCCGATCAAGACCCCGCAATTCGCCTCCAATTGGGAGCTTTCGACCGCGCGCGCGGTGGCGGTGGTCAAATACCTGGCGAGCCGCGGCATCCCACAGGAGCGCCTGGCCGCGGCGGGCTTCGCCGAATTCGTGCCGCTTGATCTGGGCGAATCGGAGCCGGCCTTCCGCCGCAACCGGCGGATCGAGATGAAACTCGATCAGCGCTGAGGGCGGGCCGGCTTTCGCGCCGAATTCAACTCATTCGATCAGGGTCGGCGGGACGAACTCCGCCGTCGCCGTGGGGTCAACTGGGCAATTCACCGCGATGTCGCTGCTCCCGTTCAGGCGCACGTAGAGCGCGATCACGCGCATGCAGGTGGGCGAGCCCACGCTTGCGTTGCCGTTGATGCTCACGCCCTGTTTGGGGAAATAAAGCGCGCCCGTCAGCGATTGGTTCGCGCCACATTTGAAGGAGTTCGAATAGGTCGGGCCGCAGCACTGCCTGTTGTGAGGATCGGCGGATTCTGGATCCCTCGCTCACTTCGGGACGTTGGCGTTCATCTTTGTATTATGGATTGCGGCAGATCAAACGTGCTTTTTTTTAGCGACCTTCGACGGTCGATCGATCCGTCCTCAGGGCTTGGCGAATTCCGAGATCACGACCATGTTCGCCGTGGCCTGAACGAGCGAGATCGGGAACATCCAGCCGTGGGTATGCTGGATCTTGATCCGAAGGATGTTCTCGCCGTCGACTAGGTTGGCCGTCGGTTTGGTGGCGTTGGTGGCGACCACATTGAAATTGCCGAGGTTCATGCCGAACAAATTGAATTCGGTCTCGGTCTGGACAACACCTAGCGCCTTGTTCTGGATCGCCCCATGGCGCGCCGCCTCGTCGGCGGCCATTTGCACGGTGGAAAGCGTCCAGGCATAGCGACCCAGATCGATAGTCGCGAAGATGATCCCGAACAGGATGGGGGCGATGAGGGCGAACTCGACCGCCGTTGCGCCCCCGGATTCGCGGCCAAGGCGTGCCAACATTGTGCCGTGTCGACCCCTATTCATTGGGCGGAATCTTGACATCTTTTTCCATATTCATCGTCAAAGGATCCGGGATGCCCGGCCATCCCAGCAACATGTCGTGGGATTGGGTGACCGTGAATTCAACAAAATGATACATGACCGCCGGCGCGGTGCAAGAGGATGACGTGCAATTGCCGGTAAGGACACCTTCGTCCCTGGTACCGGCATTGACCACGTAATTTTCGGTGACCGCGCCGCCGGCCGTCGTCACGCAGCGGCATTCCAGGATCGCGTTCACGGTGGCACCGGCCGGCAAACCAGGCGAGTTGGCGACGATTGCCTCGACATCGTTTTCGTAACTGGCGAAGGGTTGCAGCTTCGTGCCCTCCATGAGCGCGCGCTGCAAACCGGAGCGGATCGCGGCCTCGATCTGGTTGCCGTGGTGAACGGCGAGCCCCATGTCGATCGCGCCCACCATCATCAGCAGCAGGACCGAGGAGGCCAGCGCGAATTCCACCGCCGCGACGCCACGTTGGTCGCGGCGGAGACGTTTGAGGGTAAGGCGGTCGAGCATTCGCGTTCTCTCCTCACTCGATCAAGGTCGGCGGCAACAGGTCGGTGATCGTGGTGTAATCGGTCGTGCAATTGCTGAGGGTGTCCGCAGTGCCGGTTATTTCCAGGAAGAGCGACACGACCCGCAGGCACTGCGGCGTGCCGGCAAGTTCCGCGTTCCCGTTCACCTTCACGCCCTGCTTCGGAAAATAGAGCGTCCCTGCAAGGCTCTGGGTCGAACCACCGTTGAAGGTATTGGAGTAAAACGGCCCGCAACTATCCTCGGGCGCGCTGCGGCTCTGGAAAAACAGGATGTCCTTATAGGTGCCGCTGGTTGGCGCGGTCAATTGCACAAGGTTTCCGTTCGAGCCGATACTTACGATTGCGTTCGGGCCAAGGTGAATGGTCAAAGTCGCAAGCCCCTTGACGCTGTCACTGGCCCCAATATTGAATTGGCCGCCAAGCTGATAATAGTTTCCGCCGGCGAGCGACCAGAACTTGGTTCCACCACCGGCGAAATTCAAGTTGTTGTAACATCCGGGGCCCACTGGGCTCGCATCAGCCAATGCTTGGCTGCCGAGCCCTGCGGGCAGGGGCTGGCATCCGCCCGGGTTCGGGTATTCCGGGACGTCCTTGTAGGGGTCCGGCATCGGCTGCACGGGGCTCAACGGTCCGGCACTATTAGTAAGGTTCAGCCCGCTCAGGAAATTGCTGGCCGGTGAGTTCTGCCCGCAGGCGGACAAGGATGGCGTCGTCAAATCCGCCGTGCCCTGGGCCTGGACCGCGTCGACAGGGCTGCATGAATTGGATTGGATGGGGCATCCCTCTAGCACCAAGTCCGCGGTGCCCGCCAATTTCACCGTCTGCGAGCAGTTCGGATGCAGTCCCAACATGCAGAACGCGCCGGAGCCGGCGGTCTGCGCCACGGCGCGGCGCGCGATCGTGGTCGCACCAGCGCCGAAAAGGCTAGAAAACATCGAGGCCTCGTCCTTGGTCATGATGACCTCGACCTTGCTTTGGTCGCCGGCAAAGGGGTGGTTGACCGTGACCACGACATTGGCGGCGGCGTCGTCGTAATTGTTGCGCTTGGCGTCGTTCTTGGCGGCGGCCGTAATTTCGGGGTCGTTCGACGGCGAGGTTGACTGCATTTCATACATGATATAGGCGCCGCTCAAGGCCGCCGAATCGGTCGCCGATTGCATGGCCCGGCGCTCCAAGTACCAGTAGCTGACCTCGATCGCCAACCCGACGAAGCCCACCAGCGCCAGGAACGACACCGCGATCACAATGATCGAGGCGCCCGATTCCTCGTCCCACAGGCGACGCAGGCCGCCGAAGGGTCGGGATTTCCTGGAACCGCTCTTTTGAACCATGGCCTTCTCCGATCCTGGCCCGGGCAATCCCGGGTTTCCGTTTCTGTTCATGGGCGTCTCCGACAGATGCCGGTACCGCCCGTAACTTTAATTATGCGCTTTTGGCGCCCGCCGATCAATCCGATTACCATGACCATAGCGCATCCGCCGATCCAAATCCGTGACCGACAACACATATCATGCAAATATTGATCGAGGTTGAAAAACAAGGTGTTAACGGACGAATTTGAGTAAAATGCCTGGCCATTGTCAGGCCGGGAACCGCGTCCGGGGCCGCCCTGGGCGACCCCGGACCCTGCCTCGCCCCGACCCCCGGCAGACGCCCTTTTCGCCTCCGGCGCCGGAAAGATCAGCGAATCCGCAAGGTGCGCGAGACCGTGAGCGAGGGTTTCCGGCCCATCAAACCGTCGGCCAGAATCCAGTCGTGGTCCTGGGTAAAGGTCACCCGCACATATCTGCGCTCGATCGCTTCGGCGCCCTCGCAAGGCACCGGGCATGCGCTCTCCATGGTCTCGGCGATTCCCTGCTGGCAGGAACAGGTCTCGCGCGCGCTGATTACGGTCCCCTTGGGCAACGCCTGGTCATTGAGGCCCAGGTACGCGAGTGCCGCCTCCCTGGCGCCGGTCAGGTCCAGCCCCGTCACATCGCCTTCGGTGGCGATCGCGGCCAGCCCCGCATCGACCGCGCGCTCCAAGCGATCCGTGTGGCGCATGGCCAGGCCGAAATCGAGCGCCGAGGCGCCGATCAATCCGGTGATCAAGGCCAGAAAGGCGAGTTCGACCGGCCCCATCACCCAGCGCCGCCGCCAATCGAACAGCCAAACCGATGTACCCTGTTTCATGATTCCAACCTCCATTGCTTGGACCCTCCGGCTCCTTGGCCTGGGAATCCGCGCGCCGCCGCTTTTTTCCTGGCTTTCGGTTCCGCCCCTTCCGGTCGCGGAATCGTGGCGATGGCGCCTTGTGTCCGGATAATGGGGCACCAAGAAGCCCCGATCCGTTGCTTAACAAAATATCATGCGAATACTGACAAATGATGAAGAAACATAGTAAAAATCTCTGAATTTAAACGAATTATTCATGAATGCGCGCCTTTGCCATCGGCAGGGATCAGGGATCAGGAATCAGACGAGACCGATACCTGATCCCTGATGCCCGATACCTGGTACCCGGATGCCGCCTCAACCGCCTCCAATCCCTGGTCGAATTGCAGCGCCGCCAATCGCGCATAGAGCCCCCCCTCGCGCATCAGGGCTGCATGGGTCCCGGTCGCGACGATGCGCCCCTTGTCCATGACCACGATCCGATCGGCCTTCAAGATGGTGGCCAGGCGATGGGCGATCACGATGGTCGTGCGCTGGCGCATGAGCCCTTCGAGCGCCTGTTGCACCAGGCGTTCCGATTCCGCGTCCAAGGCGCTGGTAGCCTCATCGAGCAGCAGCAGGGCGGGATCGCGCAGGATCGCGCGCGCAATGGCGATCCGCTGGCGCTGGCCGCCCGAAAGCCGCACCCCGCGCTCGCCCAAATGCGTATCCAACCCCTGCGGCAGCCGGTCGATGAATTCCAGCGCATGGGCGGCCTCGGCCGCCTGGCGAACCTCGGCGTCACTCGCCTCGGGCCTTCCATAACGGATGTTGGCGCGCGCGCTGGCGCCGAAAATGACCGGGTCCTGCGGCACCAGGCCGATCGCGCGGCGCAACTTCGCGGGATCGAGCTCGCGCACATCGATCCCATCGAAGCGCACTTGGCCCCGCTCGGGATCATAGAAGCGCAACAGCAATTGGATCACGGTCGTCTTGCCGGCCCCCGACGGGCCGACAATGGCCACGCGTTCCCCGGCCGCGACAAGGAGGTCGAAATCGGCAAGCGCCGCGATCTCGGGACGCGACGGGTAGTGGAACGTCACCTGCTGGAATTCGACGCCGCCCTCGATCGGCCGAGACAACGCCTTGGGCGCCAAGGGCGCGACGATGATGGCCCGCGTGTCCAGCAATTCGGCGATCCGCTCCATGGCGCCGGCCGCGCGCTGCAGATCGCCGGCCACTTCGCTGATGGCGCCCAAGGATCCGCCAACCAGGATCGAATAGAAGACGAAGCTCGAAAGCTGACCCGGCGACAGCCGCCCGGCGACGACATCGGCCCCGCCCACCCACAGCACCGTGCTGATCGACCCGAACACCAAGAGGATCACGGTCGCGGTCAGCCAAGCCCGAGCGCGCACCCTGGCGATCGCCGCCATGAAGGCCTGTTCGGTACGCTCCGCGAAACGGCGCCGGTCATGATCCTCGTGGGCGAAGGCCTGGACCGTGCGCACGCCATAGAGCGATTCCGCCGCCTCGGCGCTGACCTCCGCGATTCCGTCCTGCGCGAGGCGCGACAGGCGGCGCACCCGGCGCCCGAATATCACGATCGGCGCCACCACCAGCGGCACCACCGCCAGAATCAACAACGTCAGCTTGGCGCTGGTGATGAACAGCATGACGAGCCCGCCGATCATCAGCAGCGTGTTCCTGAGCGCGGTCGAGACCGACGAACCGACCACGACCTGCAACAAAGTGGTGTCGGTGGTGAGCCGCGACACCACCTCGCCGGTCCGCGTCAATTCGAAGAATCCCGGGCTCAACCCGATGATGTGGCCGAACACCGTCTGACGGATGTCCGCCACCACCCGTTCGCCCACCCAGGAGACGAGATAAAAGCGCGCGAAGGTGCCGAAGGCCAGCAGCGCCGAAACCCCGAACAGGATCAGCACCGCCCGGTCGAGAAGCCGCGTGTCGCCGGCCCCGAACCCTTCGTCGATCAGATAGGCAAGCCCTTGGCCGAGCGCCAGCATGGTCCCCGCCGCGATGATCAGCGCCAGGCCGGCACCAGCCGTCGGCCACAGATACGGCCGCGTGAATCGAAGGAGATAGGCGAGACGCCGGATGTCGCGGGCCGCCGGGCGCTCGCTGGTCGGTGCCTTCACCATGCCCGCAATCAACCCCCGTACCCGCCGTCGCGCACGGCTGATCGAGCCAAATGACCCTGCCAGTAAAATTCGGCGGGTACTATCGATGGGGAACATGTGCCAGCTTTCGTGGAAACCGGGGTAGGTCTCATGGATCACGCTTTCTCGAAAGTTGGCACTAAAGCGAGACCGGCCGGCCCGAGGCACTCGCCAATTCCTCGGCCAGCAAGCGCATCAAATCCGGTGCCTCGGCGCCACCGCGTGTGGATTGCCAGCGACCATCGGCCCCGGGGCGAAAATGCCAGGCCCCACTCTTGGGCGAGGACAGCCAGATTTCGCGGTTGGCCGTGTGCTTGTTGACGATGTAGGCGCCCCCGCCTCCCGGCATCTCGATCTCAAGGATGCCATTCTGAAAATCTACCTCCAGGAAGTCGCCGAGCTGGACATCGATCCGCTCGAAAAGGTTGGCCAGGACCGCCTCGGCAATCTTTTCGAAACTTGAGTCATCCATCGGCCGGTTCCTGCGATTTCGGGCCGGGCATTGTGTAATCCCTTGATACAGCAAGTGCAATCGGCGCGAAGGCTGCCCTTGCGCCGGCCCGACCGGTTGGCTATAACCCGCGCGAAATCGCGAGAATTGCCCAAGGGAATAGCCCGATGAAGCCCAAGATCCATCCCGATTATCACGATATCAATGTGGTGATGACGGACGGTACCAAGTTCCAGACCCGTTCGACCTATGGCAAGGCCGGCGACGTCTTGCATCTGGACATCGATCCGAAATCCCATCCGGCCTGGACCGGCGTGCACCGCCTCGTCGACAGCGGGGGGCAACTGGCGAAGTTCAATCGGCGCTTCAAGGGCGTTTCGGACAAGAAGAAGGTATAGAGAACGGCCAGCCCGGCGGCCTGCTGGGCAATCCCTAGTGTTGTGGTTCCAACATTTTATTCCCAATCATCGTGTTGGAACCACAACACATGCCATTGAATTTGCTAGTGTTCCGGGCCGACATGCCGGGAGCGGAATGTCAGTTACGGAACACTAGCTGGATCCGCCCACGCGCGATATGCGATCGACGCGCTCCGCACTCTGATCATCGAGACGCGCGATGCGCTCATAAAGCGCATGGCTGCGCTCCAGAATACTCCGCAACTCTTGTGGCAGCGTCGGGTCGCTGTCGCCTTCGGCGCTCAGGCACAATTCGCGCCCACCCAGTCGACGATCCGGTCGCATCGCTTCGGCCAAGGTCAGCTCACCGGCATGAACCGCGCGATGGGTGAGAAGCCAGGCCATCACCTGCGTCAGGCGTGCCACCAATCGCATGGTTTCGAGGCTGGCCTGCAAGCCACGATCGGTCGGCATTCGCTTGCGCTCGGTCTCGGCATTCTCCACGAGATAGCGGCGTGCTTCACTCAGCAATCCCATGGCCTCGTTCATGGTCCGGTCGAAAAATGCGATTTGGCCCGCCATGCCGAATATCCCTGTCGCCCCACCCAAACGCCAAATGACGGCGAGGAAGATGCCGTTGCTTTTATCTTACGCCAGCCAATTGAACAAACTGTTAAGAATCGCGCCTGATTCGGTCAACCTCTTGAAATCGCCCACAATGGCACCCAATTGAAAACTTGTTCGGGAAGCCCCAGATGGGGACCCGAAAGCTCACGTGGTTGGCCATGGTGGCGGCCACGATTTTCATCGTGTTGCTCAAGAGGAGGACATGACATGCATGGTTTTGACTTCGATCTCACGCCCTTGTTCCGATCCACCGTCGGCTTCGATCACCTGCCGCGATTGATGGATGGCGCGCTGCGCGTGGGCGAGAGCGCGCGGAGCTATCCCCCGTACAACATCGAACAGCTTGGCGAGGATCGCTATCGCGTCACCATGGCGGTGGCGGGTTTCGGCGAGGCCGATCTGAATGTCACGGTCGAGGACGATTTGCTCGTCATCGCCGGCAAGATCGAGCGCGACGACGCAGAGGGGACTTATCTGCATCGCGGCATCGCCGGGCGCGCCTTCGAGCGGCGCTTCACGCTGGCCGATCATATCCGCGTCGGGGGTGCCACGCTTGCCAATGGCTTGTTGAATGTGGATCTCGTCCGCGAGGTACCCGAGGAGATGAAGCCGCGCTCGATCAAGATTCAGGTTGGTGCCGGCGCCAAGGCGATCGAAGCCGAAGCCGCCTGATCCTGATCATCCAGCGTGTGTCGGTTGGACGTGCGCGCCGCGACTAGAAATACGGAGGGCCGCTGCGTCGGGTTTCCGACGGCGGCCCCCTCTTTTTGCCTCAGCCTGTATAACTTGCCCAGGTCGAATGCGCGCGAGCGTATGAGCGGTGCGCGACAGCGTCAAGGCCATTTGTGCTCATCTTGGCGCAAAGTAGGAATGTCCCCTTTCCGCAAAACTAGAATGTTCCCTTTTGATCCAAGGGAACATTCTAACTTGGGCCAATCGGGGGACATTCTAACTTTGCATTGACAGGCCATTTGCGCTCGGCGGGGTACCAATGCCGGGTCGCCCAAAAAAACACCGCCGGGGGAGCCGGCGGTGCAAGTTAGACAGGGAGGCATGAAACTGGATCGACAGGCGACCCAGACGGAGAGGTGGCAACGGCCACCTTCCAGAACTCCACCTTAGAGTCTGTCCGGAGAGTTCATATTGGATTACATAGCTTTCTCAACATGAGCCTGATGGACGCCAATCGCAGAAATGCGAGCGCTTTTCGGTTGAGGTTTTCCCAATCTTTCGCCAGCCTGCGACAGCGGTTGAGCCA
>CAZIUB010000067.1:0-13115 GCA_964542425.1 uncultured Rhodospirillaceae bacterium | reverse complement strand
GGCTCAACCGCTGCCGAAGGCTCGCCAAGGATTGGGAGAACCTCAATCGAAAAGCCCTCGCGTTCCTACGCCTCGCATCCATCCGACTCATGCTTCGAAAACTATGCAATCCCGCTTGATGTTTCCGGACAGACTCTTAGGTACGATCCGTTACCTATGTCTCCAGACCTGACAAACTTGCGAATGGTAGCAGCGGAGGGATTTGAACCCCCGACCAAGGGATTATGATTCCCCTGCTCTACCACTGAGCTACGCTGCCACGCGCGCGGATGGGCAAAGGGTTAGAACCCGACGGCCCAAAGCGGGGTTGCCTATAGTCCCCGCTCGCCCGCGCTGTCAAGTTGGCGTCAATCGCCTGATATTCAAGCGCTAATCCGAGAACATCGAGGTCAATTTCAGGGCCACGCCCATGCTGCCCTGGACCTTCAGCTTGCCGGTCATGTAGGCGATGGTCGCGTCCAATTGGCCGGCTATCAGCTTGGCCAGATTGGCGGGCTCGATGGTGATGGTGGTATTGGCCTCGCCTTGATCGGCGGCCTCGATCACGGGCGGGTGCTGGGTTCCGTCCCAGGAGATGATTCCATCGCCCAAATCGAATTTGACCTTGTAGCCAAGGGTCAGGTTCTGGCCGGCGCGCTTGCGCATCTCCTCGACCAGTTCATCGATGCTCATGATGCCAATTCTCCCTGGTGCCAACTTTCGAGGAATCGCGATCTCCGAATCGCGTCGATCGTTTCACGCAAGTTGGCACATGCCACTAAACGTTGGTACCCGCCGGAGTTTGCCGGCCGGGCAAACTTGCTGAACTAACCAGCCGCGACGGCGGGTACCGGGGCTTCGCGCGTGATCCAGCCTCCGCCGAGCACCTGGCTTCCGCGATAGAAGACGCAAGCCTGTCCCGGAGCCACGCCGAATTGCGGCTGGTCGAACACGATACCGGCCTTGCCCCACCCTAGAAGCGTGAGGCGCGCCGGCGCGGGCGCACCAGTCGAGCGCAGCTTGACCTCGATTCCAAGATCGGAACCGGTCTCGCCCGAGGCGCCTAGCCAATTGACTTCGCGCAAGCGGACGGCGCCCTTCGCCAGCGCCGATTTCGGGCCGACGAGTACTTCCCGCGTTTGCGCGTCCAGGCGCACCACATAGAGCGGCTCGCCGCCTTCGCTCAGATCGCCCAGGCCCAGGCCCTTGCGCTGCCCGATGGTGAAATGGATCACGCCCGGATGGCGGCCCAGCACCCGGCCATCGACATGGCGTAATTCGCCGGGTTCGGCGGCGCCGGGGCGAAGGCGCTCGACCACCGAGGCATAGGAGCCGTTGGGCACGAAGCAAATGTCCTGGCTGTCGGGCTTCGAGGCGACGCCAAGGCCCAGATCGGCGGCGATGCGCCTGGTCTCCGTCTTTTCGATTTCGCCCAGGGGGAAACGCAGGAAGTCGAGCTGCTCGGCCGTGGTCGCGAACAGGAAATAGCTCTGGTCGCGCTTAGGATCGGTTCCGCGATGCAGCTCGGCGCCCGCCCCGCCCGACACGCGTCGCGCGTAATGCCCGGTCGCCAGCGCCTCGGCGCCAAGCTCGCGGGCCTGGGTCAGGAGATCCTTGAACTTGACCCGCTGATTGCAGCGCACGCAGGGGATCGGCGTCTCGCCCGCCAGATAGGAATCGGCGAAATCGCGCATGACCTCATCCTGGAACCGGGATTCGTAATCCAGCACGTAATGGGGAATGCCCAGACGATCGGCCACCTGGCGGGCGTCATGGATGTCCTGGCCGGCGCAGCAGGCGCGTTCACGGCCAAGGGCCAGGCCCTGGTCGTAGAGCTGCAGCGTCACCCCCACCACGTCGTAGCCTTGGCCCTTCAGCAAGGCCGCTGTGACCGAGGAATCGACACCCCCGGACATCGCCACCACGACGCGGGTTCGAGACGGGTCCCTATCGATGCCGAGCGAGTTCATGAGGCCATCCTAATGCCTTGCATCATGAATGGCCAATTTTCATCGCCTGGCCCGCTTCGCTCGCCCGCATAAGGGAGAGGGAGGGACCCATCGCGTCGGCGATGGGAGGGTGAGGGCGAATCGACATCATCACGCCTTGAGGATTTCAAGCATTCGCGCGAAAGGCGCCGGATCGGCGTTGAGGCCGATCGCGGCGGAAAAATGCCCCTGATCGCGCAGGAACAGATTGGGCGCCGGTACCCGCCATTTTTCCATCAACCGGCGGCCGCCCATGATCGGAGTCACGTTGTCGCGGGCACCCAGGACCAAGACAATTCGCTCCGGGTCGATTGGCGGTTCCGGCGCCGCGTCGGTCAGCGGCGACAAGGCCGCCAGTTCGACATCCGTCCAGCCCGCCTTTCGCGCCGCCTCATCGAGCCCGGCGACCCGGCCCAGCGAGGATTTGACCGCCAGGGTGCTCACCTCGTCGGTGGTGGTGACCAGGAACAAGGCATCGGCCCGCGCGGACGCGGGCCAGTCGCGCCAGCGGCTGGAAGCGACCTGCGCCGACAAGGCGCCGAGCGAAATGCCACCCAGCGCGACCAGGCCATTTCCGCGCGTCTTGCACCAGGCGATGATGGTGGCAAATTCCACGGCCGCCTGCCGGAAATCGCGAAGTGCGGAGGCGGGCCCGCGCGCAATAAAACTTTCGCCACCGTAGAGCCCCGGCGGGCAGCGCCGATTGTGGCCCGGCGCGTCGGGCAGCAGAACACGGATTCCGGCCCGCGCCAGCCAGATGAAATCCCTCGGCGCCCGGGCCAGCATCTCCACTTCCATCGCCAGGCCGTGGCAAAAAATGAGGCTCGGCGGTTCCGCGCCGGAAACGTGCTTGGGCTCATAGACATGGATGATGGCGCGATCGGGCGATGTCTCGGTTACGCTTGGAAACCGCAGCCAGTATTCGATCGCGTCGCCATGATCGATGGCGCGGCTCTGCTCGACGACCGGGGCTGGGTCAGGGGGCAGAAAATACCGATCGGGATCGGACAGGGCGGCCGACAATTTCCGGCGCAATTTCCTGGGCGCGGGAATCTCGAAATTGGCGGATGGCGCGCCGAGGATGCCGGCAAGCACCAGATAGGTAAAGCGGTGCCCGAGATAGGACTGCGCCGCAAGCCGCCGCGAGGCTTCGTCGGCCGCCAGATCGCCCTCGCCCTCGAAGGCCGCCCGCTCCCAAAGCGCTTGCGCGCGGGCGCTTTCACGGCGCAGGGCATCGGTCCTTGCCAAACGCCGGGCGAGCCGGGCGGGCACCCTTTTCATTCCGATAAGGCGGGAAAATTCACCACCGTCGCCCTGGGCCTTGCTCGCGGCAGCCCATAGGTGCGAGGCAGGCAGCAACCGCCCCATGCCCCACAGGCACAAGGGATCGACCCAGGGTCGCGCGAGCAGCCGCATCGACCGGCCGCCAATAGCGGGCATTCGGGGGGAAACCGAATTCAGCCGCGTTCCTCGATCCAAGCGGCCTGGATCGCCTCCAGGATTTTCTCGTTCGAGCGCTGGGGATCGTCGGCGAAATCGGGCAGCGCCTGCACCCATTTCCACAGATCGGTGAAGCGCAGATTGACGATGTCGATATCGGGGTGGTGCTCCTCGAGCTCGATGGCGATGTCGTGGACGTCGGTCCAGCGCAATTTCCCGGCCATGTGTTTGGATCCTATTTGTCGACCATCATATTGCGCGTGGCGCTGGGCAGGCTGACGGTAAGGCCATCCAGTTCCTCGGTGATCTTGATCTGGCAGCCAAGGCGCGAGGTGTGGGTGAGGCCGAAGGCCAGATCCAGCATGTCTTCCTCGTCCTCGCTGGCTTCGGTCAGCACGTCGTACCATTCGGGATCGACGATGACATGGCAGGTCGAGCAGGCAAGCGATCCCTCGCACGCACCTTCGAGATCGATGTTGTTCCGGTGCGCGATCTCCAGCACCGACAACCCGATCGGGGCGTCCACGATGACGCGCTCGGCGTTCGGCTTGACAAAAGTCATCTTGGGCATAGTGGCCACTCCATGGGCAAATTCCTTCTAGTGGTATGGTTCCGACAAATGAATCCCAAGGCGGATTCATTTGTCGGAAGCTGAATACCACTAGCAAAGCTGGTTTTGTGGGCCGATTCACCTGTGAGACACGTACCCTTGCAAGGGCACTTGTCTCACAGGATCGGACCACTCGTGTTCCGCAACCGGCATTCCGCCCCAGGGACATGCCGGCCCGGAACACTAGCAGACGCGAATCGCATGGCGTCAGCCGGCGACCGAGTGCGGTGGTTGAGCGGCGTCACCCGCCATGCCAGCCTCGATCTCGTCAAGCCGGTGACCTTTCAGCGCCTGCTGGATGGCGCGATCCATGCGCCGCTGGGCGAAGGCGTGGCTGACCGTGTCCAAGGCCTCCAGCTGGGCGGTGATGCGATCGCGATCCCCCGCCGCCATCTCGACACGCAACGATTTCTGTGCGGCGGCGATGGCGCCCTTCTCCTCGGCCAGAAGCATCGCGCCATCGACGGCGATCGCCGCATCCAGCGCCAGGAGTACGCGCTCCGCGTCGACCCTGGCCTCGATCAGCAGGCGCCGCTCCATGTCCTCGCGCGCGTGCGTCAGGCTGTCGCGCAGCATGGTGGCCATTTCCTCCTCGCTCAGGCCATAGCTCGGCTTGACCGCGATCTCGGATCGGGCGCCGGTCGATTTCTCCATCGCCGAGACGGTGAGGAGTCCGTCGGCGTCGATGGTGAAGGTAACCAGCACACGGGCGGCACCCGCGACCATCGATGGGATGCCGGTCAGTTCGAAGCGGGCAAGCGAGCGGCAGGCATCCACCGTCTCGCGCTCGCCCTGGAGGACATGCAGCAGCATCGCGTCCTGGCCATCCTGATAGGTGGTGAATTCCTGGGCGCGCGCTGCCGGAATGGGGGTGTTGCGCTCGACGATTTTTTCGACGATGCCGCCCATGGTCTCTAGCCCAAGCGAAAGCGGGATCACATCGAGGAGGAGCGTGCCCCCGCCTTCGGTGAGTGCCTTGGCCTGCAGGGCGGCGCCCAAGGCGACCACCTGGTCGGGATCGATGTCGGCAATGGGTGGTTGCCCGAAGATGGCCTCGACCCTCGCCCGCACCAGCGGCACGCGGGTCGAACCGCCGACCAGAACCACGCCCTGCAATTCCCTGGGTTCCATCGCCGCATCCTGCATGACCTGGCGGCAGGATTTGAGCGTGCGCTCGATCAAGGGCGCGATCAGGCCCTCGAAGGTCGGGCGGTCGATCTCGACCGAAACCGCCCCTGCTTTCAGGCGTGCGTCGAGGATCGCGCTGTCGGCCTCGGTCAACGCTTCCTTGGCGCGCCGCGCTTCCAGTAGAAGCGTGCCGGCATCGGCGGCATCGAGCCCCTTGGCGCCGGACTTTTCCAACGCCCATTCGGCGAGCGCGTGGTCGAAATCATCCCCACCAAGGCTCGCATCCCCGCCGGTCGCGAGCACCTTGAATACGCCTTTCTCGAGACGCAGAAGCGAGATGTCGAAGGTGCCCCCGCCCAGATCGTAAATCGCGTAATGGCCTTCGGCGCCGCTATCCAGGCCGTAGGCCAAGGCCGCGGCGGTGGGCTCATTGACCAGGCGCAGCACGTCGAGCCCGGCCAGCTTGGCTGCGTCCTTGGTCGCGTTCCTGGCCGCATCGTCGAAATAGGCGGGAACGGTCACCACCGCGCGATCGACCTCGCGGCCAAGGGCGGCTTCCGCCCTCGCCTTCAGCGCCTTCAGAATCTCGGCCGAGATTTCGACCGGCGTCAGATACCGAGTGCCCACTTCCAGGCGCACCATGCCGCCTGCCGCCGATGGCGCCAGCCTGTAGGGCAAGGTTCCGGCGAGCGACTTCACATCGCCAAGGCCGCGTCCCATCAATCGCTTGATCGAGGAAATGACCCGATCCGGGGAATGGGCGATGGCACCTTGCGCCGCTTGGCCCACCAGCACGCCATTGTCGAGATAGGCCACCACCGAAGGAACAAGCGCCCCTTCGCGGGCCCCGCGCAGCACTTGGGGCCCACCTAGGCCTGCGACGGCAACGACCGAATTGGTGGTGCCAAGATCGATGCCGATGGCGATCATGCCTTCGCGCGCATGGGGTTCTGGCGTCTGGCCCGGTTCGGCTATCTGCAGGAGCATTGGCGAGCGTGCTTTTCACTTCGATTTACGACAAACTCAACGCCGTCATCGCCGGACTTGATCCGGCGATCCATGGGACGCGTAGGGCTCAAGCCCGGGCATGACACGGAAAAGACAGTCCCATCCATTCGAAAACCGCTCACTGAACTAGGCCGATTCCAGCGCGACCAGAACCCGCCGTCGCCGATGGCCGATTCGAGCCACATGACTCGGCCGGTACACGCCGGCGGGTCCTAGCATTTGGTACATTGCGACAACTCTCGTAGAAGCATCGGAGCGTTTCATGGGTCACACATTTTCGAAAGTTGTCGCGATGCGCGCGCGCGTTTCCTCGAGAAACTTGCGCAAATACTTGAGCCGCGTGACCAGGCGATTTACCTGTTCCAAATTCTCGCCATGAAACGCCGCCGAGATCGCGGTCAACAATCCGATGGCCTGGGCGCCCACGCCGGAAGCCAATCCTTCGACCGCCTTGCGGTCGGATGAAGCGGCAAGCGATTCGCGCAATTCCATGATCTCCATCAGCAGCGATTGATCGTCGATCGTCTGGTCCATGTCGATGCTGGCGTTTCCGCCCTTGAGGCGCAGGAGATAGGCGGCGCGGCGCAGCGGATCCTTCAGCGTTTCGTAGGCCTGGTTCAGGCTCACCGCCTGGGCCTCGGCCAGGGCGCGCTCCTTGGCCGATTTGCCGACGAAACGATCGGGATGGAGATGGCGCTGGAAACCGATATAGCGCCGCTCCAGAATGTCATCGTCGATGTCGAACCGGTGGGGCAAGCCCAGGCGCCGAAAATGATCGGCCTGTCCCGGCCCCTGAATCGCGCCGCAGGTGTGGCAGAATTGCGCCAACGCCGAAACCGGCCCCTTGCACGACCAGCACACGATGAGCCCGGCGGCGTTTGCTCTCTCGCCGATATCGCCGCCGATCATGGGATGCCGCCGATCTTCCGAGCTCAGACGTGAAAGGATTCGCCGCAGCCGCAGCGGCCCTTTTCGTTCGGGTTGCGGAACACGAAACCGGATTGCAGTTTTTCCTCGACGTAATCCATCTCGGTGCCGATGACGAACAAGGTCGCCTTGGGGTCGATCAGCAGCGTGACGCCATCCTGTTCCACCGCCTCGTCGGCGAGGCCGCGGCTGTCGGCGAATTCCAGCGTGTAGCTCAGGCCCGAGCAGCCCTTGGTGCGAACGCCCACGCGAATGCCGGCCGCCGGCTTGCCGCGCCCTTCCAGCAATTGCCGGACGCGCGCCACCGCCGCCGGGGTCAGCACCATGGCCTGGGCGCGCGGGCGGGCCACGCGGCGGGGCGAGGATGGCGCCAGGGCCGGCGCCGGAGCCGCCCTGTCGTCGGGCGCCTGTGTTCCGCTGTCCATGCCGGTTCCTATTCCGCCGCTTTGGTTTCGGCGTGGCCGTGCTTTTCGCGGTAATCGCGAATCGCCGCCTTGATCGCGTCCTCGGCCAGGACCGAGCAATGGATCTTGACCGGCGGCAGCGCCAGATGCCGGGCGATCTCGGTGTTCCTGATGGTCCCGGCCTCGTCCAGGCTCTTGCCCTTCACCCATTCGGTGGCGAGCGAAGAGGAGGCGATCGCCGATCCGCAGCCGAAGGTCTTGAACTTGGCGTCCTCGATGCGACCGTCGGCACCCACGCGAATCTGCAGCTTCATCACGTCGCCGCAGGCGGGCGCGCCCACGAGGCCGGTGCCGACATTGGCATCGTTCTTGTCGAGCGAGCCGACATTGCGCGGATGGTCATAATGGTCGAGCAGTTTTTCGCTGTAGGACATCTTCTATACTCCCATGCCATTCCGTAAGCGGCGGGAACTCAATGTTCCGCCCATCTGATCGATTTCAGGTCGATCCCTTCCTGCGCCATTTCCCAAAGCGGGCTCATCTCGCGAAGGCGCGCGACCGCCTGCACGATATGCTCGATCGCGTAATCGACATCCTGTTCGGTGGTGAATCGCCCGAACCCGATCCGCAGCGAGGTATGCGCGAGTTCCACCTCGACGCCAAGCGCGCGGAGCACATAGGAGGGCTCCAGCGAGGCCGAAGTGCAGGCCGATCCGGAGGATACCGCCAGGTCCTTGATGCCCATCATCAGCCCCTCGCCTTCAACATGGGCGAAGGAAAGGTTGAGGTTGCCCGGAATGCGCTGCTCGAGATCGCCGTTCAGATAGACCTGGGGCAGCCGGCGCGTGATTTCGCGATGGAAGCGCCCGCTCAGCCGGCGCAGCCTTTCCGCCTCCGCGCCCATCTCGGTCTGAGCGATGGCGCAGGCCTCGCCAAGCCCGACGCAAAGCGGGGTGGGGAGCGTGCCGGAGCGCATGCCGCGTTCCTGCCCGCCGCCGTGGATCAGCGCCTCGAGACGCACCCGGGGCTTGCGCCCGACATAGAGCGCGCCGATGCCCTTTGGCCCGTAGATTTTGTGCCCGGAGATCGACAACAGATCGATGTTCATGGCATCGACATCGATCGGAATCTTGCCAACGGCTTGCGCGGCGTCGGTGTGGAAAAAAGTCCGGGCGGCGCGGCAGATGCGACCGATCTCGGCCAGGGGCTGGATGACGCCGATTTCGTTGTTGACCGCCATGATCGAGACGATCGCGGTCTTGGGGCCAATCGCGGCTTGCAATTGCGCGAGGTCGATGAGGCCGTTCTGGCCCACCGGCAGATAGGTGACCTGGAAGCCTTCCATCTCCAAATGCCGGCAGGAATCGAGCACGCATTTATGCTCGGTCACCACGGTCACGATGTGGTTCTTCCTGTCCCTTTGGAACCGCGCCACGCCCTTCAGCGCCAGATTGTTGGATTCGGTGGCGCCGGAGGTGAATATGATCTCCTTCTCGTCGGCGCCGATCAGCGCGGCGATTTGCCCGCGCGCCTTTTCCACCGCCGCCTCGGCTTCCCAGCCGAAGGCGTGGTTGCGCGAATGCGGGTTGCCGAAATGCTCGGTGAAGTATGGCAGCATCGCCTCGACCGCCCTGGGATCGCAGGGTGTGGTCGCCTGGTAGTCCAAGTAGATCGGCATGCGGGGCCTATTGGCTCCCGCCTCCGCCGGTTTCGTCTGCTTGACCTCGGCCATCGCGCTCATTTCAACCCTTCCATCCTTCTTATCATGCCGTGTTTCATGCCGCGTTCCGGGCCGCCTTGTGGCGGAGAATCGCGATTGCGAAGGCCGCCACGAAACCCTCGATCTCGTCTTCGCGATTGGTAGGCCCGAGCGACACGCGAATTGCGCCCCTTGCCAGCCCCTCGTCATATCCCATGGCCCGGACAACGTGGCTTGGCCGCATCTTGCCCGAGGAACAGGCCGAGCCCGCGCTGATTGCGTAGCCGGCGAGATCGAGCGCCATGACCAGGGTCTCGGCGCTCATGCCCTTGACCGCCACGCAACTGGTATTCGCCAGCCGCTCAGCACCGGCGCCGAAGATTCGCAATTCGCCAGTGACCGAGCGAAGCCCGGCCTCCAATCGGTCGCGCAGGCGCGCGATCCTGGAAATCGGCCCCAGATCCGCCGCCTCGGCGGCGGCCGCGCCAAACCCGGCGATGGCGGAAACATTCTCGGTCCCGGCGCGCCGATATCGCTCTTGCCCTCCGCCCAGAATCATCGGCGCAATCGTCAGATCTCGGCGCGTTAGCAACGCGCCTGCGCCTTGCGGGCCGCCGATCTTGTGCGCCGAAATGGTGAGCATGTCCGCGCCCAGTTCGCTCATCTTCACGGGCAGTCGTCCGGCAGCCTGGGTGGCGTCGCAATGGAGAAGTGCTGCATGCCGGGCGCAGATCGCCGCCGCTTCGGCCACGGGCTGGATCACACCGGTCTCGTTGTTGGCCAGCATCAGGGAAACCATCGCCGGCGGCCCGGCCTCGCCAAGCACCTTGTCGAGTTGTTCGAGGTCGGCCCGTCCTTCGCCATCGACACCAAGGATGGTCGCGCCTTCGCGATTGGCCGGAACCAGAACCGAATCATGCTCGATCGCGGAGACCACCAGTCGCCGGGGCCCACGATTGGCCAGGGCCAGATTGTTGGCCTCGCTGCCGTTTGCGGTGAAAATCACATCGCCCGCCTTGGCGCCCACCAAATGCGCGACCGCTTCGCGCGCCTGGTCCACGCGCCGGCGCTGGGCGCGGCCGAAGCCATGCACCGAGGAGGCGTTGCCGCTCGCCGCCAATGCCTCCTGCATGGAAGCGAGTGCCACCGCGCGGAGCGGCGCCGAAGCATTGTGGTCCATGTAAACGGGAGCGGTCATGAAATCGGGTTTCTCCGGATGCCGGCGGGTAGCAATTTACTGCGCCGCCAAGGTGTCGGCGCCCTTGGCGAACGCGTCGCGCGCCCTCACGCCATCGCCGGCCGATTCGCCGGCCCCGGCCAAGGTTCCCAATTGGGTTCGCCCCAGGACTTTGCGGTTGACGACATCGGCCAGCGACACGGTGCTCAGGAACAGATGGATTTGCTGAGTCAATTCCTCCCACAGATCGTGGGTCAGACAACGCGATTTGTCGCTTTGGCAGCCGGTGCCGGAATTGGGCTTGCACCGCGTCGCCCGCATCGGCTCATCGACCGCGAGGATGGCGTCCGAGATGCGCGTATCCTCGGCATTGCGCGCCAGCAGATAGCCACCGCCAGGGCCCCGCACGCTTCTGACCAGGCCCGATCGCCGCAACTTCGCGAACAGCTGCTCCAGGTAGGAAAGCGAGATTTCCTGCCGGCTGGAAATGTCCGCCAACGAAACCGGCCGATTGCCGCCCTGGCTGGCCAGATCGACCAACGCCATGACCGCGTAACGTCCCTTGGTGCTGAGTTTCACGGCATCTCTCCTCTCTATCGTCAGTGCTCGCCGGGCGAAGCCGATGGCGTCTCGCCTGGCGCCACTTGCTGGTCGTCCCGGCCATTGCCGGATTCCTGCTCGGCCTCGCCTTCGAGGGCGGCGATCCGGCCCTGGAGGCGCGAAATCTGATCCATCAATCCCTCGATCGCTCGCGTGACCGGGTCGGGCAATCCGCCATTGGGCAGGCCATAGGCGGCGAATTCCGTACTAATCGGGCGCCCGCCCGCGACCCTCGCCGGGATGCCCACCACCAGAACCGCCGGCGGCACATCGTTCACCACCACAGCGTTGGCGCCGACCTTGGCGTCCTCGTTGACGGTGATGGGACCGAGGATCTGGGCCCCGGCACCGACGATCACCCTGTCCTTGAGCGTCGGGTGGCGCTTGCGGTTGACCTGGGCAGCGGAATTGACGGAAGGTGCCACACCGCCCAGCGTCACGCCGTGGTAAAGGGTGACATCCTCGCCGATCTCCGCCGTCTCGCCGATGACCACGCCCATGCCATGGTCGATGAACAGGCGCCGCCCGATTCTCGCGGCCGGATGGATTTCGATCCCGGTCAGCCACCGGGCAAGCTGCGACAAAACTCGGGCAAGCGTCAGAAAGCCTTTTTGCCACAACCAGTTAGTGCCTCGATGAATGATCACGGCGTGGAAGCCCGGATAGGCGAGCGCTACTTCCAGGCGCGAGCGCGCCGCCGGGTCACGCGCGATAATGCCGTCAAGCTCTCGCGCTAAATGCTTGAAAAGTCCGACACTCATCGTGTTTACTGCGGCCTCCGTTGCCTGGACCCCATCGGCCGGGCATGACCAACCCGCCCGAAGGAGGAACTTCACCATTTGTTCTTGACCTATATAATCTCCTACCACACTTGTCAAGTTTGCTGGCGGGACCTTTTGTCGCACATGATAATAATACCATATTTGCGCATATGGGTATCGGTGGGCTCGGGGCCAAGGGAATAGCGCCAAATGGATAGTACCCGCCGGCTTGCACGGGTGCGGTCAAATTATTGAATAAGCCGTCCGCGACGGCGGGTATTGGGGTCGCGACCACACGAAAAGAGCAGGAAAATCGAGCGGAAGGCATGCCAGAAGTGATCATGAACGGCCCCGAGGGCCGATTGGAGGGCCGTTACCACCCGAGCGCCGATTCAAGCGCGCCGATCGCGCTCTTGCTGCATCCCCATCCCCAGCATGGCGGCACCATGAACAATAAGGTGGTCTATGCCCTGTTCCAGGCGTTCCAGCGCCAAGGCTTCGCGGTCCTGCGATTCAATTTTCGCGGCGTCGGGCGCTCGCAGGGAAAGTTCGATCGCGGCGAGGGCGAATTGTCGGATGCGGCCTCGGCGCTCGACTGGCTGCAGACCTGGAACGTGAACGCAAGCCAGTGCTGTATCGGCTGGTTTTCCTTCGGCGCCTGGATCGGCATGCAATTGCTGATGCGACGGCCGGAAATCACCAGCTTCATCTCGGTCGCGCCGCCGGCCAATATCTATGACTTCACCTTCCTGGCGCCTTGTCCTTCCTCGGGCCTGGTGGTGCAGGGCGACAGCGACAGCGTGGTGCCCCAGGATTCGGTGGCCAAGCTGGTCAACAAGCTCAGCCATCAGCGCGGCATCAAGATCGATTACCGGGTGATCGGCGGGGCCAGCCATTTTTTCACCGAGCATCTCGACCAATTGTCGGCGAATGTGGATTCCTATCTCCAGGTCGCGGTACCGGAGACCGCGAGCAAATTGCGATCCGCGAAGTAAGTTTCATCGGAAAACGGTGGTAAACGGTGATAGTGCACTCATTAATGAAAATCGGGAAAATCGGGGTCAGAGTTCTGGACTGCACCCCTATTGTGAGACAGAGAAATCAGGGACAGGTTGCACCAAACGCCGTCTTGGGCTGCCGCGCGGCAGCCCAAGACGTTTGCAAGTTTGCCTCGAACTCGGCCGGCGGTCGATAGGCGAGCGCCGAGTGTAGTCGCTGGCGATTGTAGACCTCGTCGATGAAGGCGCCGATCTCCTGGCGTGCCTGGTCGGCGTCGCGATAGGCGCGACCGTCGACTTCCTCCTGCTTCAGTGTCTTCATGAAGCTCTCCGCCTTGGCATTGTCGTAGGGGTTGCCGACCCGGCTCATGCTGGGTCGGATATCGTGCGTCTCCA
>CAZIUB010000066.1:0-44790 GCA_964542425.1 uncultured Rhodospirillaceae bacterium | reverse complement strand
CCATCAAGCCACGGTCGCGAAGGTCGAACGCCAGCTCAACCGCAGGCCCAGAAAATCGCTCGGATTCAAAACGCCCAACGAGGTCTTTTACGCTCTCTCCAGACACCGCTAAACTTTATGCACTGGCTACTTGAATCCGCGTTCCGATAAACGAAATAACATCACGATCGCGATGTTATTTCGCGTGGGATGATCAACTGCTCTGTTAACGCACGCGCCTAGCCCCTCCCGCGCTTCAAGAGCCTAAGCCGGAGCGCGTTCAGCTTGATGAAACCGGCGGCATCGCGCTGGTCGTAGACCTGATCCTCCTCGAAGGTGACATGGGCCAAGGAATAGAGGCTCTTCGGGCTCTTGCGCCCGACCACGCCGACGGATCCCTTGTAGAGCTTGAGGCGCACAACGCCCTCGACATGCTCCTGCGACTTGTCGATCAAGGCCTGGAGCATCTCGCGCTCGGGCGAGAACCAGAAGCCGTTATAGATGAGCTCGGCATAACGCGGCATGATCTCGTCCTTGAGGTGCGCCGCGCCCCGATCGAGCGTCAGGCTCTCGATGCCCCGGTGCGCCGCATGCAAGATGGTGCCGCCCGGGGTCTCGTAGACGCCCCGCGATTTCATGCCGACGAAGCGGTTCTCGACAAGATCGAGCCGGCCGATGCCGTTCTCTCCCCCTAGGCGGTTGAGCTCGGTCAGGAGTGAGGCCGGCGATAGTTTCCTGCCATCGACCCCGATCGCATCGCCGTGCGAGAACTCGACCTCCACATAGGTCGGCTTGTCGGGTGCGGCCTCGGGAGCGACCGAACGCGAATAGATGAATTCGCCCGGCTCGTGCCATGGGTCCTCGAGCGCCTTCCCTTCGGCCGAGACGTGCAGAAGATTGGCATCGACCGAGAACGGTGCCGCGCCGAGGCTGTCCTTGTTGATGGGAATCTGGTGCCGCTCGGCAAACTCGATCAGGCTGGTGCGGCTGGTCAATTCCCATTCGCGCCAGGGGGCGATCACCTTGATCTCGGGATTGAGCGCGTAATAGGAAAGCTCGAAGCGCATCTGGTCGTTGCCCTTGCCGGTGGCGCCATGGGCGACCGCGTCGGCGCCGGTCTCGCGCGCGATCTCGATCTGGCGCTTGGCGATCAAGGGCCTCGCGATCGAGGTCCCCAAGAGATAGCTCCCCTCGTAAAGCGCGTTCGCCCGGAACATCGGAAAGACATAGTCGCGCACGAAAGTTTCACGCAGATCCTCGACGTAGATCCGCTTGACGCCCAGCATCTCCGCCTTCGCCCGCGCCGGCTCCAATTCCTCGCCCTGGCCGAGATCGGCGGTGAAGGTCACCACCTCGCAGCCATGGGTCGTCTGCAACCATTTCAAGATGACCGAGGTATCGAGCCCGCCCGAATAGGCCAGCACCACCTTGTTCACTTGCTTGACCATGAACGCCCCCCACCACATAAAAATTTGCGCGAATTATAGGGATAGGAAAGCAGGCCGCAAAGCCCAGGATGTTTCAATCCGCGCGTCAATCCCTTGTTAAGTTCTTCCGGCGACAATGCGTACGCGTAAGCCCCCGAAGGAAAAATCCCAGGCCCAGGAGACAGTGCCATGCGCAAGGACAATCGCAATCGAGAAATCGTCGAGCGCCGTTCTTGGTTCCCTGATTTCGACTTCTTCGGCGCGTTCTTCGCGTTTTGGTTCGGGCCCGCGCCGGAAGACCGGGCGCTCGAGCCGATCCCGATCAGAATCCGCGACCGACGGCGTTGAGGCGCAATTCGCCCGGCCGTTTGCGATCTAACGCCGCCTTGCCAGCTTAGCACCGCCGGCAATCGGCACCTTTCCGGCATAGGTCGGAAACTCGCCAAGCTTCCGATACTGCTCGTGGAAGCGCGCGACCTTGTCCTCGTCCACGGTGACGCCGAGGCCGGGCTTGTCGATGCGGCCCCAACGCGGCCCATCGGTAATGGGAATCCGCTCGACCAGGATGTCGTCGGCCATGAATTGCGCCGTTTGCTGGTGCCCGAGGCAGGCGTTGGGGATGGTCAGCATCATGTGCTGGCCCGCCGCCGCCGCCAGGCCGAATTCGCCATGCGTGTGCTTGCAAACGAGCCAGCCTTCCTGGTGCCCGGCGTGGCACATCATGTGCCAGCGGCTGAGCGTGCCCACCCAATACGAGCTGAAGCACAGATATTGCCCGCAGCGGCTCTTGATGATCCGCCACGCGTCACCCTCGCGCCATAGCCCCTCGTTAACGCAGATCGGTGCCTCCACCCGGCGCATCAGATCCAGATTGTTCTCGATCGGATCGATGCGGACCGGCGCCTCGACGAAATCGATGACGAATTTCCGGTGCCAGCGTTTCAAGATCCGCGCCGCCTGGGGCAAGGTCCAGGCCTGGTTCACGTCGATGCGGATGAGGCCCTTGGGGCCGATGCCGTGGCGCAACGCCTCCAGCATTTCCTCCTCGCGCCTTTCGTCCACGCCGGCCTTGATGTAGTAGGAGGTATAGCCCTTCTTCACGCCCTCGCGCGCCTGGCGCTCGATCTCCTTGGGCGCCGCCCATTCCACGTAATAGAAATAATCCACCTCCTCGCGCATCGCCCCGCCGAACAGCCGGTAGAGCGGCTGTCCGCAAGCCTTGCCGCACAGATCCCAGAGCGCCATGTCGATCCCGGCGAAGGCGAAATTGGCGGTCATCGGCTGGAACGCCCACACGCCATGGACGGCGAGATCGCGCTGGATGATCTCCTTGTCCCAGGCATCGCGGCCCAGGACCAGCGGCTTCATGGCGTTGACCGCGGTTTCGATCCCGGCCGTATCGGCGGCGCGCGTGCATTCGCCCCAGCCGACGAGGCCGTCATCGGCGGTGATCTTGACCAGGACGTCGGTGACGCCACCCCGCGCGATCAGCGAACTCGCCTCCACTCGGCTGTAGGGGATGCGAACGGGAATGGCCTCCAGCTTGGCGATTTTCATGACGAGTTTTTCCTTCGGCAATACGGCGTTTCCTTGAGCCCGGGGCGCCTCATCGCCCGATGCGCATCCGCGCTTCCATGGCGCGCACACCAAGCGACAAGGGATAACTCATGGCAAAATAGATGGCGGCGGCGAGCAGGAACACCGCCATCGGCTGGTATTCGGCGAACGCGATGCTCTTGGCGTCGTTCATCAGTTCGTTGGCGCCGATGAGCGAGCACAAGGCGGTGTCCTTCAAGAGGCCGATCGCGTAATTGGCGACCGGCGGCAGCACGATCCGCATCGCCTGGGGCACGATGATGTAGGCCATGGCCTTGGCCGGGGTCATGCCAAGGGCCAACGCCGCCTCGCGCTGGCCCTTGTGCAGGGCCTCGATTCCGGACCGGAACACCTCGGCCAGGATGGCGCCGCCGTGGATGCCAAGGCCCAGGACCGCGCCGATGAAGGTGGTGAACCAGCTCCAGTCGAGGCCGGGGGCGACCTGAGGGGGCGCGAAATAGACGATGTAGAGGACGACCACGATCGGCAGGCCGCGCGCGATTTCGATGTATGTGATTGCGACCCAGCGGGCGATCCGGCCGCGCGCGGTGCGCAGCAGCGCGAAGAACAACCCGATCACCACCGCCAGCACGAAGGACGCCGCCCCGATCTGGAGCGTGGCCAGGGAATAATAGAGAAGCTCCGGCAGCCAGCGATGGATGTTCTCGGCGTAAAGGGCGGGAAGCTCGGACATGGATTTCCCGCGCCTATTGCCAAGCCTGCTTGGCGCGCTCGAGCCGGGCGGCGATGCGGGCCATCGGGATGGTCATGCACAGATAGAGGCCGCCCGCCATCAGGTAGATGACGGCGCTTTGCAGCGTCTCGGTCACCAGATTGCGCGCCAGGGCCATGATCTCCACCACCCCCACCGCGAACACGAGCGAGGTGTCCTTCAAGAGCACGATGGCGAAATTGGTGATGGGAGGCAGCATGGTGCGGATCGCCTGGGGCAGGATGATGTATTGCATGGCGTGGGAAGGCGTCATGCCGAGCGAAAGCGCCGCCTCCATCTGGCCGCGATGGATGGATTCGATGCCGGCTCGGTAGACCTCGGACAGATAGGCGGCGCCATTGAGGCCGAGCCCGACGATCGCCGCCTGCAAGGCCGTGGGCTCGAAGCCGACGTCCGGCAACCCGAAATAGATGACGAATAGCTGCACCAAGGCCGGCGTGCCGCGAAACAATTCAACGAAGGCGATTGCCGGCATCCGCAAAAGGCGCCAGTGCGACAGGCGCCCGAGCGCCACCACCAGCCCGAAGACCAGCGCGAAGATGAGGGAAGCGATGGCGACCTGGGCCGTTTCGGGCAGGCCGCCCAACAGCGTCTCTAGGAAATAGCCGCCCTTTTCCTCGACCACCCGCCAGAAGCCCACCTTCAACGCTCCTGAATGTGGGTCAGGAAGGCCTGCGTCCGGGGCTGTTTCGGGTTGAAGATCACCTCCCTGGGCGCACCCTGTTCGACGATCTTGCCCCCGTCCATGAACACGACGCGGTCCGACACCTCGGCGGCGAACTTGATCTCATGGGTGACGATGACCATGGTCCTCCCCTCCTCGGCCAGCTGGCGCATGACCCGCAGCACCTCGCCGATCAGTTCCGGGTCCAGGGCCGAGGTCGCCTCGTCGAACAGCATCAGCTTGGGCTGCATGGCCAGCACGCGCGCGATCGCCACGCGCTGCTGCTGGCCGCCGGACAGGCGTTCGGGATATTCATTGATCTTGTGGCCAAGGCCGACCTTCTCCAGCATCCGCCGGCCGCGCTCCTCCGCCTCCTCGCGCCCGAGGCCCAGGACCTTGCGCGGGGCGATGGTCACGTTTTCGATGGCGTTCAAATGCGGGAACAGGTTGAAACGCTGGAAGACGAAGCCGATTTCCTGGCGTTCCTTGGCCAGTTCCCGGTCGCTCAAATGGACGAAGCGGCCGTCGACCTCCTTTTCGCCGATCAGCGTGCCGTCGATATAGATGTGCCCGTTGCTCGGCTTTTCGAGATAGTTGATGCAGCGCAGAAGCGTGGTCTTGCCCGAGCCGCTGGGCCCGATGATCGTGACCTTCTCGCCGCGCATGATGTCGAGGTCGATGCCGGCCAGGACCTCGAGCGGGCCGAAGCTCTTATGCAGGCCGACGATGCGGACGAGCGGATCCATGAACGCGATCCCGCGAGTCTAGTAAAACTTGGGGGTGGGCCGGAAGGTCCACCCCCAAGGCGCAAGATGGCACCAAGCGCCGGTCAGAAGCAATGATCGGCGTTCGGCCCGGCGTAATCGGCGGCGCGGTCGATCCCGGCGCGGGGATTGGGATTGGGCGGCACGAACCACGCCTTGTCGCTCATGCCGTAACTGGCCATCGCCTTCACGTTGATGCAATTCGCCCAGATATCCTCGACGATCACCTTGCTGATCGCCTCTTCCAGCGCCTTTTCTTCCTTGTTGACGCCGAAGATCACGTTGTACTTGGCCGACATGATCGGATACTTGTCCATCTCCGGCTGCAGTTCCACCTGCTTCAATTCCCATTCTGGATGCTGCACGATGCCCCACTGCACCAGCGGCGGATCGATGATCGCGATGTCCAGGCGCCCGGCGACCAGGTCCTGGAGCACGCCGTCCGAGGTATCGTAGAGCTTGACCTCGCCAATGCCCTCGACGGTCTTCAACTCCGGCACCAGCGTGAACCCGGTGACGGTCCCGACCGAGCGCCCCTTCATGTCGGCGAAGGTGGTAAAATTGTTGCTGGTCTTTTGGGCCAGCATGGTGCCGAAATAATAGATCGGATCGGACAGGTTCATGATCTTGGTGCGCGGCTCGATCCAGCCCATGGCGCCATGCATGACGTCGACCTTGCCCTGCTTGGTCGCTTCGATGAGCGCTGCCCAATCCATCTGCATGATGACCGGCTCGAGGCCGAGCTTCTTGGCGACATGAATCATCAATTCGCCGTCGGTGCCGCTCAACTGACCGTCCTTCACTTGGGTCATCGGCATGTCGCCGTTCATGCCGATGGTGAGCTTGCCGGGCACGATCGTCTTGATGTCCTGGGCCTGGGCTGGTGTCACGGAGAGCGCGAAGAGCGCGGCCAAGGCAAGGCCTGCCATGCGCCATCCCGCCCGATGGCATCGGGCGGCGGGCATGCCCGCGACCGATGTTTCTGTTGAATTTCCGAGTCTTTCCACGATGATCCTCCCAATTTGTCGCGAATGATCCTTCCGACCCGATTGACCCGGGCTTCTGTCGTTTCTCTTGGTTCGGGCGACAATGACTGGTCCAAGCAAAACTTGTCGCGAATTCTTTTGGCGCGATCGTCGACCCGCGCCCTTGATCCAGGCGGGTCTCGACTTGTCTCCCCAACTTGTTTCAGCCTATCATACTACCATTGGACCGGCAAGACGGCGGCTGGCCTGGTACCCGCCGTCGCCGAGTGTTGATTTGAGCCAAATGACCCTGCCCATACAACTCGGCGGGCACTATCGTTTTGTGACATGCGGCCCGACTTTCGTGGAAGCTTCGGAACGTTTCATGGATCACGCCTTTTTTAAAAGTGGCACTCGGGGCCAAGCCAATTGCCTCATTCCAGGAGGCCCCGATCGTTGGGGTGCAGGCGCTTGTTGAGATCGCGATAGGGCATGTTCACGAGCTGGCGGGCAATGGTTTCGGCGCGTCGGGGATCGCGATCGGCGATCGCCGCGGTCAGCTTGCGGTGCAAGGGCAGGCCGCGCTCGAAGGAGCCGGGGGGCGCGATCGTGATACTGACTTGGGTCTGGAGAAGCGGTGCCACCGCCGAGCCGATGTGGCGCAGCTCGATGTTGTGCGAGGCATCGTAGATCGAGCGATGAAACAGGATGTCCGTCGCCGGAACTCGCTCCGGATGGCCAAGGCAGGATTCCAGCGCCCGATAGGCGCCTTGGATGGCGGCGATGTCGGCCTTGGTCGCGCGCAAAGCTGCCAGGAAGGCGGCCATTGGCTCGATGATGCGGCGGAACTCGACGAAATCATGGGCGCTGCGCAGCCTTGTGTCATGGGCCGAGAACCACCGCAGCACGTCGGGGTCGAGCACGTTCCAATCGTCCTGGACGCGAATGCGCGTGCCGGTTTTCGGCCGCACCTCGATTAGGCCCTTGCTGCAAAGGACGCGGATGGCCTCGCGCAGCACGTTGCGGCTGACGCCCAGTTCCGCGGTCAGTTTCGGTTCCGTGGGCAGGCTGCCGAGCCGGACGAAATCGCCGCGCACGATGCGCTGGCCCAGATCGTCGACGATCCGGTCAGCGAGATTCTGGCGTGGCTTGGATCGGGTGGCCGGGCGCTGCGATCGGGTTCTCATGGCGGTGAAGCAAGAGACCAGGGTGAACAAGAACCATAGACCAGGGAGGCGAAAATGAAAACGGCGGTGGATACGGGACTGAAAAGGGCGAGATCGCCCATCGAATGGGCGATTCTTGCCGACGGCATTCTCTACACGGCCCAGATCCCGATGCGGGCCGACGGCTCGATCGAGGATGGCGACATTGGGGCGCAAACGACGCTCACGCTCGCTAATCTCAGGCGAACAATCGCGGCCGCCGGAGGGACGCTCGCCGACGTGACCCAGGTCCTGGTCTATCTGCCCCATCCCGGCGATTTTCCCGGGATGAACGCGGTCTACCAGGGCTTTTTCCCGCAACCCTACCCGAACCGGGCGACAATCGTGGCCAATCTGATGGTGGCCGGCGCGAGGATCGAGATCGTGGCCTATGCTCATATCGGGCACAAGGCTGGCGCCTCCCGTCGCGCCAAGGCGGCCAAGACCAAGACCAGGACAAGAGCCAAGGCCAGGAAGGCGGCGACAGGTAAGGCCAAGGCCAAGATGCGATCCAAGCCGGCCAAATCGACCAAGGCCAAATCGGCCAAGACCAGCCGGCGCTAGTTCCTCGACACAGTGATTTTGACTGGTTGAGGCCCCGTCGGAAGAGAACGCCTATGGTCACCATCACGCCCAATCAAAGAGTCAAATCCTCTGTGCAGTGGAACTAGTGCCAACTTTCGAAAATGTGTGATCCATGAAACGCACCCGTCAGTCCACGAAAGTTGGCGCATTTTACCCAATGATAGTACCCGCCGGCGTGCACGGGCTGGCTCAATTTGGCTCGAATCACTTATCAGCAACGGCGGGTACAGGTGAATATTGTCGTCCTCGGCGCCGGGATCGTCGGGGTCGCCACCGCCTATTATCTGGCGCGCGACGGACACCAGGTCACAATCATCGACCGGCGTTGCGCGCCGGGGCAGGAAACCAGCTTTGCCAATGGCGGCCTGGTGTCACCCAGCATGGCCGATCCCTGGTCCTCGCCCGGCATTCCCTGGACCATGCTGCGGATGCTGGGCCGCGAGGACGCGCCTTTCCTGCTGCGGCCGCGGGCCTTTCCCGGCGTCATCGGTTGGGGGCCTCGCTTCCTCGCCAATTGCCGGAAGGCGCGCTGGCGGGCCAACACCGAGGCCGTGCTGCGGCTCGCGATCCTATCGCGCGACGCGCTGGATGCGCTCGCGCACGAAACCGGCATTGCGCACGATCGCTGCGATCGCGGCAGCCTGCGGGTCTATCGCGACGCGGACGCGCTGGCCGAGGATGGCCAAAGCACCGAGATGTACCGGCGCCTGGGCCTTCCCGCCAAGATACTCGATCCCTCTGGCCTGGTGGCGATGGAGCCGGCATTGGCGGGAATCGCCTCTGAACTTGCCGGTGGCATCCATTACCCCGGCGACCGCAGCGGCGACTGCCTTTCCTTCACCCGGGCGCTTGCCGATCTGGCGCGGGCGCAAGGCGCGTCATTTCGCTTCGAGACCAGCATCGCGGGTTGGGATGTCGCGGGCGATCGGTTGCGCGCGATTCTGACCGACAAGGGCCGGATCGAGGGCGAGGGGTTCGTGCTCGCCTGCGCCAGCGAAAGCGTGGCGCTTGCCTCGAAGCTCGCCATCCGATTGCCGATCTTTCCGGTCAAGGGCTACTCGGTGACGCTGCCGGTCGGCTCGTGGAACGCGGCGCCGGTTCTGCCCATCGTCGATCATCATCGCAAGATCGCGGTGACGCGGCTGGGGACACGCATCCGATTGGCCGGCACGGCGGAATTCATCGGCTACGACACGCGCCCCAATCCCCAGCGCGCCAAATTGCTGATCCAGGCCTTCCGCGCGCTGTTTCCTGATTACCCCGGCAAGGAGCAAGGCGAGCACTGGCAGGGCTTGCGGCCGATGACCCCTGACGGGCGGCCCTGTATCGGTGGCACCCGCCTTGATAATCTCTATGTCAACACCGGCCATGGCGCGCTGGGCTGGACGCTTGCCTGCGGCTCGGCCCTTGTTCTGGCAGCACTCATCGCCGGGCGGCGCCCCGAAATTCCGGTCGAGGATTTCGCCCTCGATCGCGCTTGAACGAGGATTCCCGCAATGTGGAGAATGCCATGAAGATCGCCGACATCCGCCTGACGCCGTTGTTCTGCCGCTTCAAGCAGCCCTATGTCTGGGCGCAGGGGGTGAACGAGGGCACCTCGGTCATCCTGGTCGAAATCGAGACCGACAAGGGCATCATCGGGATTGGCGAATCGGTCGCCAGCCCGAGTATCGAGCCGGTCCTCTCGATCCTGAACATCGCCGCCCGGCATTTCATCGGCCACTCGATCCATGACGGCGGAAGGCTGATCGGCGATTTTTATCGCAAGGGATTTGGGTCTCAAGGCACCGGCAGCGCCCCCCGCTATTTTGCCCAAGCCATGACCGGTTTCGACCTCGCTCTGTGGGATGCCATGGGCAAGGAAGCGAAGCTGCCGCTGCATCGGTTGCTGGGCGGCGCCATTCGCGACCGGGTCGAGTATTTCGGCTTCGTCCAGGGCGAAACGCCCAAGGAACTGGCGCGTCACGCCGGGGAACTCAAGCGACGGGGCTTCAAGGTCATCTATGTCAAGGTCGGTCGCGGCGACATCGACATCGAGATCGTGCGCGCGGTCCGAAAGTCGATCGGCAATACGCGGCCGCGGCTCGATGCGAACGAGGCCTGGGACACCCTCACCGCCAGGCGCATGTTCGAGAAGCTGGCACAATTCGACATCGAATTTATCGAGCAGCCGATACCGAGCGCCGGCGGCGTCCAGACGCTCGCCTCCTTGCGCGCGCATACCGGCATTCCGATCGCCGCCGATCAGGCCGTGTTCTCGCCGGAAGACGTCTATAACGCGGTCCGCGCCAGGGCCTGCGACGTGATCACGCTGGGCCTGCACGAGACCTGCGGCATCACCCGCTTCCGCAAGGCAGCCGCGATCGCGGAAGCCGCCAACGTGAAAGTCTGCATCCACGGCGTGTTCGAAACCGGCATCACCACTTGCGCCTCGAACCAGGCGGCCGCCACCATCGCCAACATGGACGACGGCAATCAGATCATGTGGCAGCTTTTGGCCGAGGACATCGTCAAGTCGCCGAACCTGATCCCAAAGAATGGCGCGCTACCGATCTCCGACAAGCCGGGCCTGGGCTTCGAGCTCGATTGGGGCGCGGTCAAGCGTGCCGCCGCCGCCCACAAGCGGCGGAAGCAATAGCCGCGCAAACGTCTATTGCGGCACTCCGATGAAGGGAATGGCGCCTCCCGGGATCATGCTGGTGGGGAGAACGCCGTTCCATCTCTCGGCCGAGATCAGCTTGACCAGGTCGGGATTGTCCTTCAGCGCCTTGCCCCGCGAGGCGATCACCGTCGCCTCGGCCTCGCCGCGCGCCCGGATGGCATAGGCCTCTGCGTCGGCGGTCATGCGGGTGGCATCGGCCTTGGCCTCGGCCTCGGCGATCTGGCGCTGGGCGTTGACCTTGACCTGCTCCAGTTCCTGGCGCGCGCGCTTGACATTGGCCTCGGCGGTCGCCGTTTCCTCGACCGCGCTCTCATAGGTGTCGGAGAAATCCACGTTCTCGATCTGGACGCTCTCGACCAGCACGCCGTTTGGGGCCATGTCGGATTGAATCACCTCGAACACCGCGAGGCCGACCTTCTCGCGCTGCGATACCACGTCGGCGGCGGTGTATTGGCCGAACACCTCCTTGGTGCGCTTGAGCACGATCGGTGTCAGCAACTTGTCGGCGTAGTAGAAGCCGATCTCGGAGTAGGTCTCCTGGACCCTTCCCTCGTCCAGCCGGTAATTGACCGAGAGTTGCATGGTCGCCTGTTGCAAATCGCGGCTATAGGCGGCAATCGATTCGAAGGCCACCTTCTCGGTCTGGATGCTCATGTCGACGACCTGATCGAAGAACGGCAACTTGAAACCAAGGCCGGGTGTCGCCATGCCGATGGCCGCGCCATTGCGCAAGATGACGCCGCGATAGCCCTCCGGCACCGTGTAATAGGATCCCGACAAGCCCGCCAGCACCAGGACCAGAATGACAACACTGAGGCCCACGCGCCCAAGGAAAGAGCTGCGTACCGCCTGCGGCTGACCCTGCGCCTGATCGCCCCTGCTGAATATTTTCATGATGCTTACTCCTTCGGTCCGGTGGCCTCGTGGAGGCCGATTAGAGCCGACGACGCAAACTTTAGTCAACGCGGGCCTTAGTCAACGCGGGGCCAGCGCCAGTTTCGCATCGACGAACTCGACGCTGGACTTCTCCTTGGTCCCTATCGCGGCCTCGAAATAGGCGCGAGCCGCTTTCGGCTGGCCAAGAATTTCGGCAAGCGCGCCTAGGTAGTAATTGGCCTCGCACAGAAGGCGCGGCCGGTCCGCCTCGGAAACCGTTTCAAGAGCCGCCAGCACTTCCTTGCCCTCTACCCGCTTGAGATAAACCAGCAGCAATTGCCGTGGCCATTCATCCTCGGCCAGTGCGGCCATGGCCTGTTCCAGGGGCTTGGCCGCGCCGCCTCCATTGCGCGCCAGCGCGAGATGCAGGCGCAGGGCCGCATAGGGGTTGCCCGGCCTGAGCGACATGGCCAAGCGAAAGTCCTGTGCCGCCTGTTTGTCGCGCGCCATGAGATAATTCGCGCGGCCGCGATTGAACGCGGCGGCGGCCGCCTTGGAATCGAGCGCCAGAACCCGGGTGAAATCCAGCGTCGCGTCCATCGGCCGACCGGCGCGAAGCAGCAATCCGCCGCGATCGAACAACGCCGGCAGATCATCGGGATGGAGGCCAAGGATCGCATCCAGATCGCCGATCGCGGCCTCGTCATCCCCTCGCTGCGAATGCACCCAGGCGCGCATGTAAAGCGCGTCGGCGTCCGAAGGTGCGATCTTCAGCAGGCGGTCGAAATCGGCCTGCGCCGCCTGCCAATTGCCGAGTTGGGTATAGGCAACGCCCCTGTCGTAGAGCGCGTCGGTCGCCTTGGGCGCCAACTTGATCGCCTGGTCGAAATCCTTGATCGCCGGCTTGAGCTCGCCCGCTTCGGCGCGCGCCAGGCCGCGCTGCAAATACGCGAAGGCGAGCTCCGTGCCCTTGGCCTTGCCGCCCCCGATCGCAATTGTGCAGGCGCTGAGCCGCGTTTGCGCGCTCGCGTCCTGGCGGCAATCGCCCAGGATCGCCGATTGTTCGGCGCCCTCTTGGGCGAGCGCCGCCACGCCGATCAGCGTGAGGCCCGTGCCCAGCGCGAGGGCGGCGAAATGCCGCTTCACCCGGCGACCGCCAGGGCTTGGGCGCGCTGTGATTTGCGAAAGGTCACGCTCTCGGTCTTCAATTGCCCGCAGGCGGCCATGATGTCCTCGCCCCGAGGCGTGCGCACCGGGCTCGCGTAGCCGGCGTTGAAGACGATGTCGCTGAAGGCCTTGATCGCGTCCGGCGCCGAGCGCTCGAAGGGCGCGCCCGGCCAGGGATTGAACGGAATCAGATTGACCTTGGCCGGAATGCCCTTGATCAGGCGAATGAGCGCGCGGGCGTCGGCGGGGCCGTCATTGACGCCTTTCAGCATCACATACTCGAAGGTAATGCGCCTGGCGTTGTTGAGCCCGGGGTAGTTCCGGCAGGCGCCAAGCAGCTCTTTCAGCGGATACTTCTTGTTGATGGGCACGATGCGGTCGCGCAATTCGTCGCTGACGGCATGGAGCGAGATCGCCAGCATCACGCCGAGCTCGCGCCCGCAACGCTCGATCATCGGCACCACGCCGGCGGTCGAGAGCGTGATGCGCCGTTTCGAGATGGCGATGCCCTCGCCGTCCATGACGATCCGGAGCGCCTTGGCGACGTTGTCGTAATTATAGAGGGGTTCGCCCATTCCCATCATCACGACGTTGGAGAGCATGCGGGCATCCCTGGGGCTCGGCCACTCGCCCAGGCAATCGCGCGCCAGCATGACCTGGCCGACGATCTCCCCCGCCGACAGGTTGCGAACCAGGCGCTGGGTCCCGGTGTGGCAGAAGGTACAGGCGAGCGTGCAGCCGACCTGCGAGGAAACGCAAAGCGTGCCGCGATCCTCCTCGGGGATATGAACGGTTTCGGCTTCCCGCCCATCGGCGAAACGGAGCAGCCATTTCAACGTGCCGTCGGCGGATTGGCGCGTGAGCGTGACACCCGGCCGAGTAACGGAAAATCGGCGCTGGAGTTCGGCGCGAAAATCCTTGGACAGGCTGGTCATGGCGGCGAAATCGTTAGCCCCACGATGGTAAATCCAATGCCAGAGTTGGCGGGCGCGGAAAGCGGGCTGACCGATCTCGGCCAGTCTTGAAGCCAATTCGGCGCGATCGAGCCCCACCAGATCCGGCCGGTCGGGCAATGCCAATTCGCTTCGCGCGGGTTCGCTCATCGGCGTGTCGGCTTCCGTCATTGGAATCCGCAGGATTCGGCGGCCATTCGCAGGGTCTTGCTCAACCCGGCGAGCGAGAAAATGTCCTCGACCTTGGCGCCGTTGTCGTTAACGCCGGTGACCACCATGCGGTTGCCCTTCTTCATAGCCGCAAGGATCAACCGGTCGGCAGCCGCGTCGCGTGCCCAGGCACGGTCGCCCTCGATCCGGCGCAGGATATAGGCCTTGCCGTCGATATTGAGCCGGATCAGCGTGCCTGCCTTTGGTGCATAGCCAAGAGCGACGCTGACCTGGTCCCTGGTGGCGCCGCCATCGACATGGGTGACCAGCGCGCCAACGGGCCCGCGATCCGTGACCTGCCCGGCGCTTTCGGTCGGCGCGGAGATGGCATAGCACAATTTGGCACCGTCTTGCTGGTGCGCACGCGCGAGCCACTGGCCGGCGGCGCCCAGTTCCTCGGCTAATGCCGGCCCCGCCGCCAGAATGGCGGCTAGTCCCGCCAATCTCGCCAGAATGGTGGCCAGTCCTGCCAATCTCGCCAGAATGGCGGCCAGCCCGGCAATCGCCGCCCGGATTCCTGCATTGCATCCTTCCATTGGCTGGATTTACCAAGCCCCTCGCGGATTTGCCAGAGTGCTCGTTTTGCTATTGTTGGCCGGACGAGCGCCCGCCAAAGCGGCGCTTCCATTTCGGCAGGCCGTGGACGTGGGCCGGTGTTGCCCCCTTGGGTGCGCCGACGCGCACCGGGCGCTCGGCGAAACGGCCGAGGCTGATCATGCGGTCATACATGACGATCGCCGCGGCGATCGCCAGATTGACGCAGAATCGGGTCGGAATTCGAATCACGAACTCGCATTTTTCCACGAGTTCGGGGCTCAGGCTGTCCTGTTCCGCGCCCAGGACATAGGCCGCAGCATGGGGATGAGTGAAGCTCGGCAATTCGATCGCCTCGGGTGTGATCTCGACACCCACCAATCGGCACCCGACCGGTAGGGTGAAATCCTCCAAACGATCATGGATATGGACCGGCATCGCCTCGATCGCAATCGAGGTGTCCGAACGCAAGATGGCGCCGATGTCCAGCACCGGTCGGATGGCAAACGCGAAGGCGGCGTTGAAGGCATGCGCGGTGCGCAGCACGGCGCCCAAATTCATCGGCTTGGAGACGCCCTCGATGCCGATCCCGAAGTAGCCCCGCATTACCTCGCTCCGCGCCGCCAAGCATCAAGCTAGGCGGCAAGGTGCCGCGAGGCAAGCCGGCTGGGCGATTCAGGCCTGCACCAAGGTTCTCGCCGGATGAACCGCGCACACGAGGCCACCCAAGATAAAAACCGCGCCAAGCAGATCGAGCGTTCCCGGGACTTCGCCGTAAAGCAACACGCCAAGTCCGGTCCCAACCCTGACAGGGTAACGCCGAGTGCCACGTCCCGAAGGCTGCCATCCGTCGATCTGGTCGTTTTGGGCCGATTCATGACTTTGTTTCCTGCAAAATGGATTTTGATAGTAACTATGGTATTATAGTATGAGTTACCTGTAAAATGAATTTAACTGGTAAATACTGTGAATCGAACTCACATGTCCAGAGGGTGGGAGGCAGGAGGAGGTGTGATGACCCAACCGAAGATAGAGTTTTCCGGCGGGCGGCTGGCGCTTGATCTCTGCAATACGCTGTCACGAGGGCGCGCCTCTGGCCCTCGCGACCGGCTCTCCGACCCGGCCGGCCTTGCCTCCTGGGCAGCGCGCGCGGGCTGGGCATTTGAGGGCGTTCCGGAAGCGACCGAATTGGCGGAGATGCGTGGAATGCGGGCGGCGCTCTTGGGCATCTTCGACCGGCTGGTCGAGGGCGAGGCACCCGATCCCAGGCATTTAAGCACGCTGAACGCGGGGATTGCATCGGCCGGAGCCAGTTCCGCCCTGGTGCCCGATGCCAACGGCAATTGGATTTTGGCGGATCGCGCTGAACGCCCGCTTGAACTTTTGCGCCACGCCATCGCCAAGGACGCGGCTGCTCTGCTGACCGGGGATGTGGCGCGGGTGAAGCGCTGCCTGGCCCACGATTGCCTGTGGCTGTTTCTTGATTCCAGCAAGAACCTGTCGCGGCGCTGGTGCGTCATGAACGAGTGCGGCGCGCGCTCGAAAATGCGCCGCCTGCGCAGCCGCCATCGGTACTGATTTCGCGTCTTGCCTTGGTCGGAAGCGGGCGCCATTGTGCGTCCCGCCCCACGGCAAACAAACACCATCGCTCGCCTGATGAACACATTGGCAGCCCGGAACCGAAGCGATGCGCCGATCCTGGTCGAGGTTTGGCGCGGTCAGATGGTCGAGAGCCGCCACCGGGCCTGCATCGCTGTCGCCGATGCCGATGGCCAGGTGGTGGAAGCCTGGGGCGACATCGAGCAGCCGATCTATGGTCGCTCCGCGATCAAGCCGCTTCTGGCGATTGCGCTCATCGAATCCGGCGCGGCCGAAGCATATAGCGTGAGCGATGCGGAAGTGGCGCTGGCCTGCGCTTCGCACAACGGCGAAGCCCAGCATGTCGAGGCGGTCAATGCCTGGCTCGCTCGGATCGGGCTCACCGCCGATGATTTGGAATGCGGCCCGCAGGTACCCGGCTATGAACCGAGCTACCAGGCCATGATCCAAGCGGGCCTCGAACCAACCCGGGCGCACAACAATTGTTCCGGCCAGCACGCCGGTATTCTGACTTCCATCCTCCATTTCAAGCATTCGCCAAAGGGCTACGTCCAATACGAACACCCGATCCAGCAGCACCTTCTGGGGCTCCTGGAACAGATGTGCGGCCTGGAGCTGCGCCTTGCACCCCGTGGCATCGATGGTTGCGGCATTCCGGTGATTGCGACCCCGATAGTAAGTCTAGCCCGCGCGATGGCGAACATGGCCGACCCGCATCACCTATCGGTGGATCGCGCCGCTTCCTGCCGGCGGATCCTCAAGTCCATGACTGAAAATCCGTTCAATGTCGGCGGGACCGGGCGTTTTTGCACACTTGTCATCAAGACCTTGCGCGGCAAGGCGGCGATCAAGGTCGGGGCGGAGGGCGTCTACATGGCCGCGTTGCCGGGACTTGGCCTCGGTGTCGCGCTCAAGATCGAAGATGGCGCGTCCCGCGCGGCCGAGGTCGCCATGGGTCAGGTGCTGAAGCGCCTAGGGCTGATCGACGCGACGGACGAAGCGGCTCTCGCGGCCGCCCTGGTGCCCCCGGTCAGGAATTGGGCCGGGACCCGGACCGGTGCCATCCGTCCGGTCGAGGGCGGAACTTTCTAGTGTTGTGGGTCCAACGCTTGATTCCCGATCAATGTGTTGGAAACACGACACATACCATTGAGTTAGCGAGTGTTCCGGGCCGACATTCCGAGACCGGAATGTCGGCGTCGGAACACTAGGTCGAATGCCGTGCGCGCGTTGGTCTGCGCGGAATTCGGCGGGGTGGAAAACCTGCGCGTCGACGACTGGCCCGATCCTGGCCCGCCCGGCGAGGGGCAAATTCGCATCCGCGTGGCGGCCGCCGGTGTCAATTTCGCCGATCTCCTGATCGTTGCCGGCAAGTACCAGGTGAAACCGCCCCGGCCCTTCGTGCCCGGATTCGAGGTGGCCGGAGCGATCGAGGCGGTGGGTCCCGGCGCGGGTAGGCTGAAGCCCGGCGATCGGGTGATGGCGCTCCTCGATCATGGTGGGTTCGCTGAAATGGTCATCGTGGCGGCCAAGATGGCGTTCCCGATTTCGGAAACCCTGACCGATACCCAGGCGGCGGGGTTTCCCATCGCCTATGGGACTTCCTATCTCGGTCTGGTGGAACAGGCCCGATTGCTCCCTGGGGAAATCCTGCTGGTCCATGGCGCGGCCGGCGGGGTCGGGTTGACGGCGGTCGAGATCGGCAAGGCCTTGGGCGCCAAGGTCGTGGCCACAGCCGGCGGAAAGGAGAAATGCGCCGTGGCGCTGGCCCACGGCGCCGATCACGCGATCGATTACAGCGCCGAGGACATCCGAGAACGGGTGAAGGCACTGGTCGGCGGGGTGGACGTTGTCTTTGACCCAGTGGGCGGCGCCACCTTCGAGGCCTCGCTGCGGGTGGCGAACTGGCACGCGCGGTTGCTCATCATCGGCTTTGCCGGTGGCGCCGTGCAGAGCATCCCGGCCAATATCCTGCTGGTCAGGAACGTCGCCGCCTTGGGTTTCTTTTTCGGTTCCTACCGCCAGCATCGCCCGGATTTGGTGGCCAGCGCCTTCGCAAGCCTCGATCGAATGTGCCGAGAGGCAAGGCTGCGGCCCCTGGTTTGCGAGGCCCTCGATCTCGCCGATTTTGCTTGGGCCTTCGATGGTATCCGGTCCCGGCGGGCAATTGGAAAGATCGTCCTGAAGCCATGAATCCGGTATTGCGGGCCCTCGGGCCCATGATAGCGTGGCATGGGTGAAAATGGCTGCCATCATGCGTTGGGAACAAGGCGTCCTCCTCAAATTGTGGCTCAAGAACCCGCGCCGGATCGGGGCAGTGGCGGTATCGTCGCGGGAATTGGCCGCGTCCATGGCCCGCCAGATTCCGAAGGGCGATGGGTGGGTCGTGGAATTGGGTGGTGGCACAGGCTCGGTGACGCGGGCGATTCTGTCTGCCGGCACCCCACCCGGGCGGCTGGTGGTGATCGAACGCGATCCGACGCTGCATCGGCTGCTGGTGGCGCGCTATTCCAGCGTGCTGGTGATCCTGGGCGACGCGCAACAACTGCCATCGCTCTTGCATCGGCACGCGATCGTTGGGGTCAAGGCAGTGGTCTCCTCGCTGCCGCTCCTGTCGATGAAAAAGAGCGTGCAATACCGGATCGCCGCCCAGGCCTTCGCTTGCCTGTCGCCGGGCGCGCCATTCATCCAATTCACCTATGGCCTGTTGTCGCCGCTGCCGCGACGCCGGCTTGGGATCGAGGGCGCGGTCAAGGACCGCGTGCTGCAGAACCTGCCGCCGGCCAGCGTCTGGCTCTACCGCAAGCCCTTCCGGGCGAAGCTCCACGCGGCTTGACAGGGGGCGACCAGGCTCTAAATTCGCCGGCGCGCCCGGGGCCGGATTTCCACCGATCTGGGCCAAACGATTGTCCAATCGGCATCCAACGGGGCCCCATGCCAACGATCACGCTGCCTGACGGCAGCCGGCGTCAATTCGATCGACCGATCTCCGGGGCCGAGATCGCCTTGGGCATAGGGCCGGGCCTGGCCAAGGCCGCGCTCGCAATCAAGATCGATGGAACGCTCCGCGACCTTTCGACTGAAATCGGCGCCGATTCCAGGATCGAGATCGTCACCAGCACGCACAAGGACGCGCTGGAATTGCTGCGCCACGATTGCGCCCATGTGCTGGCGGAGGCGGTGCAGGAACTCTCCCCCGGCACCCAGATCACCTTCGGCCCGGCGACCGAGACCGGATTCTATTACGACTTCCATCGCAACGCCCCTTTCACGCCGGATGATTTCGAGGCGATCGAGGCGCGCATGCGCGAGATCGTCGATCGCAACGAGACGATCACCCGCGAGATCTGGAGCCGTGACCAGGCGGTCTCGTTCTTCAAAGGCAAGGGCGAGCACTTCAAGGCCGAATGGGTTGCGCAGATTCCGCCCGGGGAGGAAATCTCGATCTATCGGCAGGGCGAGTGGCTCGACCTGTGCACCGGGCCGCATCTGCCTTCGACGGGAAAACTCGGCAAGGCCTTCAAGCTGATGAAGGTCTCCGGCGCCTATTGGCGCGGCGATCCCGACAAGCCGCAATTGCAGCGCATCTACGGCACCTATTTCGCCGACGACAAGCAGCTCGCCGAGCATCTGCGCCAGCTCGAGGAAGCCGAGAAGCGCGACCATCGCCGGCTCGGGCGCGAAATGGGCCTCTTCCATCAGCAGGAAGAAGCGGCCGGCATGGTGTTCTGGCACCCCAAGGGCTGGACGCTCTATCGCACGCTCGAGGGCTTCGTGCGCTCGCGCCTGGATGGGGCCGGATATGTCGAGGTCAAGACGCCCCAGCTGGTCGAGCGCAAGCTGTGGGAGCAATCCGGCCATTGGGAGAAGTTCCGCGAGCACATGTACTTGGCCGAGAACGAGGCCGCGATCAGGGAATACGCCACCAATCCCGACCAGCGCGTCTTCGCGCTGAAGCCGATGAATTGCCCCTGCCACGTGCAGATCTTCAATCAGGGCATCAAGAGCTATCGGGATCTGCCGCTGCGCATGGCCGAGTTCGGCTCCTGCCATCGCTTCGAGCCGGGGGGTGCGCTGCATGGCATCATGCGGGTGCGCCATTTTATCCAGGACGATGCCCATATCTTTTGCACCGAGGATCAGGTGACGGCGGAGAGCATCGCCTTCTGCGATCTCTTGTTCGGCATCTATCGCGATCTCGGTTTCAGTGACGTCCTGATCCGTTTCGCCGACCGGCCTACCAGCCGCGCCGGCGCCGATGCGACCTGGGACAAGGCGGAGGCCTCGCTGAAGGCGGCGATGGAGGCGGCCGGCCACGCCTATGTGATGGCGCCGGGCGAAGGGGCCTTCTATGGCCCCAAGCTCGAATTCCACCTCAAGGACACGATCGGGCGATCCTGGCAATGCGGCACGCTGCAGCTTGATTTCGTGCTGCCCGAGCGGCTCGATGCGACCTATGTCGCCCAGGATGGACAGAAGCGTCGCCCGGTCATGCTGCACCGCTGCATTCTGGGATCGATGGAGCGTTTCCTCGGCATCCTGATCGAGAACACGGCAGGACATCTGCCGCTGTGGTTGGCGCCGCTTCAGGCGGTGGTGTGCTCGATCGTCTCCGAGGTCGAGGTTTACGCCCGCGAGGTCACAGCAGCACTCGCCCTGTCCGGGCTGCGCGTCGAACTCGATTCCAGGAACGAGAAGATCAATTACAAGGTCCGCGAGCACAGCCTGGCCAAGGTGCCGCTCATCATCGCCGTCGGACGGCGCGACCAGGAGGCGGGAACGCTGGCCATCAGGCGCCTTGGCCAAAGCGGGCAGGAAACCATGCCTTTGTCGGCGGCCGTGGCCGCGCTGGGTCGGGAGGCGCGCCCGCCTTTGGCCAAGACCGGTTGAACCCAGGGCCGGTTGAACCCAGGGTCGATTGAAGCCAAGGCCGGTTGAATCCAAGGCCGGTTGAACCCAGGGCCGATTGAACCCAAGGCGGTTGAACCCAAGGTCGATTGAACCCAGGGTCGATTGATCCCAAGGCCGGTTGAACCCAACGCCGGTTGAACCCAAGGCCGGTTGAACCCAGGGTCGATTGAACCCAGGGTCGATTGATCCCAGGGTCGATTGAACCTTGAGCAGGAATGATGGCATAATTCGCCCTTGCAACCGATCCCCCGAAGAGTGGGCGGTCCCTTTCGGGAGCGCATCCCTCTTTCGGGTCTTGTACTTTACCGGGCCACAACAACCGATAGGAGCCTTCCATAGCAAGAGTTTCCCCGACCGATGCCGCGCCCACGAAAAATACCGGGCCGCGTGTCAACCACCAGATCAACGCGCCGCAAGTGCGCCTGGTCAAAGCCGATGGCACCATGCACGGTGTAGTTCCCATTCGCGAGGCGATCTACCTGGCCACCGAGGCCGGCATGGATCTGGTGGAAATCTCGCCCAACGCCGACCCGCCGGTGTGCAAGATTCTCGATATCGGCAAATACAAATACGAGGAACAGAAGCGCAAGAACGAGGCGCGCAAGAAGCAGAAGGTGATCGAGGTCAAGGAGATCAAGCTGCGCCCGGGCATCGACATCCACGATTACGGCGTCAAGATGCGGGCCATCCACCGCTTCCTGGAGGAGGGCGACAAGGTCAAGGTCACGCTCCGCTTTCGCGGCCGCGAGATGGCGCACCAGGAATTGGGCGTCAAGGTCCTGGAGCGGGTGCGGACCGACCTCGATTCGGTGGCCAAGGTCGAATCCTCGCCTCGGCTCGAGGGAAGGCAGATGGTGATGGTGGTGGTGCCGAAATAGTGCTTGTACGCGATCCCAAGGATGCCGACGCATCTGGGATCGACTTCGCTCAAGCGGCACGCGCGGGCTTAACCAGGTCCCGTTGAGTATTGCTCATCGGGACGTGGTATCATGCACTGGGGCTGGCGATCTCGCGCAATAATTTTCGCAGGATCGCCGCCTCGTAATCCCCGTAATCGCTGGCTGGAATGACGAAGGCGCCGGGGCCAGTGATCAGGTCGCGCTCGAAATAGCGATCGAGCGCCTCGACCTCGTTCATGATCGCCAAGGCATTGATGGTGACTCCCAGCGCCAGCGCGCGATCGCGGGCCGCATCAAGCCGGCCGGCGGTGTTGTTGACACCGTCCGATGAAATATCGATCACGCGCCGCCGCGCCGAACCCCGAAAGGGCGCCAGCAAAACCGTTCCGGCATCGACCATGGCGGCAATCGAGGTCGCTCCTTCCCGGCTCTGTCGCGGTGTGGCCGCGATGACATTGGCCAGATTGCGCGCATCTTTCGGGGAGCCGACATTACGCCAGTCGAGCGCCAGGAACTGGCTGCTCGGTCCCGACCATTGCACCAGGGCAATGGCGATTCGGCCACCGGGAACGGAGGCGATCGCGCCGGCCACCTCTGGATTTCGGAACGCTTCGGCCAGCCCGGTCATCTGCTGGTCGAATTCGCCGCCATCGACGCTGAAGGAACAGTCCACCGCCAGCACCAGCGCGAGATCGATCGCGCTTGCGTCGTCTCCCAGCGCCGTGCTGGCGCCAACAAGGCAGAACAGCGACAGCAGCAACAGCGAAAACCCTCGACCCATCGGCGCCATCTTGCGTTGGATGGGCGATTCATAACAGATTTGCGGGATGGAATCCCGGGGCCGGGAACGCAAACTCAGCCGGCTTCGCGCCGGAAATAGATGAAATCGAGCGCGGGCGGCGCCTCGGTCGAGGAGAGCATGGCGTGAGCTTGGGCCCGCGATGGTGGGTCTGGTGATTGAAGAAATGGGTAAGTATCGGACCAAGTTCGGCCCATGTCTCCCTGGCGTCGCTGAGCGTGCGATAGGTGAGGGGCCTTGCGAGTTCGGCCTCGCCTAGGCCCTCGACATAGGCCACGATTTGCTCATCGGTTGCCGCGCGCGCCACGCCCAACAGGTCGAATTCCGGATACAACACCTGGTCCAAGGAAGTGACGCCACTGGCCGCTCCGGTGAAACGGCTCAACCAGATGCGCTCGCCGGCCAGGACATGGTTCAGCGTCAGCATCAGCGAGGGAAAGAAGCCGCTGCGTGGGCCCCCACGAAGGCCGCTTCCGACAAGCGTCCGACCGCCTCGTAGAGCCGCGCGTTGGCCCATCGGTTGGGAGCCGCGCTAAGCGCCGAAAATGCGCGTCCATGCCCTCCTCATGCCCGCCAGAAAGGTTTACTCGCCTCGCGCTCGACATCGACGGAACTGAGGCCGATGTCCTTCAGCATGTGGTCGTCGAGACGCTGCAATTCCAAGCGCCCATGATAGCGCTCGATCCAGGTCAAGACCGCCTCCAGGCTACGCTGGCCGGCCAGGCCAAGCGCGCCGAGGCCGAACCGGGAACGGCTCGCCAGCGAACCATGATCGATGGATTGATATGCCATGTTTTCCTCACATTCAATATCGCGGCAGGATCGCCGCCTGGGGAGGAGAATGAGGGTTCCATTTCCTTTGCACAAACGATCGTTTCTCAAGTGTTCTGTTAGTTATACTCACTAATAAATGATCCCCAAAAAAATGACCCGGCGATTGCCGGGCCAGTCCAGGGGCCGGAAAGGCGGGAAGACTGCGCTGGCCAAGGCTTGCGGAAGGGGGCTTTCCCAGGCCTCGGCCAGCGCTTTCGGCGGGTCAGAGCCGCCGGGGGGTTACGCCGTCGAATTCGGCGACATCGGCCAGAGAGAGGCCGATATCACGCAGCATTCGGTCATCGAGCGCGAGGAGCGCGCGGCGGGTGACGCGCCGTGTGCTCCAGTCGGAGATCGCAGCCACCAGGTAATCGCCCGCTTGGCGGATCGCACTCGGGCGGGAAGGCGTCTCATCGGCCTTCGAAGAGTTCAGGAGTAGCGAGTTTGAGCTCATGTTTTCCTCACATATTTCGCGCGGACTGCAACGTCCGGTCCTCACAAAAATGTGCTTGATTGTGAGCTGGTACAAACGATAGTTTCTAACTTGTTCTGTTAGTTTTTTGGAGAGTGAGCATGCGCCTACCTCCCCTGAAGGCGGTTCACTATTTCGAGTCCGCCGCCCGCCTGCAAAGCTTCACCAAGGCGGCCCAGGAACTGAACGTGACCCACAGCGCGATCAGCCATCAGATCAAGGCGTTGGAAGACTGGCTGGGTCAGGCGCTGTTCGAGCGGCGCTCGCGCCAGGTGCGCCTGACCGATGCCGGCCAGCGCTTCGTGGGTCCGGTCCGGGATGCCTTCACCCTTCTATCGGTCGCGGCACAAGAGGCCGCGAAATACAACAAGGCGCGTCCATTGACGGTCACCTGCCTGCCCTCGGTCGCGGCCAAATGGCTGGTACCTAGGCTGCAGAGTTTCCGCGCCCGCCATCCGGACATTAACGTCCGTATCTCGGCCACCAACACCGTGGAGCGGATCGGCGAGGGCGACATCGATCTCGGCATCCGCTACGGGCGCGGCAATTGGCCGGGTCTCGACGTGGAATCGCTGCAGGCGAACGAGGTCTTTCCGGTTTGCGCGCCCGGCCTCCTCGATCCGGCGCGCCCGATCCGAAGCCCACGCGACGTGGTGCAGTATCCGCTGTTGACCGACACCGATTGGGTACGCTCCGGCTATGACGAATGGCGCGACTGGTTGGCGGCGGCCGGGGCAGGGGATGTCGAACTCCGCTCCGACATCTCACTCAGTGCCTCCAACTTGCAAATTCAGGCGGCGATCGACGGGCTCGGCATCGCCATGGGCAACCGCATCCTGGCTGGCGATGACCTCAAGCACGGGCGCCTGATTAGGCCGATCGATTTCAGCGTGAGCCTGGATTCCGGCTATTGGGTGGTCTATGGCAAGAACGCGCTCAAGCAGCCGAAGATCAAGGCTTTCCGCGACTGGCTGTTCGACGAGGTCAAGGAATATCTGGAGGAATGCGCGGGATGCTGAAAATGATACTCGTCCCGTTGCTGGCCGCCATCCTCGGCGCGCTGCCGGCCTTGGCCGGGGAGCGTCCCCGGCTCATGCAGATCCCGCTTGACATGCCGCTGGAGGCGGAGCTCGATGGTGAATATCTGGAAGGCATCTATCAGGAGAAATTGGCCGGCGAGCTTGCCGATTCGGTGCTGATCGAGGCGCCGATCGCGCGGATCGAAAGCACCTTCTCCGAGGATCGCAAGCTCCAGATCTGGTTCACCTCGATCGAGGACGGCCGGCGCGCCTATTGGCTGCGGTTGAGCCAGTCCTTCCCGCAGGCCCAGCCCAAGGCGAGCCAGGAATTGCTCGACGATTTTTCCGCCCGCTACGGCAAGCCGGATCTGACCCTGGGGAAGATCGGCGCCGAACCGGGTCCCATCATCCTGCTTCGAATCGACCCCAATCTAGCTGAGCCGCGAAAGGCCGAGGCAAGACGCGCGCTCGAGGAACGCCTCCGCGCGGAAGAAAAATCACTCTCCGCCTTCTGGCAAATGGACATGCGCCAGCGCGCGCGCCTTCTCGGCCCGGATTTTCGCGGCGCCATCCTCAATTTCGTCGATGAAAGCGGCAAAACCCGCTCGATGACGCTCGAGCTTCTCGATCTCGCCTCCGCCCGCTCGGTCCTCAACCTCGCGCTCGAATAGCCAAGCCGGCCCCGGTCATTTGGTTGTCGGCAGTCCCGCCAGGCGAAGCCCGGTCAACAAATGCTCGACATGGATAGGGTCCTTGTAGGGCTCGATCGCCCGCACCCAATCCTCGGAATAATCCGGCTTCAGGCGCAGCACCTCGGCCGCTTGCGCCCTCGCCTCGTTCATCCGGCCAAGATAGGCGTAGGCGCCGGCCAGGAGATAATGGTTCCAAACCAGTTTGTGCTTCATGCGAACGAGCGCCTGGATCGCTTCCTCGTAGCGCCGCGCCTGCATCAACGCCGCCGAGCGCATCTCCCAATGCCAATCGGGCACATAAGGGTCGCGCTGAAGGGTTTTCTCCAATATGTCCAAGGCCTCGCCGGTCCGGTCCACGAAGGACAGCCACACGGCATGCGTGGAAACAACGTGGGCGTCGGTCGGGTTGAGGCTGATGGCCGTGGCCAAGTGGATGCCGGCCTCCTCATGCCGGCGCATGAACAGATCGACGAGGCCCATCGCCACGTGCGAGGAAGCGTCGGTGCTGTCAAGCGAAAGCGCCTGCCGCGCGGTGGCACCGGCGACGGTCAGGAGTTCCTTGTCGGCGGTGAAAAAGAACGTGGTGGTGTACGCAAACGACAGCCACGCATGGGCCTGGGCGAAGCCGGGATCAAGCTCGATCGCGCGGCGCAGCAGCGGCTCGGCGGCCCGCGAATCGTGCTGGTCAGAGCGCTCGCGGCCCTGCAGAAAAAAATCGTACGCGACCCAATCCTTGGCCGGTTTCTTTCGCGCCTTGTCCGCGCCGCTGGCCACCACCCGCCCGACCAGCGTGGCGACGATGGTCCGGACCACCTCGTCCTGGACCGCGAAAATATCGTCGAGATCGCGGTCGTAACGCTCCGCCCACAAATTGTTTCCGGATTCCGCCTCGATTAGTTGCGCCGCCACCCGGATACGCGTTCCGGCCTTGCGCACGCTGCCTTCGACCAGATAGGCAACCCCCAATTCGCGCGCGATCACCTTCGCGTCCTTGGGTTGGTCGCGAAACTGGAAGGACGAATTGCGCGCGATCACGAACAATTCGTGAAACCGCGCCAATTCGGTGATGATGTCCTCGGTGATGCCATCGCTGAAATAAAGCTGGGTGGGATCGTCACTGAGATTGCGGAATGGCAGGACCGCCAGCGATGGTTTGGCTGCGTCGCCGGCCGGCGTGGGCTCCACCGCCACGGCAGGCGCAATCGCCGCCGGCTGATCCTTCTGTTGCCGGATTCGCCGGTGCAATTCCTCGGTCTCCGGTGATGGCGCCACATCAAGCTCGCGCCCCAGGATCGCTCGGCAAGTCTCGTATTGGCGCAGTGCCGCGCCCACTTCGCCCGCCTCGGCGTGCAGGCGCATCAGTGCCCGGTGTCCTTCCTCCCGCAAAGGATCCAACGCCAGCAATCGTTGCGCCAGCCCAATGGCGGTTTGTCCTCTCGCCTGGGCCAGGCGTTTGGCGAGCACGGCAAGAAAAATCTCTCGCAGGCGCTGTCGCTCCGGAACCAGCCATTCCTCGAAAGCGGGATCGCGGATGTCGATGCCCTCCAGCAGATCGCCGCCATGGAGCGCGATGGCGCGATCGAGATCGGCGGCATCGTCGCTGGCCGCAAGCCGCTCGAATTCCCGCACATCGACTTCGATCGCATCGGGCGCGAGCTGGATGGTGTCACGTTCCTTGACCAGCGGCGTTGGCTGGATCGCATCGAAGGCCCGGCCGAGTTCGCTTAGGGCCTGGCGCATGGAATTCCTGGCCTGGGCATCGCCCCGGTCGCTCCAGAGCAGGCCCACCAGACGCTCGCGAGTCTGCGCCCGACCAGGATTCACCGCCAGATAGGCCAGCATCGCGCGAGTCTTTCGGGCGCCGATCTCGATCGTGGGGCCGCCATCGAGCCCGACCTCAAAGCTGCCCAGGAGCTTGATCTTGAGAAGTGGCCCTGGCTTCACCCCGTTTGCCCCCTCGAATTGCCCAGCTTCGCCACTCGGCGCCGGCACCTTCGCTTTTCACGGCGTTTTCACGGCGCCAACGGAACTTCGCTGAAACAATAAATGCCGCGCTCACATCCGCCAAGCGGGCCTTTCACGCCCAACGCCTAAATTGGGGTGACGAAACGCCACCCCCACCGAACCCGGGAGACCATCATGACCATCTGGACCGACAGCGCTTTGACCCCGTTGCCTGCCGATTTCGCGTCATCCTTGTTCAATCGACTTGGCGCCTGGATTTGCGCCATGGCCGCGAAATCGCCGGAGACACTTCCCGACGATGCGCGCGAACAACTTAGGTCGTACCGGACAAGAGCGCTTCTTGACGCCGCCCACCAGCGGCACGCGGCACGCCGGATGTCTTAACGCGGCGCGCGCGGTCCGGCGCCACGGCCGGGAAAGTCAATTGGTGCTGGGTTCGAAGGGCATTGCCCCCGGCTGTGGGGTCCCGACCAGGGGTGATGCCGGCTCGGGCGTCGCGGGCGCGGTGGCCGGTTCCACTTCAGGTGCGGCCAAGGGTTCAATGACCGATACGGGCGCTGGTGCCGGTGCCAGCAATGGGTCCGCGATGGGTTCGGTGAAGGGGTCCGGCGCTGGCAAGGGTGCGGCCTCGATATTGGTTCCCTCGACGGGCGCAGGCGCAACGATCGTCGCCTCGCCCGAGGGTTCGAAAGGTATGGCGACCGGCTCCAAAACCGGCTGATCGGCGCTCTCGATCGTCGCGGGCAAGGTCGTGGGCGCCACCGGCTCGGTCGCGATCGGCTCGGTCGCGATCGGTCCGGGTGCGGCAGGTTGGGCGGGTTGTGGCTCGGGAGCGGTGACAATTGGCTGTCTCGGCGCCGAGGGTGCGATCGCGGGTGCCAGGGACGAAGGCAACGCAAGGCCGAATGTTCCTTGCGGGCGCCAGGAATCGGCCATCGCGCGGGCGCTCGACACATCGGCCGGGCTCATGCTCTTGGCCAGATTGTCCCGCCGCTCGGCCGCGATCAGCAATCCATAACGCACCGCCAGATCATACCAGACATGGGCCTGCAGATTGCTTGGCGGCACGCCCTTTCCGGCGAAATAAAGATCGCCAAGCGCTGCCATGGATTGGGCATCCTTGCGATTGGCGCCGAGGTTGAAATTCTCCGCCGCGCGCAGGTAATCGGGCTCGCCCGAATATCCGGCCAGATAGAGAAGGCCGAGATTGAAGGTCGCGATCGCGCTCCCCAGATCGGAGGCCTTCTCGAACCATTCGCGCGCCAGTTTGGCGTTCTTGATCACTCCCTGGCCTTGGAGATAGGCGCGGCCCAAATCGTTCATCGCCGCGATGTTGCCGCGCTCGGCGAGCCGCGTCAGCCATTTCGTGGCCACGGCCGGATCGGCCGGCAATTCCAGCCCACGGCCCTCGCGGTACAACCGCACCAGCTGCAATTGCGCGAGATCGAAATCCTGATCGGCCGCGCGGGTGTACCAGCGAACGGCCTCGGTCACGTCCTGGGGAACACCTTTCCCTTCCTCGTAAAGCTTTGCCAGTTCGAACTGGGAATAGAGTTGGGCCGCGAAAATGAGATCGGCGGCCTGCACGCCCAGCTGGCGGCCATCGAAACGCGCCGGCCGGGACCCCACTTCGGCCGCTTGCCGGAACCAGGCGGCGGCGAGGCCGTAATCGGGGGCGCCCATCGCGCCGGTTGCGTAGATCTTCCCCAGATTATAGGCGGCGACCGGATTGCCGAGTTGGGCCTCTTCCTCGAAAAGCGGGACCGCGCGGGCGAAATCATTGGCCTGCAGCGCCGCCTCGGCGGCCAGATAATCGGACGCGGCCGATCGCGGCCAGGCGATCGCGGCCAGGATCGCCACCAGGATCGCGGGCAGGATGCGCGAGGATCTGAACATGTCCCTTCCCATTGCGGCCATTGGGGCCAAGGTGTTCGGACTTCTCACAAGGATCGTTCGCCGCGTCAAGCCTCGCCCGGCATGGCATGTGTCGTGGTTCCAACGGGATTGATTGGGAATCAAACGTTGGAACCACAAAACTTGGATGTCGCGCAGATAGGCCACGTCATGTCGTTCTGCTGGAGCATGCGGCGCATGGCGGGCCTGGCGGCGACCAGTTCAGCAAGCCGGGCCAGGCGCGAAAACCGCGCATAGGCATCCGGGCAGCAATCCTGCATGGTGGAAAGCATGAAGGCGAAGATGTCGGCGGCGCTAAATCTCTCGCCAAGCATGAAAGGGCCGGTCGAGTTCAGATGCTGGTCGACCCGGCCCCAGATTTCGGCCACTTCGAGGCGAGCCTTGTCGGCGACCCCGGATGCGCCATTGGGGTCGGTGGTGTAGAGATCGGAGTGGTAATAGCGCCTCATCGCCGGCTGCAGCGTATTGGTGAGGTGCGTCATCCATTGATAGTAATGGCCCCTCGCGGTCTCCTTCGGCCCAGGTGCGAGCTTCGCGGCCGGGTGCCGATCGGCGAGATACATGGTGATGGCTGCCGATTCGAACATCACCTGCTTGCCCTCGATGACCAGCGTCGGGACCTTGCCGTTGGGGTTGAGCCGCAGATAATCCGGGTCGTTCTGCTTGCCCTGGGACAGATCGATCATCTTCAGTTCGTATTTCTCGCCGATCTCCTCCAGCGCGCCGTGCGGGGCCATGGAGACCGATCCGGGCGAGGCGTAGAGCGTGTACATGGCCTCGATCCCTTCGTTTCAGGCTTCGGCGGTCGGATTAGCCGATCGGGCGGTCAAAGTGCCATATCGGTTTCCAAAAAAATGACCGGGACCGTCGCCGGCCCCGGCCCGAAACATCGCGAATCGCGCGCGGATCAGCGGCGTTCGCCGAGGAACCGCAGCATGAACAGGAGCAGGTTGATGAAATCCATGTACAGGTTGAGCGCGCCCAAGACTGCCTTCTTGGTGCCGATCTCGGCGCCGTCGCCCTGCCAGTACATTTCCTTGATCTTCTGCGCGTCATAGGCGGTCAAGCCGGTGAAGATGAAGACGCCGAGGACCGAAATGGTCCAATGCAGCGCACTCGACACGAGGAAGAGATTGACCAGGCTGGCCACGATCAGGCCGATCAGGCCCATGAACAGAAACGAGCCCATGCTGGTCAGGTCGCGTTTCGTGGTGTAGCCGTAAAGTGCCGTCGCCGCGAAGGTCGCCGCCGTGATGAAGAAGGTCCGGGTGATGGATTCGCCGGTGTAGACCAGGAAGATCGAGGCCAGCGACAGGCCCATGACGCCCGAGAACAGCCAGAACAGGGCTTGGGCCGTACTGGCCCGCATCGCTTGGATGCGCATGCCGAAAAAGACGGCGAAACCGATCGGGGCCAGGAAAACCACCCATTTCAAGGGCGTGCCATAGATGGCCGCGATCAAGGCCGGGCTTTGCGCCACGAAAAAGGCGACCAGGCCGGTAATGGCCAGGCCAAGCCCCATCATGCCGAAGACCCGCTGCATATAGGTGCGAAGACCCTGGTCGACCTCGCCGCCCGCGACCACGGTCGGGTTGATGTATTGTTGTTGCGGCCTGATTGCCATCGGGTGTCTCCTATTTCGATTGCCGGGGGTTTCCCGGTATGGTCGCTAATATGTGGATTATCGGGCCGGGAATCAATATCCGAACTCCGACCCGATGCCCCAGCGCCGACTGCAGGAAAGTCCTTGCCTTGCAGGGGTTTGGCGGCGATAAAACGGCCGTTAGTTCCAACTTTCCACGATTGTTGATATTGAAATTGCGCCTATGGATCCACGAAAGTTGGCACAATTTACTCAATGATGGTACCCGCCGGCGCTCACTTGCCCGGTAAAATCGCCGAATCATTTATCCGCGACGGCGGGTACCATGGACTGTGCCGGCGGGAAACACCCCGTTCTTCGACCCAAAACCCGACTCGAGAGACATGAACCGCATCTTTTCCGGCGCCCAGCCAACGGGAAATCTCCACCTCGGCAACTACCTGGGAGCTTTGCGCAACTGGGTGCGCATGCAGAAGGAATACGAGTGCATCTATTGCATCGTCGATCTGCACGCGATCACCATCTGGCAAGACCCGAAGGCGCTGCGCCAGGCAACCCGCGAGGTGGCGGCGGCCTATGTGGCGGCCGGGGTCGATCCCAAGGGCTCGATCATCTTCGCCCAAAGCCAATGCCTGGCCCATGCGCAACTCGCCTGGATTTTGAATTGCACGGCGCGGCTTGGCTGGCTCAACCGCATGACCCAGTTCAAGGAAAAGTCCGGCAAGAACCGCGAGGCGGCCTCGGTCGGCCTCTACACCTATCCGGTGCTGATGGCCGCCGACATCCTGGTCTACAAGGCGACCCACGTGCCCGTCGGCGAGGATCAGAAACAACATGTGGAGCTGTCGCGCGACATCGCGCAGAAGTTCAATCACGATTACGGAGTGGATTTTTTCCCGCTGCCCCAGCCGGTGATCGGTGGCCTGGCGGCGCGCATCATGTCCTTGCGCGACGGTTCGAAGAAAATGTCCAAATCCGACGAATCCGATTACAGCCGCATCAACATGACCGATGATGCCGACACCATCGCCCTCAAACTACGTAAGGCCAAGACCGATCCCCACCCGATGCCGGGCCCGGAAACCCTGGGCGCGGACGGCATGCCCAAGCCCGAGGCCGAGGCAGCGCGCCCGGAGGCCTTCAACCTGCTGGCGATCCACGCCGAGCTTTCCGACCGGCCGCTGGCCGATGTGCTGAGCCAATTCGCCGGGGCTGAGTTCTCCGCCTTCAAGCGGGATTTGACCGATCTGGCGGTCGCGACCATCGGCCCGATCAACGCCGAGATGAAGCGGCTCCTGGGTCATCCGGACGAAATCGACGCGATTCTGGCGGATGGCGCTGCACGCGCGCGCGCGCTTGCCTTGCCGAACTTGGCCGAGATCGAGGAAATAGTCGGCTTCGTGCGAAGCTGATCTTGCCCCAATTCGCGGCCGAGGCCATGTTTCCGCGGCAACCTGAAAGGATGATCCGCCAAATGAGCACCGATCCATTCCTGGAGCCGCCCGCGCGGGCCGGTTGGCGGCTCCTTCCGAGAAGCTCGGTCACCCGCCGGTTCATCCGCTGGGGCCTTGTCCTCGTGCTGATCGGGCTCGTCCTCTATTACCCGATCGGCATGGTGCTGACCCACCGGATCAACGATGATCCCGACTTCGCGGCGCCGCCTTCGCCCAGCGGGGCCAGCCAGGCCGTGGCCCTGGCGGTGGCGCTCATCGAGCGCGAAGTCCGGCAAACGCACTGGCCGTCCAGCGATCCCTTTTTCATGCCCGGTGCGGTGTTGGACAACATGCCCAATTTCCAGCGCGGCATTAAGGACGCGCTGGCGCGCTTTGCCAACGAGATGGCCGACCAGATCGGCCGCAGCCGGGGCTCCTCGGGCAACGATCCCGAACTGATGGCGGCGCGCGGCTATCTCAACTATCCGCCCGATATCTGGCTCATCAATCCCAAGGTCTCGTGGTGGGCACCGACCGCCTCTTCCGAATCGCAGTATTTGGCGGCGATGCGGGCGCTCTCGGCCTATAACGGGCGCCTGGGCCAGGGCCAGGCGACCTTCGAGCGCCGCGCCGACAACCTCATGACCACGCTCGATCGCATCGGCAAGGATCTGGGTGCTGCCTCCAACACCATCGATCACCGGATCGACGAGTTCTCCGGAAAGTGGCTCGATTTCCAGGCCGACGACGTGTTCTATTCCAACAAGGGCCAGCTCTATGCCTATGGGCTGCTGCTGCGGGATTTGGGGGCCGATTTCCAGCCCATCATCGAGGAAAAGGGCGCGACCAATGTGTGGCAGCGGATGGTTGGTTCGATGTTGGAGGGGGCTTCGCTTTCACCCCTGATCGTGATCAACGGCGCGCCCGGCGCCCTGGTCCAGCCCAATCACCTGACCACCCAAGGCTTCTACTTGCTGCGCGCCCGCACACAGCTGGAGGAAATCACCGACATTCTGCAGAAATAAGCCTTGAAACACCGTCGCCCTTGGGTTTCGAATCTTCCCCCGGCATTCCCCGCGGGCTAGATTGGCGTTCGATTGGTCGTGGTTCCGAGTCGTCCCTTGCGGGCGACGTTTCAGCCCATTGTGCTCGAAAGCGCCACTCCGGCTAGGGTCCCCTCGACCGATCGTCGGGAATGCCCCTTGCATGCTGAGCTACTTTTTGGATTGGGTCCTCAGCTTCCAGGTATATCTGCCGATCGCCGAAATGTCGGTGTCGGTGCTGCTGCTGCTCGGCCTGGGGGCCGGAATTGGGGTCCTTTCCGGCCTGTTCGGCGTGGGCGGGGGGTTCCTGATGACGCCACTCTTGATTTTCATCGGGGTGCCGCCGTCGGTGGCGGTGGCGACACAATCCAATCAAACCGTGGCGACTTCCGTTTCCGGCGTGTTGGTGCATTGGGGGCGCGGCAATGTCGATGTGATGATGGGGCTGGTGCTGCTGGCCGGTGGCGGCATGGGTGCGGCGGTGGGGGTGGGGTTATTCTCGCTGCTCCGCCGTTTTGGACAGATCGATCTGGTGATCAACGCGGCCTATGTGGTGATGCTGGGCGCAATCGGCATCCTGATGACCGTGGAATCGGCGCGCGCCCTTGGCCGTGTGCGCCGCGCCCAGCCGGCCAGCAAGCTGCATCACCATGTCTGGTTTCATGGCTTGCCGTTCAAGCTGCGGTTCAAGAAGTCGCGCCTTTACATCAGCGCCATACTGCCCATCGGCATCGGATTCCTGGTCGGCGTGATGTCGGCATTCCTGGGCGTGGGCGGCGCCTTCATGCTGGTGCCGGCGATGATCTATCTCCTCGGCATGCCGACGGTGGTGGTGGTCGGCACCTCGCTGTTCCAGATTATTTTCGTGGCGGCGATCGCCACCGTGCTGCAAGCGGTGGAGAACCGCACCGTCGATGTCATGCTGGGCCTGGTGCTCACCATCGGCTCGGTGATCGGGGCGCAAATCGGCGGGCGCCTGGGATCGCGGCTTCCGGCGGAGCAATTGCGCCTGCTGCTGGCGCTCCTCATCCTGACGGTCGCGGGCGGGCTGCTTTATGTGCTGGTGGCCGAGCCGGCCGATCTATTCCAGCTGATCGTGGTCGGCGCCTGATGATGGCGGCGCGTTTTCTTCGCGGGCTGGTCGCCGTCGCGGCGGCGATTGTCCCGGCGCCGAGCGCTCTTGCCCAGGGCGAGCATTCCATCGTTGCCGACATCGACGATCATCTGGTGGCGATCACCACGGATTTTTCCGGTCAGGATGTTCTGGTGTTTGGCGCGATCCAGGGCGGCGGCGACGTGGTGGTGGTGATCCGTGGACCCTTGTCCGAGGTCCAAGTGCATCGCAAGGACCGCGTGGCCGGATTGTGGATCAATGTCGAGAGCATGGATTTCAAGGATGTGCCCTCGCTCTATGGCGTGGCCGCCTCGCGACCGCTCTATGAAATCATGGTGCCCGAGACCTTGGATCGTTATCAGCTTGGCATCGGGCGCATCAAGCCGACCTTGTTCTCGGGCGATCCCGCTCGCGAGCGCCTGTTCGCCGCCGAGCTCGTCCGCCAGAAGCGGGACCAGGGCCTCTACGCCGATCGCGTCGGCCGCGTGATCTTCGTCGGGCCGTCGCTGTTTCGCGCCAATCTGCACTTGCCCTCCAACGTGCCCACCGGCACCTTCATGATCGACACCTATCTGGTGGTGGAGGGCAAGATCGTGGCGGCGCAGAACATGCCGCTGGTCATTTCCAAGGTCGGGTTCGGCGCCGATATCTATCGGTTCGCCAATTGGCCCGGCGTCGCCGGGCGCGCCATCTATGGAATTGTGGCGGTGCTGGCGGCCTTCGCCTTGGGTTGGGTCCCGCATCTCATCTTCCGCCGGAGGTAGGCCATGGCTCCCGAAGAACCCGCCGCCGAGCAAACCGAATCGCTCCCGCAAAAAGAGCGCGTCTTCCTGGTGGTGATCGACGATTCGCCGGAGTTGAAGGTGGCGATCCGCTATGCCTGCCGGCGGGCCTTCCGCTCGCAGGGGAGGGTTGCTCTGGTCCATGTCACCGAGCCCAGCGGCTTTGGCGAATGGATCGGCGTGAAGCAGCGGATCCTCGAGGAGGCGCGCCAAAAGGCCGAGGCGATGATGCAAAAAACCGCGAGCGAGGTGCAGAAACTCTCCGGCAAGATGCCGATGCTCTATTTTCGCGAGGGCGACCGGCGCGAAGAGGTGATGCGGCTGATCGAGGAGGAACCGGCGATCTCGATCCTGGTGCTTGCCGCCTCGACCGGGCCCAAGGGGCCGGGCCCGCTGGTCTCGGCCCTCATCGGAAAATTCGTCGGCAAGCTTAGGGTGCCGGTCACCATCGTGCCCGGCAATCTCTCGCCCGAGGACATCGAGCACAACGCCTGAACAATCGCTACCGGCGTTTGAAAGTCCGGTAGAGCGCGAGCAGCAGAATGGCCCCGCCGACGGAGACGATGACCGAGGGCCATGACCATCCGGCGATGGTACCCAAGCCCATGGCGCTGGCGATGAAGCCGCCGATGAGCGAGCCGAGGATTCCGATGCCGATGGTGATGAAGAATCCGCCCGGGTCCTTGCCTGGCAGCAGGAACTTGGCGATCACGCCCACCACCAGGCCGAACGCGATCCAAGAGAAGAAACCCAGTGCCGCCTCCCCCTGGGGACTAGAGATAGGCCACTTCGGTCATCATGCCGCGAACCATGTGATAGAGGTTGTGGCAATGGAACATCCAGCGGCCGGGATTGTCGGCGTCGAAGGCGATCGCGATTTGACCGCCGATCGGCACCAGCACGGTATCGCGCATGGCACCGGTAACCCTCTTGCCGTCGATCCCGACGATCTGGAAATGGTGCCCGTGCAGATGCATCGGGTGCGACATCCCCGATAAATTGACCATTTCCAACTCGACCCGCTCGCCTTCCCGAACGGGAATATTGGGCTCGGCCCGGCCGGCGGTGGTCACACCCCATTGATAACTTGCCATGTTGCCGCTGAGTTCGATCATGAGGCGGCGGTTGGGCGCGCGCGGCGCGAGTGGCGTGACCGCGACCGGCGCCAGCGCCATGGCCTGGTCGAGGGCGCCGATGGGTGCCGCCGCCATCCCGGGGACCTTGGCGATGGTCGCGTCCTTGGTAGCCAGGACGATGCCGGTCAGCGCCTTGTCGCCTTCGCGCTGCGCCAGGATCGGCCAGGCGCCCTGGCCCTCGGGCAGCGTGAGCCGGATATCCGCCCGCTGCGCGACCGCCAAGGGAAAGCGCCGGCCGAAGATGGGCAGGATTGGCCGCCCGTCCACCGCGATGAGCGTGCCCTCGAGAGCGCCCAAGTCCAGCATGAAGTTGGTTGACGCCGCGCCGTTGATGATCCGCAGCCGCACGCGCTGGCCGCGCTCGACGCGCAAAACTTGCGGGTCATCGAGCGTTCGATCGTTGGCCAGATACGCGTCATGGAGAACATCGCTGAGATCGGCCATGGGCGCGGCCGAATTGTGCGCCATGCCGCTCCCATCGGTGTCGCCCATGGCCACGCTGCCCATATCCATCTGGCTCATGTCGTGATCCATCTCGAGCGCGGGCTTGACGGGCGCGACCTGCGCGCCATGAATCATATGCTGGCCTTGGCTCATGCCCTTGGTCAGTTCGGAGAGGATCTCTTCGGGATCGCGGAAGGTGAAATCGTGCAGCATCACCACGACTTCCTGTTCGTCGAGACCCGCCTCGGCGGGGTCTCGGATGACGAGGGGGGCGGCCATCAGGCGCTGCACCTGGAGCCCGCGATGCGAATGCATCCAGTTGGTGCCGGAGAGCCCGACCGGGAAGTCGTAATCGAAGCTCTCGCCAGGTTGCAGGAGCGGCTGGGTCACGTTCGGTACACCGTCCTGGGCATTGGGCGGGGTCAGACCGTGCCAGTGGATGAGCGCCGGCTCCGCCACGCGATTGGTCAGATGCACACGGAAATTCCCGCCCGAATTCATGATCAGCCCGTGCGCGCCATGGGGTTGGGTCAGGCCGAACACGGTCGCGGGTTTGCCCTTGACCTCGATCGTTCTCGTGCCGATGTCGAGTTCGACCCGTCCCTCATGGGTCGCGGCCAAAGCGCGCTTCACGGGCGGCGAGAGCGCAATTGCCCCCAGCGCCAATCCCCCGGCAAGTACGCGGCGACGCGACACAATGCTCATCGGCGTCTTCCTGTTGCGAAGAATTTGATCGCCCTTAGATGCGATTGGCTCGGCCGCGCTTCAAGGCCCGCCAGGCGATGCCCGCCAGCCAAACAAAGAGCGCGGCGATCGCGCCCGTTACCGCCCCCAGGCCAAGCGCCAACGGCCAATCCCAATGCAAATTGCCCATCGAAACCGAGAAAAACGAGGCCAGCGCGAATAGCAGAGCCAGCGCGCACGAAAACGTGAACCCGACCCATAACAAGAAACGATTCACGCGATGCCTCTCGTCGATCCACCCAAACGCACCATGCGATCAAGCCACCTCGCATAGTGCCAACTTTCGAAAAAGCGTGATTCATCAAACGTTACGATACTGCCACGAAAGTCGGGCCGCATGTTACCAGATGATGGTACCCGCCGGCGTGTAATGGCGGGGTCATACTGATGGATCAGCCATCAGCGACAGCGGGTACCACGACATCATAGCCGGCTTCCTCGATCGCGGCGATGGCGGAAGCGCGGTCGGGCGTGCCCTCGATCGCGACCTCGCCCGTGGCGATGTCCACCGCCACCTTGGCACCCGGCGCCGCCCGGTCAAGCGCCCGCCGGATCGAGGCGGCGCAGCCGCCGCAGGTGATGCCGGAGACCTTCAGCTTGAGCATGGCGATCATCCTTGTTCCGTCTAACGGATGGCCATGAATATGGAGCTTCCCATTGTGGCAAGGTCAAGGGCCCAGTGCCAACTTTCAAGAATGGGTGATCCACGAACCGCTCCGATGCTTCGACTAAAGTCGGGCCGCATGTCATCGAACGATGGTACCCGCCGGCGTGTACTGGCGGAATCATGCCGCTGAATCGGCCGGTCCCACGACGGCGGGTACTTGGGGCGCCTCTTGACCTTCCCATAATGGGAAGGTCTATGTATGGTGCATGACCTCTGCGACCGCGATCGCTCCCGCCGACGCTTCCGCCCGCCCGGCGCCCGCCAGATTGAGCCTTGGCATCACCGGCATGACCTGTGCCGCGTGCGCCACCCGGATCGAGAAGGTTCTCGGCCGCGTGCCCGGCATCAGCTCGGCCAGCGTCAACCTGGCGACGGAGCGAGCCGAGATCCTTGGCGATGGGGTTCTCGATCCGGCCCAGATCGCGCATGCGATCGAGGCTGCCGGCTATGGGATTTCTCCCGACGGCGAAATCGAGGATGGCGCGCGCGCGCGCGCGGAGGCGCTTGAATCGGCCTCGATCCGGCACGAATTCCTGGCGATTCTCCTCGGCGCGTTCCTCTCGCTCCCGCTGGTCCTGCCGATGGTGGCCAGGGCATTCGGATGGCATATCATGCTGCCCGCTTCATTTCAATTGGCGCTCGCCATCCCGGTTCAGTTCTGGCTGGGGGCCGGGTTCTATCGCGGCGCCTTCCGCGCGATCCGGGGCGGGGGCGCCAACATGGACGTGCTCGTGGCGCTCGGCACCTCCGCCGCCTTCGGCCTCAGCCTCTATCTGATGGCCCGAGGCGAGGCGCATTTCTACTTCGAATCGGGCGCGGTGATCATCATTCTGGTGCGCCTCGGCAAATGGCTGGAGAAGCGGGCCAAGGGACGCACGCTTGCCGCCCTGCGCGCCCTCGAGGCACTGAAACCCACGATTGCCATCCTGCGGCAAGACGGCGTGGATGTCGAAATCCCGATCGCGCGATTGCGCCGGGGCGATCTCGTGGTCGCGCGCCCGGGCGACAGACTCGCGGCCGATGGATTGGTGCGCGAGGGATCGAGTGCGGTCGATCAATCGCTGCTGACTGGCGAGAGCATTTTGATCGAGGCGCATCCCGGCGACAAGGTGATCGGGGGTGCCATCAATGGCGAGGGGTGGCTCCTGATCGAGGTGACCGCGATTGGCGCCGAAACCATGCTCGGGCGCATCACCCGCATGGTGGCCCAAGCCCAGGGCGCCAAGGCGCCGATCCAGCGCCTGGTCGATTCCGTGAGTGCCATCTTCGTGCCCATCGTGCTCGCGATTGCGCTGCTGACCGTGGCCTCGTGGCTGGCCTTGGCGGGCGATCTCGAGGCCGGCATCGTGAACGCGGTCGCGGTGCTGGTGATCGCATGTCCGTGCGCGCTTGGCCTAGCCACACCGACGGCGATCATGGTCGGCACCGGCGTGGGCGCCAAAGCGGGTATCCTGGTGCGCGATGCAAGCGCGCTCGAAATCGCCGGCGAAGTGGATGTGGCGGCCTTCGACAAGACCGGGACGCTCACCGAAGGCCACCCCCGCCTGGTCGATCTCGCGCTCGCGCCTGGAATCGAGCGCGACCGGGCGCTGGCGCTCGCCGCCGCCTTGCAGCGCGGCGCCAACCATCCCTTGGCCTCGGCCGTGCTGGACGCGGCCTCGTCATTGGCCGTTTTGCCCGCCAGCGATCTCAGAACCCTGCCTGGCCGTGGCGTCGCCGGAAACATCGAGGGGCGGGAATTCCTCCTTGGCAACGACAGGCTGATGGCGGAATTGGCGATCGATCCCGCTTCCCTGCGGGCCAAGGCCGATGAATTCAAGAATGCCGGATGCTCGGTTTCCTATCTGGCCGAAAGTGCCGACGGTTTGGGCCAAGCCCTGGCGTTGCTGGCGTTCGGCGACAAAGGGAAGAAAGGGGTCGAGGCGGCGCTCAGGGCATTGAAGGGAATGGGTGTGCGCTCCATGATGCTGACCGGGGATTCGCAAGCCGCGGCAAGTCACTTGGCTCGCGAAATCGGGCTCGACGAATTCAAGGCCCAATTGCTGCCGGGCGAGAAGGTCGCCGCCATCGACGCGCTTCGCCAATCGGGTGTGAAAGTGGCCATGGTGGGCGACGGAATCAACGATGCGCCCGCCCTGGCGGCGGCCGATCTCGGCATCGCCATGGCCACCGGCACCGATGTCGCGATCGAGACCGCCGGCATCGCCCTCCTGCGCGGCGATCCCATGCTGGTGCCGGCCGCGATCCACCTGGCGCGGGCGACCAGGCGCAAGATCCGGCAAAACCTGGTCTGGGCGTTTCTGTTCAATGTGCTGGGATTGCCGCTGGCGGCGTTCGGGCAATTGTCGCCGATCATCGCCGGGGCGGCGATGGCGATGAGCAGCGTCATGGTGGTCTCGAACGCGCTCAGCCTCAATCGCTGGCGGCTAAAATACTAGGAGGATTCATGGACATGTTGCGCGAATTCACCATCGGCCAGGCGGCCGCGCGATCTTGCGTCAGCGCCAAGATGATCCGCCATTACGAGGCAATCGGGCTCCTTGCCCGCGCCCGGCGCACGGATTCGGGTTATCGCCTCTATGGCGAGGAGGAGGTGCACACGCTCCGCTTCATCCACCGCGCAAGGTCGCTCGGCTTCCCGCTGGAGGACATCCGCGAATTGCTGGCGCTGTGGCGCAATCGCCGGCGCTCGTCCTCGCAAGTCAAGACCCTGGCAGTGGCGCATGTGGCGACCCTCGAGCGCAAGATCGCTGAGATGCAAGCCATGGCGCGAACCCTCTCGCATCTGGCCAGGAATTGCCACGGTGATCATCGGCCGGAATGTCCGATCCTCGAGGATCTGGCCCTAGTACCCGCCGTCGCTGATGGATGATTCGAGCCAAATGTTCCAGCCAGTGCACGCCGGCGGGTGACTCATCATTTGGTATCATGCGGCCAGACTTTCGTGGAAGCATCGAAACGTTTCCTGTCTCGCGGCTATTCGAAAGTTGGCGCTGGGGGGCATGGTCGCTGCTTCTTTCGTGGGTCCCGGTGATCGGTGATCCCTTGACCCTTGCCGCGGGACTTGCGCGCTTGCCCTTGGGGCTGTTCCTGGTTCCGGTTTCGGCGGCCAAGTTCGGGCGTTACGCGATCGACTTCTGGCTGACCGATTCATTCCTCTAGACACCCGCGCCATCCTACTTGCTCCGGCCATTGGTGCATCTATGGTGGCGGCCAATGGCGCGCGACCTCAAGACCGACCTGCCGATCGAGCCCCTGATTCCCGAAATCGCGGCGGCGATGGATACGGCTCCCAATTTGGTCCTGGAGGCGCCGCCCGGCGCGGGCAAGACCACGCGCGTACCGCTCGCTCTCCTCGATGCTTCCTGGGCGAAGGGGGCCAAGATCGTGATGCTGGAACCCCGGCGCCTGGCCGCGCGCGCGGCCGCCTCCCGCATGGCCGCGATGCTGGGCGAGGATGTGGGCGAAACCATCGGCTATCGGGTGCGCATGGAGCGCAAAATTGGCCCCAAGACCCGGATCGAGGTGATGACGACCGGACTTTTTCTGCGCCAGTTGCAGGGCGACCCGGAACTTTCCGGCGTGGCCGCGATCCTGTTCGACGAGTTCCACGAACGCACGATCGATGGCGATCTGGCGCTGGCATTCGCCATCGAGGCGCAGGGGAGCTTGCGGCCCGATCTCAGGCTGATCGTCATGTCGGCCACTTTGGATGGGGCGGCATTGGCCACGATCTTGCCGAAGGCGCGCATCATCCGCGCGCAAGGAAAATCCTTTCCGGTCGAGAACATCCATCTGGGCGACGATCCGAACGCGCGCATCGAGGAAAGGGTGTCGATGGCGATCGGCCGTGCCTTGGCCGATTGCGTCGGCGATGTCCTCGTGTTCCTTCCAGGCCAACGCGAAATCGCCCGCCAAAGGACCCGCATCGCCGAAAGCCAGATCGCGTCCGGTGCCCTCATCCTGCCCCTCCATGGCGAGCTTCCCTTGGCCGAGCAGGATCGCGCCATCCTCAAAGGAGCGGGCGGCCGGCGCAAGATCATTCTCGCGACTTCGATCGCCGAGACCAGCCTGACCATCGATGGCGTGGAGGCGGTGGTGGATTCCGGGCTCAAGCGCCGGCCGCGCTTCGAGCCAATTGCCGGCATGTCGCGCTTGGTGACGATCAAGGCATCGCTGGCGGCCGCGAGGCAGCGAAGCGGGCGGGCCGGGCGCACCGGCCCGGGGCGCTGCTACCGGCTGTGGAGTCCTCAAACCGAGCGCGGAATGGTCCCCTTCGATCCGCCGGAGATCGAGGATTCGGATCTGGCGCCGCTCGCCCTCGAACTCTCGCTCTGGGGTGTCGCCGATCCCGGGCGCTTGGCGCTTTTGACGCCGCCGCCCGAAGCCGCCCTTGGCCAGGCGCGGGATCTCCTTGGCCGCTTGCGGGCGATCAATGCCGATTATCTGGTGACGCCCCATGGAAGCGAGATGGCGACGCTGGGCGCGCACCCCCGGCTCGCGCACATGATGCTGAGCGCGCGCCGGCGCGGACTTGGCGGCTTGGCGTGCGACATCGCCGCCCTCCTGACCGAGCGCGATATGATTCGCGAACGCGCCGGCGATTGCGATTTGCGCCACCGCTTGGCGGCGTTGAATGTGCCCGAAGGTGCCCGCGAAATCGGCATCGATCGCGACCAGCGTTCCCGCATCCTTCGCGCCAGCAAGGATTGGCGCCGGCAATTAGGCGTGCGCGGCGCTCGCGACACCTCGCTGGAATCGGCGGGTGCCGTGCTGGCGCTCGCCTATCCCGACCGTCTGGCGCAAAAGCGGGGGGTGGCCGGGCAATACCGTTTGGCCAACGGAAGGGGCGCCGTGCTCGATGCCATCGACCCCTTGTCGAATGAGGAATTCCTTTCCATCGGGTCGCTGGACGGCGACAAGCGCGCTGCGCGCGTCTTTCTCGCCGCGCCCATTTCGCTCGTCGAGATCGAAGAGGATTTCGCCGATGACATCGCCTCAACCGATTCGGTGGCCTGGAATCCGCGCCTCGAAGCGGTGGAAGCCAAACGCGAGCGACACCTATGGGCGCTGGTGCTGAAAGCGCGCCCGCTTGAAGATCCGGCGCCCGATGCGATGCGAAGGGCGATGATCGAGGGCATCCGCGCCTTAGGTCCCGATTGCCTGCCCTGGAATGATTCAAGTCGGGCCTTGCAGGCCAGAGTGACATTTCTGCGCGGCCTCGAGGGCGACGCTGCGAACTGGCCGGATTGTTCCGATCACGCGCTGATGGAAGGCCTCGAGGACTGGCTTTCGCCTTATCTCCTGGGTGTCACGCGCCGCCAGCATCTGGCCGAGATCGATCTCATGGCGGCCATCGAATCGCTTCTTGATTGGCGCCAGCGCAAGAAACTGGACGATTGGGCGCCGACGCATCTCGTGGTGCCCTCGGGTTCGCGCGTGGCGCTGGATTATGCCGCCGGGTCGCCTCCCATCCTCAAGGTGCGATTGCAGGAAATGTTCGGCGCCACCCAGACGCCGCGCGTGGCGGGGGGACGCGTCGAGGTGTTGTTGCATCTCCTCTCGCCGGCCCGGCGCCCGGTTCAGGTGACGCGTGACCTGGCGAGTTTCTGGGCCAATGGGTATCGCGCGATCCGGGCCGACCTCCGGGGCCGCTATCCCCGGCATTCCTGGCCAGACGATCCGCTGCTCGCACAGCCCACGGCGCGGGCGAGGCCCCGCTCGCGCTAGTTTCAGAGTTTTCCGTCCTCGCCGGGCGGGTTGCCGAAAGGCGGAAAGCTCGCGTGCTCGCGGCTGTCGCGATAATGGCCGAGCGCCCATTTGACCGAGGGAAAGGCGATCGCCTCCCAAGGGATGTCCGCGAACTCGAAGAGCCCCACTTCCAAACTCTCCGGCCCGGCCGAGATGGCGGCATCGGCCAGCCGCGCCCGATAAATGAGCTGCACTTGCGAGAGGCGCGCGATCGTATAGACCGCGAGCAGGGTCTCGATCTCGATCCTGGCGCGCGCTTCCTCCCAGGCCTCGCGCATGGCGCCCGCCTCGGTCATCTCGTGCTGTTCCAGATAGCCGGCGGGCAGCGTCCAAAATCCCTTGCGCGGATTGATAGCCCGCCTGCACATGAGCACGCGACTGCCCGAATGCACGACCGCGCCCACCACGATCTTGGGATTCTGGTAGTTGATGAAGCCGCAATCGGCGCAGACCTGCCGCTGGCGATTGTCGCCCTGCGGCATGGCGCTGACGAAATTGCCGATCGGATTGTCTGGCGCCTCGCTCATCCTTGAGGCCACCTCTAAAAACCCGGTATTTTGAGCGGATTTTTGCGGCGGCGATGGGATGAGGTTGTTTTTGACAGGGGTTCTTCCGCCATTTTCTATTTTTTTATGCGGCGTGCAACCGCTTTTTCCCGCTTCCGGCGCTA
>CAZIUB010000065.1:0-30064 GCA_964542425.1 uncultured Rhodospirillaceae bacterium | reverse complement strand
ACACTTTGCTCCAAGTCCTCTCCGTCACCCTCTTCGAAAAAATCCCCGTGCGACAGGCGCTTTCTCAGCACGACACCACGTCCGCTGAACCCCCGCCAGACAACCAATTGAACTTGTTCGCTTTTTGACCGGACACCAGTGGTTTCGAATATACTTTGAATCGTATGGGGCATTTTTGTCCCCGAGTCAAGCGCTTCGGGACAATTTTGTCCCGTCCACCATTCCCGCCCCTATTGCGCCCTTAGCCAGTTCTTGGCGGCGCGGCGGTGGCGGGGGCCGGCATCCTCCTCGAAAAGCGCGGCCAATTGCTCCAGGACCGCGCCGCCCAGCTGCTCGGCGTCGACCAGGGTTACCGCGCGCCGGTAATAGCGGGTCACGTCATGGCCGATGCCGATGGCGATGATCTCCACGGCCGAGCGGGTCTCGATCCATTCGATCACCTCGCGCAGGTGTTGCTCCAGGTAATTGCCGGGATTGACCGAAAGAGTCGAATCGTCGACCGGCGCCCCGTCCGAGATCACCATCATGATGCGGCGCTGCTCGGTGCGCTGCATCAGCCGATTGTGCGCCCAAAGGAGCGCCTCGCCGTCGATGTTTTCCTTGAGGATGCCCTCGCGCAGCATAAGGCCCAGGTTCTTGCGCGCGCGCCGCCACGGGGCATCGGCGGACTTGTAGACGATGTGCCGAAGGTCGTTGAGCCGGCCGGGATTGGCGGGCTTGCCGCCATTGATCCAGGCCTCGCGCGACTGGCCGCCCTTCCACATCCGGGTGGTGAAGCCCAGAATCTCGACTTTCACCCCGCAACGTTCCAGCGTGCGCGCCAGGATGTCGCCGGTCATCGCTGCGACCGTGATCGGGCGCCCGCGCATGGAGCCGGAATTGTCGATGAGCAGGCTCACCACCGTGTCGCGGAATTCGGTGTCGGATTCGCGCTTGTAGGAAAGGGCCAATTCCGGGTTGACGATGATCCGGGGCAGCCGCTTGCTGTCGAGCAAGCCTTCCTCGAGGTCGAAGATCCAGGACCGGTTCTGCTTGGCCAAGAGGCGGCGCTGCAGGCGGTTGGCGAGTTTCGCCACCACGGTTTGCAGATTGGCCAATTGCTGGTCGAGCAATTGGCGCAGCCTAGTCAGTTCATCGGGGTCGCATAAATCCTGGGCCTCGACGATCTCGTCGAAGCGGTTGGTGTAGGTCTTGTACAGGGGCTCGTTGCGGCCCCGCGGCAGGGCTTCATTGCGCTTGCCGGGATCGCCCGGGCGTTCCTCGCCGCCCTGGGCCGGCATCTCGGTTTCCTGCTCGGCCGAATCCATGGCCTCGCTGTCGCTCGCTTCCTGCTCGGCCGCCTGCATCTCGGCATCGGCCTCGGATTGCTGCTTGCCGCTCTTTTGTCGCGGTTGGGGCTGCTGGTCGCTCTCCTGGTCGCGATCCTCCTCCTGTTGCTCGCTCTCCCGGCCCTCGTCGCTAGTCTCCAGATCGAGATCGGCCAGGAGCCGGCGCACCGCCTTGGCGTAGGCCTGCTGGCTGTCCAGCTTGGCCTTGAGCCCGGCGATGTCGTCGAGCACCCGCCTGGTGAAATCCCCGCGCCAGGAATCGACCATGTTCCGCGCGGTTTCGGGCACCGGATCGCCGGTTACCGCCTCGCGAACGAGGAGCCGCAGCACGTCGGGGAGTGTCGCCTGATCGCGGGTCTGGGAGCGCTGAAAGCCCTTCTGGCGGCATTGCTCCTCGAGGGCCGCGCGCAGATTGGCGCGTACGCCGGCCATGCGCCTGGCGCCAAGCGCCTCGACCCGGGCCTGTTCGACGGCGTTGAATACATCGCGGGCCAAGGGCGATTTCGGCGCCTCGCGCGCATGCACCTTGGCATTGTGATGGCGAAGTTTCAGCGAGATCGCGTCGGCCGCGCCCCTGGTCTGGGCGATTTCGTTCGCGGGCAAATGCTTGGCCGGCGGCGGCAGCCGGGCTTCGTTCCCAACGAGTGCCGCCGTACCCGGCGCGAAGCTGACCTCAAGATCGCCCTTGGCCGCGATCGCCCGCATGGCGCCGGCGGTCACGCGGCGGAATTCCTCCAGATTGTTGCCGGGCTTGGCCATTCCAGGATTTCCTAGGCCAATTGGGCCTTTCCCGGGCCATCCTTCAAATCGGCGCCGAAGCAGCGCTGGTAATACTCGGCCACCACCGGGCGCTCCAGCTCGTCGCATTTGTTCAGGAACGAGGCGCGGAAGGCGAAACCCAAATCGTTGAAGATGCGGGCATTCTCGGCCCAGGTGATGACCGTGCGTGGGCTCATCACGGTCGAGATGTCGCCGTTGATGAAGCCCGAGCGCGTGAGTTCCGCGCAGGCGACCATCGCGTGGATGATCTTGCGCCCGGCCTCGGTGTCGTAGCTCGACGCCTTGGAGAGCACGATCCCGACCTCGTCGTCGTGGGGCAGGTAATTCAGCGTGGCCACGATGTTCCAGCGGTCCATCTGGCCCTGGTTGATCTGCTGCGTGCCATGATAAAGGCCGGTGGTGTCGCCAAGACCGATGGTGTTGGTGGTGGCGAACAGCCGGAAGGCGGGGTGGGGCCGGATCACCTTGTTGCGGTCGAGGAGCGTGAGTTTGCCCTCGACTTCGAGCACGCGCTGGATCACGAACATCACGTCGGGCCGCCCGGCATCGTATTCGTCGAACACCAGCGCGGTCGGGTGTTGCAGCGCCCAGGGCAGCAATCCCTCGCGGACCTCGGTCACCTGCTTGCCGTCGCGCAACACGATCGCGTCCTTGCCGATCAAATCGATGCGGCTGATATGGCTGTCCAGGTTGATCCGGATGCAGGGCCAGTTGAGGCGCGCCGCCACCTGCTCGATATGGGTGGATTTCCCGGTGCCGTGATAACCCTGGATCATCACCCGGCGGTTATAGGCAAAACCGGCGAGGATCGCGATCGTGGTGTCATGGTCGAACCAGTAGGATTCGTCGACATCGGGCACGTGCTCCGAGCGCTGGCTGAAGGCCGGCACCTGCATGTCGCATTCCAGCCCGAACACCTGCCTGACCGAAATCGCGATATCGGGCAGAGTCGCGGGGTCAATCTGGGGCTCGGTCGCGATCGCCATCGTCGAACCTTAACAAGGATCCGTTTTCGCGCCAATACCCGCCGTCACGGATGGCCGCTTCGAGCCAACATGACCAGCTTGGGTCGCTGCCGGCGGGTACTGTCATTCCCTGACATACGCCAAATTTCGTGGATGCACCGGGGAATACCATGTATCGCGCGTTTCCGAAAGCCGGCACCAGGCTTCTACCCAATCGCCGGGCGTGTCGGCCAGTGTCCCGATTCTGAAATTCGCCAGACCACCCGGCGACACCCAGAGCAAATTTCAGAATCGAAAGGCCACTAGCAACTTATCGAGTCTAGAGTCGTATTCGGTTTTGCAAGTTCGCTTGGCGCTCCTGGCCGCGTGATCTGGCGAACTTTAAAAACCACGACACTAGGCCCGGGTAATGCGCTTGCGTCAATCCAGGGCCGCGGCTTTGAGGGTGCTGTAGGCCTGATTGACCACTTTCATCCGCTCTTCGGCGGATCTATCGCCGCCATTGGCGTCCGGGTGCAGTTTCTTGGCCAGCGCCTTATAGCGGGCCTTGACCTCGTCCAGATTGACCGGCGGCTTCAAATCCAGGATGGCGAGCGCCTTGGCCTCGCGGCTCAATCGCCGATTATGGCCCTTTGGCTCCTTGCGCTTAGGCCGGTCGCCGCCAAGGGCATCCACCAAATCCTCGGGCATGAAATGCTCGGCGAAGCGGAACCCGTGAGGATCCGCCCGCGCGCGCGCCGGCCCGGTGGCGCCCAATCGCCCAAGCGGCCAGGTGGGTCGGCCTCCGACCACGTCCTCGCGCATGTGGCGTTCGATCTCGCACTGGTCCATGCCGGCGTAGTAATCCCAGGCCCGGTTGTACTCGCGGATATGATCCAGACAGAACCAGACGTAATCCTGAAGGTGATCGCGCGATTTGGGCGCGCGGTAGATGCCGGAGGCCACGCAATCGGGGCGCGCGCAATTCACCGGGTGAGGTGGCGGCTCTGGAACATAGGCGCGTCGCCCGCGCCCGGTTTTCTGTGCAGTGCCGGACATCCCTAGAGTATGCGAAGGTCGCGAGAGTGTTTCAAGCACCCGAGGATCGCAAACTTCGCTTGACAATTCATGAACGGCGACGATCGGAGAGCGCCATGGCGGCAATTCCGGCGAAAATCAGGATTCCCCCTCCGATAAGCCCGGCCGAAAGCTTTTCGCCCAGCCACAGGCTCGCCACCGCGACGCCCAAGGCCGGAACCGCCAGATAACCGAGCGAAATCGTGATCGAAGGCAGTGCCCGCTGCAGGCTGACCGAGGCCCAAAAAGCAAAGCCGGTGGCCAGCGGCCCATTATAGAGCAGGATCCACAACAGCTCCTTCGACCATAAGAAATCGGGCGGCCCCTCCTGGACCCAGGCCCACAAGGCCATCGCCGGAAGCGGCATGGCCATCTGGAAGGGCGCCAATTGCAGCGGCGACAAACGCCAGACATGCAGGCGCGTGTGCAGAATGGCGATCGCCCAGCACGCCGCCGCGACCAGCAACAACCCATTGCCGAGGAGCTGGCGCGGGTCCGCCCAATCGATCTCGCCCGGGCGGAACAGCAGCGCCAATCCACCCAGGCCCAACGCGATGCCGATGAACTTCAAGGGCGTTGCCCGTTCCCCGAAAAGAAAAATCGCCGCCGGCACGACCCAGAACGGTGTCGTATAGGCGAGAACCGCTGACCTTCCCGCCGGAAGATAGGAAATGCCCAGTGCGATCAGGCCCATGTAAAGGCCCATCTGGAAAACGCCGACGCTGACGATGACGGCCAAGTCGCGGCGGTTGGGAATCGCGAAGCGACCGCTCGCCATGAGGATTGGAAACAGTAACAAGGCGGCCAGTGACAGCCGCATGAACGCAAACCACAAGGGTGGCATCAATTGCACCGCTACCTTCATCACCGGCCAATTGACGCCCCAGAACAGGACCAGCAGCGCCATGACCAGATAGGCCGCGCGCCGCGACAGGGGTTGCGAATTCGGGGGCGGCGAATCCGCGAGCGATCCGGGGTCGGAATGGGTCACGGGCGGAAGGGCTGTGTCGAGTTCGGCCTTGACAAGATCTGGACTGGTGGTCGATGCGCGCGACCAGTACCCGCCTGTCGCGTGACTGGCTGATTCGAGCCAATAAACCCCGCCGGCACAATCCGGCGGGTACTATCATTTGGTAACATTCGGCCCGACTTTCGTGGCAGCATGGACGCGTTTGATGTATCACGCTTTTTGGAAAGTTGGCATTGGGAATGCGATGGGAGAGGGCGTCATGGAGCAGAAGGCGGAGCGGATCGAGCGAAAACTGCGCGAGGCCTTCCAGCCGGAATTCCTGGCCGTGATCGATGAAAGCGACGATCATCATGGCCATGCCGGTTGGCGCGAGGAGGGCGAGACCCATTTCCGGGTCGAGATGAGATCGGTCGCGTTTACCGGCAAGACGCGGCTGGATCGCCAGCGCGCGGTCTATGCCGTGCTGGCCAAGGAACTGGCGGAGGGTGTTCACGCCTTGGCCTTGTCGCTGGAGGCGCCCGGTTCCTCGTAGAATTGCGGGTAATGCCGGCGCACGATGTCGCCGTCCGCCGCCAGCGCGTGGCAGGTATCGATGAAGCCGGGGCGTTTGCCGATCGGCCGCTCGCCGGGCGGGCCTTCCGAGCGCGAGTGGCCCGATTCACGCCGGCTTCGTTCCTTCCAGCCATGGATGGTCTGGAACGCCACCGTGCCCAGCGCGCGCAGCATTTCCGTGTGATGGGTGCAACCCCGTTGCCCGCCGAACTTTTCCTTCAGCAGATTCGACCAGCCGCTCTTGATTCGCTCGCCCCGGAGCGATGCGTAGGCCGGCGTCACGGCCGGGCAGATTTCGAACGGGCCGGCGCTGGTGGCGGCCTCGACCGCCTGGATCACCAGATTCTCGTCAAGGGTCACGCGCACCCACATCTCGTGCACCGGCTCTCCGGCCTCCACCGATCCCCGCCATTCGTTGGGGAAGGAGTGGGTCTTGCGATCGACCATGCTTCCCTCGATGTCGAACAGGCCGTCCTCGCGGCGATGGCCGGTGAAGTGATAGTCGCGCAGATGGAGGGTCTCACGCGATCGCGGGGCCGAAAGCGGCGAATGGGCGGCATTCATCGGGGCGCACCTCCCAGGTCGGTGGGGGGCTTTTCTGGCGAGCCCGTGGGGGCGGGCGGCGCCGTTGTTTCTTCCTTGACCGGACGCACTCGAATGCGCCGGATCTGGTTGCGCTGCCGCTCGAGAATCTCCAGCCGCAACCCGAAGAACATGAACACCTGGCCCTGGACCGGGATTTGCCTCGCCTCGTGCAGAATGAGCCCGGCCAGCGTCGAGGCGGCCTCGTCGGGCAGGTTCCAATCGAACTCGCGATTGAGATCGCGGATGGTGACGTTGCCGTCGACCAAATAGCTGCCGCCGGGCTCCGCCACCACGCCCCGGACATGCTGGTCATGCTCGTCGGTGATGTCGCCGACGATCTCCTCGATGATGTCCTCCAGCGTCACCACACCCATCACCGCGCCGTATTCATCGACCACGATGGCGAAATGCTCGCGCCGGTCCTTGAATGCCTCCAGCTGGTTCAACAGGCTGGTGCTGTCGGGAATGAACCAGGGCTTGGCCGAAAGCGCCACCAGATCCAGCCCCTCGACCCGCCAGCCATTGGCCTGGATCGCGCGCAGCAGCGCCTTGGCGTGCAGCACGCCCACGATATTGTCCGGTTCACCGCGATAGAGCGGAATTCGGGTATGCGGGCTGGCGAGCGCCTCGGTGACCACGGATTCGGGCGGCTGACCGGCGTCGATCATGGTGACGTCGCGCCGGTGCGCCATGATGTCGCCAACCGGCACGTTGTCGAGATCGAGGATCGAATGCAGCATGGCGCCGGCATCGCGGATCTCCTCGGCCGATTCGGAATGCAGGTCGATCGCGCCGCGCAACTCCTCCATGCTTTCCTCGGCGCCGGGCTGGCTCACCACCCGGACCCCGAGCAGGCGCAAGAGGGCGTTGATGATGACCTGGGTGGGCTGGGTCAGCGGATAGGCGATCTTGGTCAGCACGCTGATTGCCGGCGCCACGATGAGCGACACGCGATCGGGCTTGTTGATGGCATAGGTCTTGGGCAAGACCTCGCTGAAGATGAATAGCAGGATGGTGATACCGGCGGCGGCGATCAGCGGAATGGCGCCGCTATCGCCGAACCGACTGGTCAGAATGACGGTGGTGAGCGCGGCGGCCGCGTTGTTGACGAAGGTGTTGCCCAAGAGAATGGTGGCGATCACGCGGGGCATGCGCCCGTGCAGATTGCCGACCGTGAGCGCGCGCTTGTTGCCTCGTCCGGCAAGGGCGAAGATGCGCGCGCGCGAGGCCGCGGTCAGGGCCGTCTCCGAGCCGGAGAAGAAGGCCGAGCACAACATCAGGAACAACAGCAGCAGCAGAGTCTCGATCATGGTTGCTTCCCGGTGGAAAGGCGGAAACGCTAAATTTCCGCGAGGGTCTCGTCGATCATCGCCGCCACTTCGGCGAGGTCGGCGAAGGCTGGGGTGAAGGCGCGTCCAATGCCGCGCGCGAGCACGAAGGCGATCCGCCCGTCGCTCACCTTCTTGTCCCGCATCATGTGCTCGATCAGGACGGCACTCGACCACGAGCGGCCGTCGATCTGGGTGGGCGAGGTCGGCAATCCGACACTGGCCAGATGCGAATGAACCCGCGCGGTGTCGGCGATCGGCGCCAGGCCGAGCCGGGCGGAGAGGTCGAAGGCCATGGCCATGCCAATGGCGACGGCCTCGCCATGCAGCAGTTCATCGCCGAACCCGCATTCGGCCTCCAGTGCGTGGCCAAAGGTATGGCCTAGATTGAGCAGCGCGCGCTTGCCGCCCTCGCGCTCGTCGCTAGCGACGATGGCGGCCTTGGCGCGGCAGCTCTGGGCGATCGCGCGGCGCCTGAGGGCGGCGTCGCCACCGATCAATCCGGCGCCATGACACTCGCACCAGGAAAAGAACTCGGGATCGCCGATCAGCCCGTATTTCACCACCTCGGCGTAGCCGGCCAGCAACTGGCGCCGGGGCAACGTGTCGAGTGCCCCCGTATCGGCCAGCACCAGGCGCGGCTGATGAAAGCTGCCAACAAGATTCTTGCCGTGCGGGGTATTGATGCCGGTCTTGCCGCCGATCGAGGAATCGACTTGGGCCAGCAACGTGGTCGGGACCTGGACGAAATCGATGCCGCGCAAAAGGATCGCCGCCGCGAAGCCGACGAGATCGCCGATCACGCCCCCGCCCAGAGCCACCAGGCTAGTCGAGCGTTCGATCCTCATCGCCAACAGGCGATCGCAGAGCGCTTCCAATCCGGCGAAGGATTTACCGCGTTCGCCTAGTTCCACCACCAGCGGCTCGGCCTCGATCGCGGCTGAGCGCAGGGATTGCAGGAGCGGCTCCAGATGCCAGCGCGCGACATTGGAATCGGTGATCACGATCACCCGCTTGCGGGCGAGCAACGGCGCCATCTCGATTCCAGCGCGCGCAATCAGATTGTCGCCGATCCGAATGTCGTAGCCGCGCTGGCCCAGATCGACGCGCACCAATTCGAGGGCGTCGGCCTCTTGGCGGAGGGTCATGGCCGCGTCGCCGGCTGGCCCTTGGCCGGAAACCGCGCGTCCAGCGCCGCTACTACGCGGTGCAGGGTCAGATCCGGCGGGCCGTCGGCGCTGTCGACGGCAAGGTCGGCCTCGGCGTAGATCGGGTCCCGGGCTTGCATCAATTCCAGGAGCTTGGCTCGGGGATCGACATCGCGCAGCAGCGGGCGGTCGTTGCGCCGGCTGACCCGCTTCAACAGCAATTCGATATCCGCCCGCAGCCAGACCGAGATTCCGCGCTCGCGGATGAGCGCGCGGGTCGCTGGATCCATGAACGCGCCGCCGCCGGTCGCCAGGACGTGCGGCTGGTTTCCCAGCAATCGCTGGATCACGCGGCGTTCCCCGTCGCGAAAGGCGCGCTCGCCGTGGCGCTCGAAGATCTCGGGAACCGAACACCCGGCGGCGGCGGCGATTTCGCGATCGGCGTCGACGAAGGGCAGGCCAAGATGGACGGCCAGCCGTTTGCCGATGCAGCTCTTGCCGGAACCCATGACACCGACCAGAACCACGCTGCGCCCGAGGCGCTGGGCGAGCGATATTCCGGGCATGGCGCCGGTGGGCGCGGCGACATCGGGCTTCCCCGCCATGATGGTCGTCACCCGAGCCTCGCGCTGTCTTGACCTGAATTCGCCATGATTAGACACTAGCATGATTTTGGGGCGGCGTGGCAAGGTGTCGGCTCTCTTGTGTTGGCCCTCTTGTGTTGGCCCACTGGTGTTGGCCCACTGGGCGCCGGGCAAACGGCTGGGTCGTTCGTTGCGCGGTAGTGCCAACTCTTAAAAAACGTGATACGCGAAACGCTCTGGTGCTTCGACGAAAGCTAGCACATGTTACCGAATGATTGTACCCGCCGGCGTGCGACTTCCGGGATCAGTTGGCTCGAATCAGCAAGCCTCGCGACGGCGGGTACTAGTGGTATGGTTCCGACAAATGAATCCCAAGGAGGATTCATTTGTCGGGAGCGGAATACCACTAGCAAGATTAGTTTTGTGGGCCGATTCACCCGTGAGACAAGTACCATTGCCAGGGTACTTGTCTCACAGTAACGGACCCTAGTGTCCCGATTCTGAAATTCGCCAGACCACCCGGCGACACCCCGAGCGAATTTCAGAATCGAAAGGACACTAGCAACTTATTCGAGTCTAGTGTCGTATTCGGTTTTGCAAGTTCGCTTGGCGCTCCTGGCCGCGTTATATGGCGAACTTTAAGAACCACGACACTAGCAGGATTTCGGAATCGGAAATGGATCGTCGCCTGTCATGAGTTTGAGATTCCTGAGCCTCATCCTGGTCTTGGCTTTGCTGTTGGGCGGCGCCGGATTCCTGGCGATCTGGCGGCCCCCGGCACACCCGGTTCCAACCGAGATCCCGGTACCCAATGATCGGTTGTCGATTCAGTAGCGAGGTTCGCCGGTTCGCCGTCGTGGTTCTTGGATTGGGCGCGATGGCGGCCGCCGCGAATGGGGCCCACGGGCAATCCGACGCGGTTCCGAGAAATGCGGTGGCGGTGCAAGTTTCCCAGACCGCCGATTCAGAGACCACCAATGCCGCGACCGGCGAGGTCATCGATTCAACGCCCCTGCCGCCACTATCCGATCCGCCACCCCCATCGCCAACCGATTCCCCGGCATCGGAATCGACCTCGCATGAGGGCGATCCGCAACATGGGGAAGAGGACACGATCCTGGGTCCGCTCGAACCCGAGAGCAGCGTCGAGACCATCGGTTCGGAGATCGAAATCGAGCCCTTGGGCCAGATACCCCAGAAAGGTGCCGGCCTGATCGACGAGCGCCAGGGCGGGCTCGGCGCCAGGCTTTGGCAAGGGGCGAGCGCCTCGCTCTTGAGCGCCTTGCTGCCGCGATTGCCGGCACCGGTCAGCGAGCCGGCGCTGCGGGGACTGCAATTGCGCCTGTTGTTGACGCGCGCTCCAGGGCCGGGCGACTTGGCTGGCGTGGATCCGCTGGTCGTGCTCAGGGCGGAGCGGTTGCACGCGATGGGCTTCGAGGCGGAGGCCGCGAGCCTGCTGAAGGCGTTGCCCGCGCCTGGCATCGGCGATCCCCAGGAAGCCTTCGAAAAATCGCTCCTCGCCGGGGAAGAAGAGGGTGCCTGTGCGCGCGTGCCATCGGCGATCTCGGTCTCGACCGAGCCCTATTGGCGCAAGGCGCTGATCTATTGCCAGATCCGCGCCGGGCGCGAAGATCTGGCCAATTTGGGGCTGGATCTCCTGCGCGAGGGTCCGATCGACGGTGGCGGCGCGGACTTAATCGCCCTTGCCGAGTTGCTGCTGGGCCAGCGCCCTCAGGCAAAATTGCGCCTTGCCGAAAAGCCCGATCCGCTTCGCGCCACGATGATGAAGGCGGCCGGCCTGCCGGTCGTGGAAATTCAAGGCGTGGCACCCCATCGACCGAGCGGCGTGGCCGGCGATGCGCTTTCCGCGCGCGATACGTCGCTGCCGGTGATCGAGCGCATCGCTCATGGCGAACGCGCGTTCCAGAACGGCTTGATCGGAACCGGCGAGATGGCGGAACTCTATCGCCTGGTGCCCTTGGCCGGCAATGGCACGCCCAAAGTCGACAATCCCAGGGCGCGCGCGCGGCTGTTCGTGATTGCCGAACGGGCGGTCGATCCGTCGCGGCGCGGCGCGGTAATCGCGCAGGCGCTGATGCTGGCGCGCGAATCGGGGAATTTCGCCGCCATGGCGCCGCTTTACGCCGAAGCGATCGAGCGCCTTCCGCTCGGCGCCGATCTGGCGTTTCTGGCGCCGGATGCCTTCCGTGTCCTGCTCTTGGCCGGCAACGCGGATCTGGCTTCATTCTGGCTCAATCTTGCCGAAGGCACGCGCCTGGCGCCGCGAACCACGCTCGCGGTGCCGGGCATGGAGATTCTCGCGCAATGGGCCGGGATCGCCGGACGCTACGATACCGATCCGGTGGAAATCTGGCGGGCGACCACGGGTGCGAACGAAGCGGTGGCCGCCAGGCTTTATGCCATCTTCGCCGCCTTGGGCCAGCCCATCGCCGCTGCCGGGGGAAGTGCCCTCGTCGGGCTCGGGCCAAGCGAGGCCCGCGAGATCGGCGAAGCGGCGCAGGCCGGTCGCCGCGGCGAGACCGTCTTGCGCGCGCTGGTGGCCTTGGGCGATGCGGGATTGGCAAGCACCGATATCGCCAGTCTGACCCAGGCGATCGGCGGCCTCGCCGCGATCGGGTTGGAGGGCGATTCCCGGGCCATCGCGCTGGCCGCCGGAATTGCCGCCGGATTGTGACGCCAAATACCCGCCGTCGCTGATGGCTAATGCACCTGGGTGACCCCGGAAGTCACACGCCGGAGGGTACTATCATACTGTAATATGCGGACCGACTTTCGTGGAACGATGAGGGCGCTTCATGAATCATGCAGCTTCGAAAGTTGCCACTACCGCGCGTGCCGGAACGAAGGCATCGCCGCCGGCGATCAGGCATCTGGAGTCATTCCTGGAAATGCTGATCGCGGAGCGCAATGTGGCGCCCAATACCAGTGCCGCCTATGGTCGCGATCTTGCCGACGCCGCGCGGCGGATCAATGCGCGCGGTCGCGATTTCGCCACGGCGAATGCCGAGGACTTGCGCGCCTACATGGCGCGGATGACCAGCGCCAGGCTGCGCCCATCCACCAGCGCAAGACGCTTGAGCGCGATCCGGCAATACTTCCGGTTTCTGGCGGCCGAAGGTCATCGCGCCGACGATCCCAGCGCCGGGCTCGATGGCCCACGACTGGAAAAGAGGCTGCCGAAGGTCCTCAGCGAGGCCGAGATGACGCACCTGATCGAGGCGGCGAATTCGGGGCCGGAGAGCGAGCGCCTGCGCCTGACCGCGCTCCTCGAATTGCTCTACGCCTCGGGCTTGCGCGTCTCGGAGCTGGTTGGGCTGCCGCTGTCGGCGGCCTTGCGCGATCAACCCTTCCTGATGGTGCGCGGCAAGGGCGCCAAGGAACGGCTGGTGCCGATCAACGAGCCGGCACGCCAGGCGCTCTCGGCCTATCTGGGCGTGCGCGATCGGTTCCTTACCCGGGGTACCAAATCATCTTCCTGGTTGTTTCCCTCGCGCGGGCTTTCCGGCCATCTCACGCGCCAGCGCTTCGGGCAGATCCTGAAATTGCTCGCGGTCAAGGCCGGGATCGACCCCGACCGCACCTCGCCCCATGTCATCCGCCACGCCTTCGCCACGCATCTTCTGGATCACGGCGCGGATTTGCGGGCGCTGCAGAAGATGCTGGGCCACGCCGATATCAGCACCACGCAGATCTACACCCATGTGGCGGCCGGAAGGCTGTCGGAACTGGTGCGCCAGCATCATCCCCTGGCAAAGGCCGGCGAGCGCAAGCGCCGCGCGAAAAAGGAAGGTTAATGTCACGCCCGCCAGTTTGATCGACGCCCCCATTGACAGTCGGCGGGGCTGCCGCCATTAACGAAGACATCAACGCAAAAACGAAACGTAAACAGGGACAAGGATGAGCTTCAAAATCGTCGAGCAGGCGCCAGCGCGCCTCAACCGTTCGGAATTGGCGGTACCTGGCAGCCAGCCGCAATTGTTCGAGAAGGCGGCGAAATCGGCGGCCGATGTAGTCTTCCTCGATCTCGAGGACGCGGTCGCGCCCGACGACAAGCCGAGCGCGCGCAAGAACGTGATCCAGGCCTTGCGCGACATCGATTGGGGCACCAAGACGATGTCGGTCAGGATCAACGGCCTCGACACCCATTTCATGTACCGCGACGTGGTCGATGTGATCGAACAGGCGGGCGAGCGGCTGGACCTGATCATGATTCCAAAGGTCGGGACCGCCGCCGATGTCTATGCCGTCGACATGCTGGTCAGCCAATGCGAAACCGCGGCCTCGCGCAAGAAGCGGATCGGTTTCGAGTTGATCATCGAAACCGCGCTTGGCATGCAAAACGTGCACGAGATTGCCTGCGCATCCAGGCGCAATGAGAGCCTGCATTTCGGGGTCGCCGATTACGCCGCCTCGACGCGGGCGCGCACGACCAATATCGGTGGCGCCAATCCCCATTACGCGATCCTGACCGACAAGGACGATCAGGGCGGGCGCGACCTCCATTGGGGCGACATGTGGCATTATGCGCTGGCGCGCATGGTGGTGGCGGCCAGGGCCAACGGCCTGCGCCCGATCGACGGGCCGTTCGGCGATTTTTCCGATGCCGAGGGCTATCGCGCTGGCGGGCATCGGGCGGCGGTCCTGGGATGCGAAGGCAAATGGGCGATCCACCCCAGCCAGGTGGCGTTCGCCAATGAAATCTGTTCCCCCTCCGAGGCCGAGGTGACCAAGGCCAAGCGCATTCTTGAGGCGATGGCCCAGGCCCAGGCCGAGGGCAAGGGCGCGGTGGCGCTGGACGGAAGGCTGATCGATCTTGCCTCGATCCGCCAGGCCGAGGTGCTGGTGGCCAAGGCCGCCCAAGTCGCGGCCGCCGGTTGAAGCGGTGAATTGGGGCGAATCCCTTGACCACCTTCCTTGAGTTCGAGAAGCCGATCGCCGAACTGGAAGGCAAGATCGCCGAGTTGCGCCATGTCGCCAGCGCCGGCGACATGAACATCGCCGAGGAGGTGGCGCGGCTTCAAACGAAGGTCGAGAAGCTCCTGCGCCAGACCTATGGCAAGCTCTCGGCCTGGCAAAAGACCCTGGTCGCGCGCCATCCGGAGCGCCCGCATTTCACCGATTACCTGGCCCAGCTGATCGAGGATTACGTGCCCTTGGCCGGCGACCGCTCCTTCGCCGACGACAAGGCGATCCTCGGCGGAATTGGCCGGTTCCGCGGCCGGCCTTTGGTGATCATCGGCCACGAAAAGGGCAGCGACACCGCCTCGAGGGTCCGGCACAATTTCGGCATGGCCAAGCCCGAGGGCTATCGCAAGGCCATTCGCCTGATGGAACTTGCCGAAAGGTTCCAATTGCCGGTGGTGACGCTCGTCGATACGCCCGGCGCCTATCCCGGCGTCGAGGCCGAAGCGAGGGGCCAGGCGGAGGCGATCGCGCGCGCGATCGAGGTCTGTCTCAAGATCGAAGTGCCATTGGTCTCGGCCATCATCGGGGAAGGGGGGAGCGGTGGCGCGATCGCGCTGGCCGCGGCCAACCACGTCATCATGCTCGAGCATGCGGTCTATTCGGTGATTTCGCCGGAGGGTTGCGCCTCGATCCTGTGGCGGAGCGGCGATCAGGCCAAGGACGCGGCCGAGGCGCTGAAGCTGACCGCCAAAGATCTCAAGGAATTGAATGTCATCGACGAAATCGTGCCCGAGCCCTTGGGTGGCGCGCATCGCGGCAAGGAGGCCGTGATCGCTTCCCTGGGCGAGGCGATCGGACGCGCACTGGATTCCATGGCAGCAGTTTCGGGCCCGAGCCTGCGCGAGGCCAGGCGCCGCAAGTTCATGGACATGGGCCGGCCCGCGCCAACTTTCGAAAAAGCGTGATTCATGGAACGCTCCGATGTGTCCACGAAAGTTGGCGCACGCCATCGATCGGACGTACCCGCCGACGTTTACCGGCGGGGTCATTTTGTCCGAATAGGCCGTCCGCGACGGCGGGTATTGTGGTTGCCGGCGTGAGGCGAGAAGCGCGCCGGATCGGCGTGGCCTTGGGCTTGACGCAACTGGCCTTGGCCCTCTTGCTCTTGGCCATCTCCTTGGCCATCTCCTTGGCAATCTCCCCTGGGGCCGCGTTCGCGCAATCGGCGGATTCGGCCATGGACATGCTGGACTTCGAGGCCGCGCGAAACAGCTTCTTTGGCCAGGCCGACCGCGACTTCGATCTCGCGCTGTCGCTGGGCGAGATTTCGGATACGCTGGGCCTGACCGGGCCACGCATTTTCGAGGGCAGCGATTATGACGGCGATGGCCTCATTTCCTATTCGGAATACTTGCAATCCGGGACCGAGATATTCACCGCGCTGGACGGGAACGGCGACGGCATCCTGACCATGGAAGAATTCTAGACATCCCGGCGCAGGGTTTCGCGACCTCGGCCGTTCAACGTTGGAACGGGCGTCCACGAAGGGCGCCCTTGACCGGAACCGACGATGAAATGGGCCTGGGCAACCAGCAACGCCGGACATGCGGCAATGAGTGGCAAAATGGCGGCGGCCAAGGCCGATCGGCCGATCGGCGACGAGGAATTGGTGCGCCGCGTCGGGCTGGGTGATGCGATATCGTTCAGAATTCTGGTCGATCGCCACGCCGATCGCTGGTTTGCGCTGTCGCTTCGCCTGCTCAGGCGGCGCGACGCGGCCGAGGACGTGGTGCAGGATGTTTTCTTGCGCCTGTGGGCCGAACCGGGGCGGTTCCGGCCGCTGGGCGCGCGGTTCTCGACCTGGGCCTATCGGGTCGTCGTTAATCGCTGCCTGGATCGGCTGCGCCTGGCGGGCGAGGGCGCGATCGCCGTGGATTTCGATCCGCCCGATCCCAAGCCCGATGCGCTTGGCCAAATGATCGAGGCGGAACGGGATCGGCGGCTTGGGCACGAAATCGCGATTCTGCCTGAGCGCCAACGCGCCGCCCTGGCGCTGACCTATACGACCGGATTGTCGAACAGCGAGGCGGCCAAGGTCATGGACATATCGTTGAAGGCGTTCGAGGCCTTGCTGGTGCGCGCCAAGCGCGCTCTGCGCGAGGCCCTAGTGCCGACTTTCTAAAGTGCGTGCCACCTGAAGCGCTCCGATGCTTCCAAGAAGGTTGGCACATGCTACCGAATAGATAGTACCCGCCGGCGTGTGACTTCCGGGGTCACTTGGCTCGAATCGGCCGTCAATGACGGCGGGTACTAGACGAGGGTGGAGGGCAACAAAGATGAACGAGGAAGACCAGATCGATGGCGGGCTGCGCCGCGTCCTGGCGCCGGTTCCGGCCGATGGCGCGCTGATCGCGCGCGTGTCGCGAATTCCCGAAACCGGCGCGCGAAGGGCCAGGGATATCGGTGCGGCCGCTTCCCTGTGGCGATGGGCGTTCGGGCTCGCCTTCGCCGGAGCGGCCGGGGCTTTCGCGCTCGGTCTTTGGCTGGGCGGCCCGGTCGATTCCGCCGAGACGGATTGGCTTGTGCTGCTGACGGGTTCGGAAATCGATTACATGGGAGAATTGCTATGACCATCACCGGCAAATGGGCCAAGGCCCTGATCGCGATCGCAATCGTATCGTTTGGGCTCAATCTGTTCCTGGCCGGGTTCATGGTCGCAGGCGGGCTCCGCGGATTCCACGGAATGCGCCATGGCGGGGAGGGGACGTTCCTCGGCGGGCGGAATTCGGAGATTCATCAGAAATTCCACGATGAAATGGCGGCGCGGGGCTTCGATCGCGAGAAGATGCGCGACCAAATGCGCGAATCGCGCCAACGCATCGCCGAGTTGCTGAGGGCCGATACCGTGGATCGGCCCGCCCTGGAACAGGCGCTAGCGCCCATGGTCGAACAGTTGCGGGGCGCGATCGACGCCGCTGAGGGCGCCATGCTCGACCTCGCGGTCAAGATGCCGGCCGAAGAGCGCAAGCAATTGGCGGAAGCATTGCTGCGCCATCGCGGCCGTGGATGGGGATCCGGAGCGATGCACTGATGCCGCGGGCGGGCCGCGCCCCGTCACCCCGCCCTCCCCCAAATGCGCAGGAGAGGGATGCAAAGGGTTGGGCTTACCCAATCCGCTCCAGAAATCCGCGCAGCAATTTGTTGAAGCGGCCCGGCGCCTCGATCGGCGTCTGGTGCAGGCAATTCGCCATCACTTCGAGCCTGGCGCCTGGAATGCCATCGGCGATTGCTTGGCCGGCGCTGGGCGGCGTCCCGGGGTCCTTCTCGCCGGCGATCACCAAGACCGGCAGCGCGATCCTCGGCAATCGCGACGCAAGGTCGAGGCCCATGATCGCACGCCCACAGCCGACATAGCCGGCAATTGGCGTCGAGCGGATCATGTCGGCGACCCAGCCCGCGACCTCGGGGTGGGCGTGGCGGAAATCGGCCGACAGCCAACGCTCGAGCGTGGGTCCCACCTGCGGCTCCAGGCCATCGCGGCTGACCTGGCCGAGGCGCTCCTCCCACAATTTTCGCCCCTCCGGCGGGGTCCGGCAGGCGGTGCTCGAAAGCACCATGCGGGAAAACAGGGCAGGGTGGCGTAGCGCGAGGGCCTGCCCGATCATGCCGCCGATGGAAATCCCGACGAAAATCGCCCGTCCGATATCAAGGGCACGCATGAGACCGGCCACATCATCGGCCAACAAATCGAAATCGTAGGGAAAATCGGGCGCGTCGGAATCGCCGTGCCCGCGCATGTCGTAGGCGAGCACCCGATAATCCCTGGCGAATTCGCCGATCTGGTAGCGCCACATGTCGTGGCTGGTGGCGAGCGAGTGGCTGAACAGAAGAACCGGCGCGCCCTCCTTGCCCTCCAGGCGATAATTGATGCGGACATCGTTCACCTTGACGCGCGCCACTATTTCCTCAATAGGCGAATTCGCTGAAGATGGGATCGACGCTGCCCTTCCAGGCGCCGTGGTAAAGCGCCAGCTTGCGCTCGGCCGGCGTTTGACCGCTGTCGACGATTTCCTGCAACACGTTGAGGAACCCGCTTTCGTCACCACCGGCGCGATCGGCAATAGCCCGGCGCGATAACCCGGCCCGCGCGATCGCCAACGCCTCCGCGGCGAGCGCCCCGAACGCGCGTCCCTTGAACGGTGTCTTCAGCGCCAGCCGCGGCACGTCGCGGCGCAGTTGCTCGTGATCCTCGATCGACCAGTTCCTGACCAATTGCCACGCGGCGTCCAGCGCCTGGTCGTCATAGAGCAGCCCGACCCAGAAGGCCGGCAGCGCGCACAGCCGATCCCACGGCCCGCCATCGGCGCCGCGCATTTCCAGGAAACGCTTCAGGCGCACTTCCGGGAAGGCCGTCGTCAGATGGTCCGCCCAATCGCCCATCCCCGGCATCTCGCCCGGCAGCGCCGGCAGGCACCCCTTCATGAAGTCGCGGAAGGATTGGCCGCTGGCATCGACATAGCGACCGTCGCGGTACACGAAATACATGGGCATTTCGAGCATATAATCGACGTAGCGCTCGAACCCCATGCCGGATTCAAAGGCGAAGGGCAGAACGCCGCAGCGATCGGGATCGGTGTCGGTCCAGATATGGCTGCGATAGCTGAGGAAACCATTGGGCTTGCCCTCGGTGAAGGGCGAATCGGCGAAGAGCGCGGTTGCCAACGGCTGCAACGCCAGCGACACTCGCAGCTTCTTGACCATGTCGGCCTCGTTGGCGAAGTCGAGATTGACCTGCACCGTGCAGGTGCGGGTCATCATGTCGATGCCGAGCTTGCCCTTCCTTTGCATTTGTTCGCGCATGATCTTGTAGCGCCCCTTGGGCATCCAGGGCGTTTCCTCGCGCGACCATTTCGGATTGAAGCCCATGCCGAGGAGGCCGACGCCCAATTCCGCCGCCACTTCCTTCACCTGGTAGAGATGGGTTCCGACCTCGTCGCAAGTCTGGTGGATCGAAGCCAAGGGCGCGCCGGAAAGCTCGAACTGGCCGCCGGGCTCCAGGCTGATGTTGCAGGCGCCGGTGGTGAGCGCGACGACGTTGCCGTTCTCCTCGATCGGCAGCCAGCCGAAACGCTGCATGCCATCGAGTAGCGCGCCGATTCCCTTCGGACCGTCATAGGGAATTGTGCGCAGGCTCTTCTGGTCAAACACGAATTTCTCGTGCTCGGTGCCGATCCGCCATTGATCCCGGGGCTTGCCGCCGGCTTCCAGATACTCGACCAGCTGGCGCTTGTCGGTGATCAACTCGCCGCGGGATTTTGGTGGCGCCGACATCGAGTTTTCCGTCCATGCTTTCCGTCATCCCTGGCGGATCTATCCGGGGGCCGCGCCCGGCCATCGCCAAGGATCGATTGGAACACCGCCAGCGCCATCAGCGCCGCCGTGTCGGCACGCAGGATTCTGGGTCCCAGCCCGACCAGGCTAACAAACGGCAGATTGGCGAGACGGTCAAGCTCGGCCTCCTCGAAGCCGCCTTCCGGACCGCACAAGATCGCCCATCCGTGCGGTGGGCTAACAACGCGCGTGAAGCCGGCTAACACATCGGCGATGGGGGCGGCGGGTCCCTGTTCCGCGCAACAGAGAAGACGCCGATCCCGGGGCCATTCGCCGATCAGCCGATCGAGGGGAACGATTGGCGCCATTTCCGGCACCGCCAGCAATTCGCATTGTTCGGCGGCCTCGATCGCGTTCTGGCGCAGGCGATCGATGTTGACGCGGTCGGTGTTGGTGCGCGCGGTCGTCACCGGCTGGAATCGCGTGGCACCGAGTTCGGTGCCCTTCTCGATCAGGAAATCGATGGCATTCTTTTTCAGCGGTGCGAAGCACAGCCAGAGATCCGGGGATTGTGTCTGTTCTCGAACCCGCGCATCCAATCGAATGGCGATCTCGCGCTTGGCCCTGCTGGCGATTCGGCCCGAGAATTCGCCGTCGCGCCCGTTGAAGACCAGGAGTTCATCGCCGATCTCGCGCCGAAGCACGTTGGCCAGGTGATGCGCCTGACCTAGCGCGACGGCAATGAGGGCACCCTCGCGAAGATCATCCGGCAAATAAAGGCGAGGGATCATGGTGGTCTTTGGATTAGTACCCGCCGTCGCGGATTGATGTTTCGGCAATATGACCCCGCCGGCACTCGCCGGCGGGTACCAGCATCAAACAACATGTACCAGCTTTGGTGGTGGCATCGGAGCATTTCTTGGGTGACGCTTCTTCGAAAGTTGGCACTGCCTCGATTGCCGCGCCCGGCTAGTGTTCCGTAACCGACATTCCGCTCCCGGCATGTCGGCTCGGAACACTAGCAAATGGGAATGGCATGTGTTGTGGTTCCAACACGATAATTGGGAATCGAATGTTGGAACCACAACACTAGTACCTGCCATCGCGGTCGGATGATTCGGCAATTTCACCCCGGAAATAGCCCGCCGGCAGGTATTATCATTGGTAACATGCGGCGCGACTTTCGTGGAAGCCTGGCCACGTTTCACGTATCACGCTTCCTCGAAAGTTGGCATGGGATGAGAACCTTATGGGTGGCGCTGCCGACATTCAAGCCGGCGACTGGATCGACCGCATGGTGCCGGCGGGATTGCGGCCCTATTGCCGATTGGCCAGGCTCGATAGGCCGATCGGAACCTGGCTGCTGCTGTTTCCCTGCTGGTGGTCGGTGGCCCTGGCCGCACAGGCAGGCGATTGGCCGGATTTGCGCCTGATGGCCTGGTTCGCGCTCGGCGCCATTGTCATGCGCGGCGCCGGCTGCACGGTGAACGACATCGTCGACCGCGACATCGATGCCAAGGTGGCGCGCACCGCCACCAGGCCGCTGGCCAGCGGCGCGCTCGGCCTCACTCAGGCCTTTGTTTTTCTCGGCCTGCAATTGGCGGTGGGTCTTTTTGTGCTCGCGCGGATGCCGGCGCTGGCGCTTTGGCTCGGCATCGCCTCGCTGGCGCTGATCGCGATCTATCCCTTCATGAAACGCATCACCTGGTGGCCGCAGGCTTTCCTCGGCCTCACCTTCAATTGGGGAGCGCTCCTGGGCTGGGCGGCGGTGCAAGGCAACTTGGCTTGGCCGCCCTTGGCTCTTTATCTCGCCGGATTCTTCTGGACCCTTTCCTATGACACCATTTACGCCCATCAGGACAAGATCGACGATTCGCGCGTTGGCGTGCGCTCGACCGCGCTTCGCCTTGGAAATGCGACCAAAAGCTGGCTGTTGGGCTTCGATCTCGCGATGCTGGGCCTGCTGGTGTCGTGTTTTGCGCTGGCCGGGCTCGGCTGGGCCGCGTATGGAGCGCTCCTGGCCGTGGCCTCGCATTTGTTCTGGCAGGCGAGGAGCGTCGATCTCGACGACGCACGAGATTGCCTGGCCAAGTTCCGCGCCAATCGCTGGATCGGATGGATGATCCTCGCCGGCATCGTCCTGGGGCGATCATGGAGCTGAGCGACGCGCGCGATTTCATCATGCGCCAGACCGCGATCGGCGTGGCACCCCTGGTGCCGGAGATCAGCCTGCATCTTGCCAGCCAGATCACGCCCATCTGGCAGGCCACCGAGGCCACGCTGGACCGCCTCAATCTGCCGCCGCCCTATTGGGCCTTCGCCTGGCCCGGCGGGCAGGCGCTGACCCGCTTCGTGCTCGATCATCCGGAATGGGTGAGGGGCAAGCGCGTGCTGGACTTTGCCGCCGGCGCGGGCCTGGCTGCGATCGGCGCCGCGATTGCCGGTGCCGCCCAGGTGGTGGCGGCGGAGATCGATGCCATGGCGGCGGTCTCGATCGCGCTGAATGCGAGGCGGAATGGCGCGACGGTTCTGGTCGAGCAAGCCGATCTGATCGGTCGCAAGGCGGAATGGGATGTCGTGCTGGCGGGCGATGTCTGCTACGAAAGGCCGATGGCGGCGCGCGTCACCGCTTGGCTCGGGCGCCTGGCGCGAGAAGGCGTCACCGTGCTCCTGGGCGATCCGGGCCGAGCCTATTTGCCGGTCGAGGGTCTGGTCGAGGTGGCGCGTTATTCCGTGCCGACCAGCCTGGAGCTTGAGGATCGCGCGATGCGCGAAACCATCGTCTGGCAACTGACATGATGAGGCCATACGAATGAGCGAAAAGATGCAGGTGTCGGAGCTCTGGACCTATCCGGTGCAATCGCTGCAAGGCGAACGGCGCCCCGAACTGACCTTCACCGAGGCGGGTGTCGCGTTCGAGCGCCATTTCGCCATCCTGGATGTGGAAATGAACAGCATCGCGCATGCCTCGCGCCCGGCTTGGAAGGACCTCATCAAGTGGAGCGCGCGCCGACTCGATGGAACCGGGACGAACGGCAGCGCGCCCTTGGTCGAGATCCAGTTCGAGGACGGCGAGATGCTACGATCGGACGATTCCGAGCTGGGCGCGCACATGTCGGAGCGTTTCGGGCGCGCGCTTCGCCTGATCAGGAACGATGGCGCCGTGGCCAAGCCGGCCTATGAATCCGCGCCCTGCCATTTCCTGACCAGTGCCAGCCTGGCCGCCTTCGCGCGCCATTACCCGCAAGGGAAATTCGCACCCGCCAGATTCCGTCCCAATCTGGTGGTGGATTGCGGGAACGCAATCGGATTTCTGGAGCAAGAATGGCTGGGGCGCGAGATGCGCGTGGGCGCGATCGCCATGCGGGTCACGGAGGATTGCGCGCGCTGTGCCCTCACCACCCGCCCGCAAGGCGATCTGCCGATGGACGCCGGCATTCTCCACACCGTGCAGCAAGCCAATCGTACGATTGCCGGGGCCTATGCCGCGATCCTAAACCCCGGCACCATTCGCGAGGGCGATTCCGTATCGCTGGGAGAATGAGCTTTCAAGCGGCGGAAAAACGCCCGAGACGGGTCGACCGGCTGGGAACCGTACGGTACTCACACCATTATGCATGCTATTGGGTGTTTCGGCGCATTGTATTGGGTTTGTTTTCAACATAGGCTCCTTGTGTTGAACTGGCCAGGAAGAGCCAGCCAGCACATTCGGATTTCGGGGACACCTCGCGAACTCGACAGGAGGGCTGAGCCATGGCGGTCAAAAGGGGCACTTCCGGCGCCAACAAGCTGGTCGGCGGGGTTCTCGCCGATACCCTCTACGGTTTTGCCGGCAATGACGTGCTCATCGGTGGTGGCGGCAATGACACGCTTTGGGGCGGGAAGGGGAACGATGTTCTGAATGGCGGCCTCGGCAACGACATTCTGAGGGGCGAAGCGGGCAACGACACGCTGAAAGGCGGCCCCGGCGGCGACCGGATGTTTGGTGGTGCCGGGAACGACAAGTATTACTGGATTCGAGCCGCGACCGGGTGAGCGAGGGCACGAACCGAAGCACCGGCGACACGATCTTCGCCACGATCAGCGTGAATACCGCGTCAGCCGCGTTCGGGGCCGGCCAGATCGAGCAAGTGATCCTGCAGGGAACGAAAAACATCAACGCCACCGGCAGCGCCTTGGACAACACGCTGGTGGGCAATTCCGGCAACAACATTCTGAGTGGCGCCGGGGGCGACGATCGTTTGTTCGGCGGCGGAGGCAATGACGTTCTTGTTGCCGGGACGGGCAAAGATACCCTGGATGGCGGCGCCGGCGACGATCTCATGATCGCGCCCGATGGCAGCCTGGTCTCGGCGGCCGGCGGCATCGGCACCGACACCCTCCAATTCACCGGCTCGAACCTCAGCATCGATTTTGGGATCGTGGGATCGCTGGGTTTGGCTGCGCTTTCGGAGATCGCGGTTGTCAGCGACAGCGTGAACGCGAGCGGGCTGGAGATCATCGATATCAGCGGCGGCGGCGCCAATCGGCTCAACCTCGATCGCGTCACCGTCGATGCGATCAACGATACCGGCACATTGAGGATCATCAGCGATGCCGACGACACGGTGACGCTTGGCTTCAATCTCGATCCGACCGGCGACACGGTGGTCATTGACGGCATCACCTTCGACGTCTTCAGTTCCGGAGGCATCACGGTGTTGATCCCCCGGGATTCCATCCCCCATCTCGATGGCCCGGTGCTGGACGCGGCCATCCTCGATGGTTTCATCGGCTTCCGCCTCGATGGCGTGGCGAGTGGTGACTACGCGGGGTTCTCGGTTTCTTCGGCCGGCGATTGGAATGGCGACGGGATCGATGACCTCATCATCGGAGCGCAGGGGGCCGACATTGTCGGATCGAATTCCGGGGCGGCCTATGTGGTCTTCGGTTTTGTCCCCGGCGCGACGCCCAATTCCACCATCAGCTTGGCAACACTCGATGGGACCGACGGCTTCCGGTTGGACGGCGTGGCGGCGGGCGATAGCGCGGGCTTCGCGGTCTCCTCGGCCGGGGACGTGAACGGCGACGGGTTCGAAGACCTGTTCGTCAGCGCCCGTCACGCGGACCCAGGTGGGACGAGTTCGGGCGCGGCCTATGTCGTCTTCGGAACCTCCAGCGTCTTCCCCTCGACCTTCAGCTTGGCGGCGCTCGACGGGACCAATGGCTTTCGCCTGGATGGCTTGGCGACTTTTGACTATTTGGGCAATGCCGTCTCCTCCGCCGGCGACGTAAACGGCGACGGGTTCGACGATCTGATCGTGGGCGCCCATGGCGTCAATCTCGTTGTTTCAAACGAAGGGGCCAGCTACGTCATCTTCGGGAAAGGGGACTGGTCGACCACCCCGACGTTCGATTTGGCGACGCTTGACGGAGCCAACGGCTTCCGGCTCGACGGCGTGGGTGTCAGTGACCTTTCAGGCGTTTGGGTTTCCGATGCCGGGGATGTGAATGGCGACGGGTTCGGGGATCTCATTGTCGGAGCGGCCTATGCCAATCCCGGCGGCGTGTATTCAGGCGCCAGCTACGTGGTCTTCGGAAAAGAGGACTGGTCGGCCAACTCGACCTTCGACTTGTCGACGCTCGATGGAACCAATGGCTTTCGGCTGGACGGGGTGGCGGCTGGTGACCACTCGGGGTTCGCCGTTTCTTCGGCCGGGGATGTGAATGGCGACGGGTTCGACGATCTGCTCGTGGCTGCCCAAGACGCCGACCCAAATGCGCTGGGCAACGAGGGTGCCGCCTATGTGATTTTCGGGGCCGCCGGCGGTTTCGCCGCGACCATCGATCTCTCGACCCTCGACGGAACCAATGGCTTCCGGCTGGACGGCGTGGCGGCTGGTGATGAGGCCGGCCGTTCCGTTTCCTCGGCCGGGGATCTGAATGGTGACGGCTTCGACGATCTGATCATCGGTGCCTATGGCGGCGGCGGCCAGCCCAGCAACGCCTGCATACTGTTCGGAGCCGCTGGCGGTTTCGCCTCGACCATCGATCTCTCGACTCTGGACGGGACGACCGGGTTTCGCTTGGATGGCGTCGGGGCCGACGGCCTGGGCCGCGCCGTGGCGTCGGCCGGCGACATCGACGGCGACGGGTTCGACGATCTGATCGTCGGCGCCTATGGCGCCGATTTGGTCGGCGGCAGTTCCGGCGCCGCCTATGTCATCTACGGCAATGATTTCCGCCTGGAGGCGACCCAGATCGGTGGCTCGGGCGCCGATACGATCACCGGCACTTCGGGCGCGGAAATTTTCGTCGGCGCGCAGGGCGATGATACCATCAACGGCGGCGGCGGGGCGGATGCGATCAACGCCGGCGCCGGCGACGACACCATCATCGTATCCGACCGCAACTTCTTCCGCATCGATGGCGGCGGTGGCGTCGATACGTTGAAATTCGATTTTAACGGAACGGTGAATTTCGGCGATATCGACCGCCAGGTCTTTTCGTCCGATCGCAACAAGATATCCGGAATCGAGGTCATCGACTTCACCAATTCCTTCGACAATCGTCTGGTGCTGCACAAGGCCGATGTTCTCGACATGAATTGCCGAACCGCCGGCGCCTTGGGCGACCCGACGCTTCAAAACGTGCTCGTGTTAAGCGGCGATTCCGGCGACACGATGAACTTGTTCACGTCGGACGGGTGGAGCCTCGCGGGAACCAAAACAGTCGACCTCGAATCCTGGGATATCTATGCGAGTGGCGATTTGCGGATTGCCGTCGACACGGACATCGCCGTCACCATTGGCCCAGACCCCTTGACAGCGCAGGATTTGTCGACGCTCGACAGCAAGAGCGGTTTCCGGCTGAACGGCGTGGCGTTTGACCATGCCGGCTCTTCCGTTTCTTCGGCCGGCGATGTGAATGGCGACGGCTTCGGCGATTTCATCGTGGGAGCCATCGATGCGAACGGCTTTTCGGGCGCGGCCTATATCGTGTTCGGTTCAGTTGCTGGCCTTCCCCCTTCGTTCGATCTTTCCACCCTCGACGGCAGCAATGGCTTCCGTCTGGACGGCGTGGCGGGTGACGACGCCGGCGTTTCCGTCTCGTCTGCCGGCGACGTGAACGGCGACGGCATCGACGATCTGATCGTCGGGGCGCGATATGCCAATGGCGGCACTGGCGCGGCCTATGTGGTGTTCGGCGGCGGCGACAATCTGGCGACGCTCGATTTGAATGACGGCGTCGGTGACGGCGCCATCGATCTTTCGACCCTCAATGGCGCCAGCGGGTTCCGCCTGGACGGCGAGCGGGCGGGCGACCAAGCTGGCTCGTCCGTTTCCTTCGCCGGCGACGTGAACGGCGACGGTTTCGACGATTTGATCGTCGGTGCGCGTTATGCCGACCCGGAAAGCCTCGGCAATAATTTCAACGAAGGTGCGGCCTATATCGTGTTCGGTGCAGTTGCTGGCTTTCTCTCGACGTTCGATCTTTCCACCCTCGACGGCAGCAATGGCTTCCGCCTGGACGGCGCCGCGAAATTGAGCGTGAGCGTGTCTGATTATGCCGGCTTTTCCGTTTCCTCGGCGGGTGATGTGAACGGCGACGGCTTCGACGATTTGATCGTGGGGGCTATTCACGCCGATCCGAATAGCCTCGGCAATAATTACCAGGAAGGCGCGGCCTATATCGTGTTTGGGGCGGCTGCGGGTTTTGCCGCCAGCATCGATCTTTCCACCCTCAACGGCAGTAACGGTTTCCGGTTGGATGGCATGACGCTAGGCGGCAATGCCGGCTATTCCGTGTCTTCAGCCGGCGACGTGAATGGCGACGGTTTTGTCGATTTGATTGTTGGGAGTCCCGATCCGTTCGGGGCAGAAAGCGCGGCCTATGTGGTTTTCGGGAAGGCGGATTGGTCGGGCAACTCGACTTTCGACCTCTCAACCCTAGACGGCAGCAACGGCTTTCGCCTGGACGGCGTTGCGGCAGACGACTGGGCCGGGCGTTCCGTTTCCTCCGCCGGCGACGTGAACGGCGACGGCTTCGACGATTTGATTGTGGGCGCATGGTTGGCCGATCCCGATGGCATCGGCGGTTCGGGCTCAACTTATATAGTGTTCGGCTCCGCCGGCGGCTTTGCCCCCAGCATCGATCTCTCGACCCTAGATGGGACGACCGGTTTCCGCCTGGATGGTGCTGCGAAGTATGACTCTGCCGGCACGTCCGTTTCGTCCGCCGGTGACATCAATGGCGACGGCTTCGACGATCTGATCGTGGGGGCGCCTTACGCCGATCCGAATAGCCTCAGCAATAATTACAACGAAGGCGCTTCGTATGTTATCTACGGCGGAGATTTCCGACTGGAAGTCGATGCCGTTGGCACTGCGGGCGCGGACACGATCAATGGTACTTCCACAGCGGAGATCCTGAACGCCGCCCAGGGCGACGACACCATCAATGGCGGCGGCGGGGCGGACGCGATCAATGGCGGGTCGGGTAACGATCAAATCCATGTAGGCGACAACGCTTTTTTCCGCATCGATGGTGGCGGCGATGTTGATACGTTGCACCTGGATTATTCGGACGGTATCGATTTCGGGAATCTTGATGGCAATGTGCTCACCTCCGATCGCGGGCGGATTGCAGGCATCGAAGCGATCGATGTCGCCAATGGCTTCGCCAACGCGTTGACGCTCCATAAGGCCGATGTGCTCGACATCGATTGCCAGGTGCTCAACGTGGGCGGGGTCGCCTCCCTGGACAATGTGTTGGTGATCGAGGGCGATACCGTTGAGGACGATACGTTGCAACTGTTCTTCGCCGACGGCTGGGGCGCGGCCGACCTAGCAACACTTGCGGGGTACGCCATCTACGCCAGCGGCAATGTGCGCATCGCGGTTGATACCGACATTGTCGTGACGGTGAGTTGAGGCGCGGGCGGACGGAACAATACGCCTGCTACCGCCGGGTCAATTCATAAAGCGCCACCGCCGCGGCATTGGAAACATTGAGTTGGTCGATGGTGCCTGGCGTGGGCAAGCGAACCAGGAGGTCGCAATGCTCGCGCGTCAGGCGACGCAGGCCGGCCCCCTCCGCGCCCAGCGCGATCGCGACCTTGCCCGAAAGCCTGGCCTCGACCAGTGATCGTTCCCCGTCGGCAGCCAAGCCCGCGATCCAGAATCCCGCCTGTTTCAGGCTCTCCATGGCGCGGACCAAATTGACGACCCGTACCAGCGCCACCAGATCGAGCGCGCCGGAGGCCGATTTGGCGAGGCTGCCGGTCTCGGGTGCGGCGTGGCGCTCGGTCAGGACCACACCGATTGCGCCGAAGGCCGCCGCCGATCTCAGAATAGCGCCGACGTTATGGGGGTCGGTCACCTGGTCCAGGATCACGATGATCGCCGGGTCCCGGTCCTCGGCATGCGCGATGATTTCATCGAGGATGAGTTCGTCCAGCGGCTCCACTAGCGCGGCCATCCCCTGATGCACGGCACCCGGCGGCAGCAGGCGCTCGATTTCCGCGCGATCGACAGGCTCCCAGCCCGGGTGGCGGGGGGCAGTCGCCGGTGCTGGCGGGGCGCCGGTATCGGCGCCCATGCGAAGCAATCGCCGGACCCGTCTTTCCGGGTTGGCAACCGCCGCTGCGACCGCGTGGTGGCCAAAAAGCCAATAGGAACCGCCCGCCTCGAAATGGCGGCGCGGTGGCGCCTTGCCCGGCGCGCCTTCCGACAGGACATGGCGGCGCGACGCCGCCTTGTCTGGCGCGCCTTCCGATGGGGCCGGCGGATTCCTTGCAACATGTTGATTTTCATGCCGGTTTCGCGGCTGGCTTGGCCCGGTCTTAGCCTTGGGCCGGGGCGGCTTGCGCTTTGGCATGGGGGTCCCTATGATCCTAGGCGACAAACGTGTTTCGCCAATGCCCCTTCGTGCCGGAAACCAGGACGGCGCGAAAGGGTTTTTTTCGTGTGTTTTCAAGGTTGACAGGGCTTAGCGAATACCCCTAAGTCCGCACCCTCGGCCCAGGGCGGAATCGGGCTGCGGAATCGGGGTGCGGAATCGATGGACCCCGGAGGGGTGCCCGAGTGGCTAAAGGGGACGGGCTGTAAACCCGTTGGCTTCGGCCTACGTAGGTTCGAATCCTACCCCCTCCACCAGCGATGAGGATCGGGCAGGCGGCACATTGGAACAGGCACGGGAGATATGGGCGGGTGTAGCTCAATGGTAGAGCTCCAGCCTTCCAAGCTGGCTACGTGGGTTCGATTCCCATCACCCGCTCCAACCGTAGCGGCCGCTCCAGCGGACGGTGTTTGGACGAGGTGTTGGCGGTAGCGGCGGGGCGTAACGAAACGCGCTTCCAGAAATAGCGCGGCATGAGGACGGGATAGTCAGATGGCGAAGGCGAAATTCCAGCGGACCAAGCCGCATTGCAATGTTGGGACGATTGGGCATGTCGATCACGGCAAGACCACGCTGACGGCGGCGATCACCAAGATTTTGGCGGAGACCGGTGGGGCGATCTACACGGCCTA
>CAZIUB010000064.1:0-33962 GCA_964542425.1 uncultured Rhodospirillaceae bacterium | reverse complement strand
CCGCCTTCAACAGCGCATGAATCTGGCACCTGTCTTCGTACTGGATGCGCCGATATTCTCTCATTTGTAACCCCTTGTTTTGCCAAGAGGTTACTCCATCCGGACTTTCCCTAAATTATGCACTGGCTACTTGAATCCGCGGTCGGAAAAGTTGGTATCGGGCGCGCATTTGCTGCCGGCGCAGCAATTCTCGGTCAAGTAACCCATCAACTCGTTCATGATTGCGAAGCGCACGCTGTAGATGAGCGAGCGTCCCTCGCGGCGCTGAGCGATCAGCCCGGCATGGCGCAGCTGATTGAGATGGAACGAGAGTGTGGGAAGGGCCATGTCGAGTTTCCCGGCGATGGCACCCGCGGGCACCCCGCGAGGGCCGCTTTCGACCAGGAGCCGGAACACGCCAAGCCGGCCTACCTGGGCCAAGGCGGACAAAGCGGCAATCGCTTCCATCATTTTCATATTTCCAATATAATGAAATTATTGGCCGAGTCAAGGGCTCGCCGAGGCTCGCCTGGTTCAATTGTCCGGAGCCGCGACCGCCGGAGCAAGCGGCCTGAGAGATGGGTGGCGTTTTGTACCGGACACATGGGTCACAACCTTGGACCGAAGGGATTGTCACCCATGTCTTAGGGGGAAACCGTTACCCATGTCTCCAGGCTGGACAAAGGAATTTTGGAGCGGGCGACGGGATTTGAACCCGCGACCCTCGGCTTGGGAAGCCGATGCTCTACCACTGAGCTACACCCGCGCGCGCCCCGAAATGGAGTCGTTCCCTTATAGAGGGACCGAAGAGAGCCATCAAGATATCGTGTTCCCACCGCCCTAGGTCGGGGCCGCGCATTGGCAGGCAGGCCAAGCCGGCCTAAATTCGGCCAGCTGGCGGTGAACGGGTGAATGGATGAATCGCGGAAGCCAGGGGACCAGGTCGATCTTCTCTCGCCGCGGCTTTTTGTCGAGCGGCGCAATCCTGGCGGCCTGGCCTTGGATCAGGAAGGCCGGCGCGCAATCCGGCGCTTGGGCGACGATCCTGGAGAAGGCCAAGGGCGGAGAAATCCGCTTCAACGCCTGGGGTGGGGACCAGCGGATCAACGATTACATCGCCTGGGCCGGTGCCCAATTGCGGAGCGGGTTTGGCATCGAGCTCATACACGTGAAGCTCGCCGATACCGCCGACGCGGTCTCGCGCATCCTCGCCGAGAAGGCGGCCAGCCAGGATGAGGGCGGCAGCGTCGATCTCATATGGATCAATGGCGAAAATTTCGCGGCGCTGAAATCGGCCGGGCTGCTGTTCGGACCCTTCACCGATGCCTTGCCCAACATGGGGCTGGTCGATGCCCTGAACCGCCCGACCATGCGCATGGATTTTTCGGTCCCGACCGAGGGATTGGAGGCGCCCTGGGGCCGCGCGCAGCTGGTGTTTTTTCATGACCGGGCGCGCCTTGCCGAGCCGCCGCGATCGATGGCGGCCTTGCGCGACTGGCTGAAGGCCGACCCGGGGCGTTTCACCTATCCAGCACCCCCGGATTTCCTGGGCACCACTTTCCTGAAGCAGGCGCTCTATGAGACGGCGAGCGATCCGGCGCGCCTGCTCACGCAAGCCGGACCCGATGCCGGCATGCAAACCGAGACGCTGTGGGCCTATCTCGAAGCGCTGCATCCCGATCTGTGGCGAGGGGGTGCCGGCTTTCCCAAGACCAGCGCCGAGGCGCGCAATCTGGTGGCCGATTCCGAGACCGATCTTTATTTCGCCTTCAATCCCGCCGATGCCTCCTCGGCGATTGCGCAAGGATTGCTGCCCGACACGATCCGCCCGATCTCCTGGAACGCGGGTACCATCGGCAACACGCATTTCCTCGCCATTCCCTACAACGCCACCGCACCGGAGGCGGCGATGGTCGCCGTGGATTTCCTGCTGTCGCCCGAAGCCCAGGCGCGCAAGGAGAACGCCGATTTGTGGGGCGATCCCAGCGTGCTGTCGATGGCAAGGCTGAGCGCCCCCCAGCGACAATTGTTCGAGACGCTGCCGCGCGGAATCGCGACGCCGGCACCCGGACAATTGGGCGAACCCCTGCCCGAACCCCATCCCAGCTGGGTCGCGATCATCGAACGGGAATGGAAGCAGCTTTTCGCCTCGTGAGTACTCACCAGTTTGCCCGCAAGCTGGCCGGGCTGGCCTTTGCTCTCCTGCAGGTCGCACCCGTCGCGGCGGGACTGGCCTTCATTCTGGGGCCCTCCTTCGGGCATCTGCCGGTACTGGGTTCGCGGGGTTTCAGCCTCGGCCCCTGGCGCGAGGCGCTGGCGTTGCCCGGCCTCTGGCGCGCATTCGCGACGACGCTGATTTCGGGCGTGCCGGCGACCGCGATATCGCTGGTGCTGGCGCTGGCGATCGCGTCCCGGCTGGCACCCTGGGGCGAAATCGCGGCCCCGGGTGCCAGAAGCGGCCGCGCCATGCTCCAAGCGGTGATCGCGGTGCCACCGGTCGCACTGGCACTTGGATTTGCCTTCGTGCTGGCGCCCTCGGGGTGGCTAATGCGCCTGATCGTGCCGGTGCTGGGCTGGGAAAGGCCGCCGGATTTCCCGGTGCCGCGCGATCCCTGGGGCTTTTCGCTGGGGCTGGCCCTCATCCTCAAGGAGACGCCTTTCCTGACGCTGGCGGCACTGAGCGCGCTCCACCAGATCGGCCCGGCGAAACTCCTGCGTGGGGCAACTGGCCTTGGCTATGAGCTAGGCACTGCCTGGATCAAGGTGGTGTTGCCCAATCTCCTCTCCAGGATGCGCTGGCCGATCTTCGCCGTGCTCGCCTACGCGCTTTCCGCGGTTGACCTCGCCATCCTGCTCGGGCCATCAAATCCACCCACACTCGCCGGTCTGATTACCGATCTGGGCCGCGACCCCGATCTTTCACTGCGCCTGCCGGGGGCGTGCTTGGCACTGGCGCAGATCGCGCTGGTGGCATTGGCGTGGGCCTTGTGGTCGGTCCTCGGGCGCTGGCTCGCCCGGATTTCCAGGCCCCTCTTGGTGGATGGCGCGCGGGCGCTGCCCCAAGGAGTGCGCAGGCTCGCGCGCTGGGCCTTCATGGGTGCGGTCATGGCCGGTGCCGCGATCATCGCGATGGCGCTCGCCAGCCTAATCCTGTGGTCGCTTTCCGAAACCTGGCGCTTTCCCGATCCCTGGCCCGAATGCTGTTCGCTTGCCAGTTGGGGCCAAGCGGCGAAGGGGATCGCCCTGCCGCTTTGGTCTTCGATTTCCCTGGCGCTGGGCGCTACCTTGGCCGCGCTCATGGCGGCAATCGGCTATTTGCGCCTCGAAGGCGATCTTGGCCGGCGCGGCCGATCGTGGTCCTGGGGCGCGATCTTCGTGCCCCTGGTGACTCCCGATATCGGCTTTCTGCTGGGGGCCCAGATTCTGTTCCTGATCCTGGGTTGGCGCGCCGGCTGGGCGCCGGTGCTGTGGGCGCATTTCCTGTTCGTCTTCCCCTATGTGCTGCTGATCCTCTCCGATCCCTGGCGCCGGCTCGACCCGCGCTACGAGCGGATCGCCCTATGCCTTGGCGCGGGCCCATGGAAATGCCTTTGGAGCGTGCGCCTGACGCTCCTTCGCCCCGCACTTGCCCTTGCCTTCGCGCTTGGAATCGCGGTCAGCCTGTCGTTGTACTTGCCGACTGTCCTGCTTGGCGGCGGGCGGGTCGCCACACTCGCGACCGAGGCGGTGGCTTTGAGTTCCGGGGGCGATCGTCGGGTGATCGGGGTCTATGGCAGCGCGCTCACGGTCCTGGCCTGGGCGTTTTTCGCCTGGGTCGCGCTGGAAAGACGGCACCCTCCAAAATTCACGGAAAGCTAATGGCCGTGCTCGAAATCCAAGGGGCCACCATCCTCAAGGACGGCCAGGCCCTATTCCGGCCGCTGGATTTGCGGGTCATCCCGGGCCGTCCAGTGACCGTCATGGGACCATCGGGCAGCGGCAAGTCGAGCCTCTTGGCCTGGATCACCGGGGTGCTGGCGCCCCCGCTCGTGGGACGGGGCCGGGTGCTTCTGGACGGCAGGACCCTGGACCAGGTTCCACCCCATCTTCGGCGCATCGGAATCCTGTTCCAGGACGATCTCTTGTTCCCGCATCTCTCGGTTGGGGAGAATCTGGCCTTTGGCCTGGCGCAAGGCCAGCCCCGAAGCCGCGTGGCCGAGGCGCTGGCGGTTGCCGGGCTCGGTGGCTTCGCCGATCGCGACCCCGACGGCCTCTCGGGTGGCGAGCGAGGGCGGGTGGCGCTCATGCGCTGCCTGCTCGCCGGGCCCTTGGCCCTGCTGCTGGACGAGCCCTTCGCCAAGCTCGACCTGGCCCGGCGCCAGCAGATGCGGGAATTCGTCTTCCGGCACACGCGGGAATTGCCGGTACTGCTGGTCTCCCATGATCCGGCCGATGCCGCCCCCGACGGCGAGATCGTCGAATTGGCGCCCAATTCCGCGATCGCCGAGCCCTGATCCGATCCGGATCGCGGTTTTTGACACGAGTCGCGGATTTTCCTATAGTTTCTCCGATTGTAGGTCGCGGTCATGGCTCGATCGCCGCCGAAATGGGGGACGCGGCCTTCTTTTGCATCAAAGCCGCCGGCCAGAACAGGACATGAGCTCTAGGAGATTCAAATGAAGCTGCTGAAGGTTTTGGGGATGCTTGCGGCGATCGCCCTGGTGTCGGCGTGCACGAGCAAGATCGATCGCGTCCGTAGCGTGGAGCCGACCGGGGGAACCGCGTTCACGCAGGCGCTCACCAAGGAGTATCGCGACCTTGCCGTGTTCGAGGCCGACGAGATGTTCGATTGGCGCGACGCCAGATATTACGCGCGGCGGGGCCTCGCCTCGGCCGCCGGCGCGATGATCCTGCCCGAGGATCCGGGCACGCGCGATTTTCCCCACGAATTGTATTCCGAGATCAGCGACATTCGCGTTCGCCTGATCGCGGCACTGGATGCGGGTGCGCGCGAAAACAAGCCGGAAGTGGCCGCGCGCGCGCAGAGCCGCTTCGATTGCTGGCTGGAGCAGCAGGAGGAGAATTTCCAGGAAGACCACATCTCGGCCTGCCGCGACGAATTGCTGGCGGCACTGGCCGAGTTGGAAATGGCACCGGCGCCGGCGATGGCACCCTCGCCCGCCGTCTATCTGGTGCTGTTCGATTTCGACAAGTCGAACATCAACGACGCGGCGCAGGCCGTCATCAACCAGGTGGTCGCCGATTTCAATTCCAGCGGCGGCACCGCGATTTCGGTCACCGGCCACACCGACCGCTCCGGATCGGATGAATACAACGAGGCGCTTTCCGAGCGGCGCGCCAATTCGATCCGCGACGCGCTGATCGCGGGCGGCGTGCCGGCCGATGGCGTCACCACCGCCTGGAGGGGCGAATCCGAGAACGCCGTCCCGACCGAGGACGGGGTCAAGGAGCAGGCCAACCGGCGCGGCGAGATCATCGTCCAGTAGCCAAGCACAAGCCTAGGGGCCATTGCCCCGACCCAACGGCGCCGGGCAATCCCCCGGCGCCGTTCTTGTTAGTCGGCCAAGTGCCAACTTTAAAAAAATGCGTGATCCATGAGGCGCTTCCATGCCTCCACGAAAGTTGGCACTTACTACAAGAGGATGGTACCCGCCGGCGTGTACTGCCGAGGCCATTTTCCCGAATCAGCCATCGGCGACAGCGGATACTAGCAGGGCTATCGCATTTGGAAATTTCCGATTCCAATCTTGCTCCGGCAAATCCGGCCGGATTCGAAACTTTCGCGCCTAGCCCTCCCCGGATTCGATTTGTTCGTTCGATCGCCAAAAATGCGCCAAATGCGATAGCCCGGCGGGTACTAGGCGCCGGCCGGACAAGCCGTTAGTATGGTTCCTTGCGTAAAGGACCCGGCAACGGCACTTGGGAAGGGCCGGACCATCATGTATCAGCAGACGACACGATCCATCACGGTCAGCGTGCAGCCGACCTATCTCGACGATCAATCGGCGCCGGAGGATTCGCGTTTCGTCTGGAAGTACCAGATCCGGATCGAGAATCACGGCGGGGAAACCGTGCAATTGCGGACCCGGCACTGGCGCATCACCGATTCGCTGGGCCGAGTGCAGGAAGTGCGCGGTCCCGGCGTCGTCGGCGAACAGCCGATCCTGGAGCCGGGCGACGTATTCGAATACACCAGCGGCACGCCTTTGCCGACGCCCTCGGGGATCATGGCCGGTTCCTACCAGATGGAAACCACCGCGGGCGAACGCTTCGATGTCGAGGTGCCGGCCTTCTCGCTGGATTCGCCATATCAATCCAAACGGCTTCATTGACGCGAATCACCAACCGAGGCGACCTAGTGCCAACTTTCGACCATGCGTGATCCATGAAGCACCTCAATGCCTCCACGAAAGTTGGCACACGCTACAGCATGATGGTACCCGCCGGCGCGCACTGGCGGGGTCATATTGTTGAACCGACCATCGGCGAGGGCGAGTACTGGGGTGGCTAAGAGCAGCAAGGCTAGGCCCGCCAAGCGCGCAAGCGGGGGCATTCGCCGGCCCAGCAAGGATGAGGCCGAGGCGGCGGTCCGCGTTCTCATTCGCTGGGCCGGGGACGATCCCGACCGCGAGGGATTGAAGAACACGCCCGATCGCGTGGTGCGGGCCTATCGCGAATATTTTTCCGGCTACGATCTCGATCCGAACGCGATCCTCAGGCGCACCTTCGAGGAGATGCATGGCTATGACGAGATGATCGTGCTCAAGGACCTGCGCTTCGAGAGCCATTGCGAGCACCATCTGGCGCCGATCATCGGCCACGCCCACATCGCCTATTTGCCGCGCCATCGGGTGGTCGGCATCAGCAAGCTCGCGCGCGTCCTCGATTGCTTCGCCAAGCGATTGCAGATCCAGGAGAAGATGACCGCCCAGATCGCCAACACGCTGAACGAGATCCTGCAGCCCCGCGGTGTCGCCGTGGTGATCGACGCCTCCCACCATTGCATGACCTCGCGCGGCGTGCACAAGACCGCGAGTTCGATGGTCACCAGCCGGATGCTGGGCGCCTTTCGCACCGATCCCTCGACCCGGCGCGAGTTCCTGGGCATTCTCGGCCTGCCCTCACCGACCATGGCGTCGAGTTCCTGAGGGTGCCAGGAACCATCGCACACCAGCACAGCATCCGGCCCGCTGCCGCAGCGCCGAGACCCAGATGTCTCATAGGTCCTGAACCCCGGACAGCGGGTTGACTTCTAGATCAACCTGCGCTATATTGTTGGAGTATCTGGATGGTAAGCATCAAGTGTACGGATAAGGCCTACGATGCACTCAACCGGATTGCCGGCGAATCACCCGAATCCTATGTCGACGTCGGCACGAAGTTGGCGGAGGTCCGGGACTCGGGATTGACCGACGAAGATCCGATCGGGGTGCTGAATCACTTTTACACGGTGTACGTCCTGGAAAGTGGCGCGCCGGGAATCCGTGTGTTGGCGGTGACGGACGGTCGGAAAGCCGACGAGATCGTGGTGTGCGATGTGGGAAGGCTGCCTAGCGATACGACGGAGCAGAAGCGCCATCTGATTTTATCGGTCGCCAGTGCCCTTGGCGAAGTGCCAACCGACATTCATGTGATTCCCTAAGGAGAGATCGATGAAGACGAAGCGCCCCAAGAATGCGAGCAAGCCCATCAAGCTGTTGGATTTCGACGTTGTCCAAGAGAAGATCTTCCGGTCGCACCCCAGGGCCCGGGAGTTGTGGGAGCAGACCGAACCGAAGCGAAAGATCGGGTTGATGTTGGCTCGACTTCGAAAAGTGGCGGGGCTTTCACAGATGGCATTGGCCAAAAATGCCGGCTGGGACAAGGCATTTGTTTCCCGACTTGAAGGCGCTCAAGGCGGCATGCCCGATACGGATACAATATCCCGGTATGCCGCCGGCTGTGGAGCGGTTGCGGGAGTGGTCTTTGGCACGACCAATCCTTCGCGCTTTCATATCGTGGACGCCATGACGCTGCATCCCAATGTGATGGGGCGCGGGCGCAAGAGTGTATTGAGCAACCCCTTTGAGCGTCTTCGAAATGAAGATATCGCGTTGCCCACCGCGCGCGCGAAAGGCCAGGAAACTGCCTGACGTCGTGGTGTCGAACAATGGATGTCGCGATCAATGCGATTGGACTGCTGGGTGTACTCCTGCTCGCCGCGCCGGCAGTCTACGCAAATAAATACGGACGGTTGATCGCTCGCCTCAAATCGGCTGGCCCCATCGACCCCATTGATCCGCGGGCACAGGAAATCCATGGGAATGCCCTCAAGGCCCTGGAAGACCATAGAGGCAATTGGACGCCCGCATTGAGCCGGTGTCTGATCGGCGGTACTAGCCTGGCCGCGTTTTCGTATGTTCTAGGGCTTATCAAGGCACTTTCGGAACTGTGCGCCACAGGTTAGGCTCGTCGCCTGATTTTCGCGCCTACTTCGCCTTGGCGGAGGCACTCTAGCGCCGCTTGCGGACCAACAATCCTCTCGGTTGGATCACGCGGGCGACCATCGCCGACCATGGCGTCGAGTTCCTGACCGGCGAAAGCTTTTCATACGCGATCCCAGGGATGCCGACGCATCCGGGATCGATCTCACTCAAGCGCCGCGAGGGGCTTGATCAAATCCCGATCGGTCCTGCTCATCGGGATTTGCTCTCACCCGATCACGAAGGGCGCCAGCTTGTCGCGGATGGCGGCGGCAAGTGTCGAATCCAGTTCGCGCATCGCCTGTTCGGTCATCTGGAACCACGCCGCTTCGCGCTCGTTCAAGGTCAAATCCTCGGCCATGGTGCGGCTGCGCTTGACCTCGGCCCTCACTTCGCCGCTGGCCGCCGGCAATGGCCGGTACACTTCCAGCGTGACCGCGATCCTGAGATCGCAGCGATCGGATTGGTCCTGGGTCAGCAATCCAGTGAGACCCGTTGTGCGCGGAAGCGGTATCGAGACGGCGCTGGCATCATTGATGGTGAAAAATGCCTCGCCCAAATGCCCCACCGCCAGCAGCCGCTCGCGCCCCCAGCGCGCCACAACGTCCCGGGGAATTCTCGGGAACAGATGGTCGACATGGGGTGCCATTCCCGGGGCGACATAGGCGGCGACCACATCGATCCGCGCCACGTCGAGGCGAATCGGTGGCAAATGCGAGAACGACAATTCCGGGTACGTCCGGGGCGATGGCGGCGTCTCGCAACCAGCGACGGCACAAGCGGCGGCGCCAAGGAGCCAAGCGCGGCGGTCGATGTTCATCCCGCCTCCTGGTGGGGCGGTTCTTGCATCGCCGCCAACGCATCTTCCAGGGCGAATTCGTATTTGCCGTTGCAGAATTCGCAGGTCACCACGATCCGGCCCTGGACGCTGAGGTCGCGCAATTCGTCCGGGGTGAGGGAGCGCAGCATCAGCGTCACGCGCTCGGACGAGCAGCGGCACCTTGCCTCGATTCCCTGCTTGGCGAAGGCGCGCACGCCCTCTTCGTGGAACAAGCGATAGAACAAATCCTCAGCCGCCAGATCGGCATCCAGCAACTCACGATCACCGCAACTGGCCATCAGTGCCAGCGCGCGCCGCCAGGCATCATCGGAGGAATCGCCGGCCAATCCTTGGGTGGGCAAGCACTGCAACATCATGGCACCCACCCGCCAGCCATCGGCATGACACTCGGCCGCAACCTTGAGCGCGGCCTGCAATTGCTCGGACTGCCGGAAGTAATACTGCACGCATTCAACCAGCGTGCCACCCGACAATTCGACGATGCCCTGGTAGCGATCACTGTGCATCCCCTGATCCACGGTGAAGGCAAGATAGCCCGCCCCCATCAGGCGCGGCAGGCTGGCAACCGCGAGCGCCACCTTGGCCAGCTTGTCGGGATCGAATTGGGCGTAGCCACGCATCGCGCCTTCACTGCTCAAATCGACCACCAGCATGCGGACCGGCCCGTCGCCGGTCGCCTGCAGGGTGAAGACGCCCTCGTATTTGAGTGCCGCGGCCAAGACGGCCGCGAGCGCCAGCATCTCGGCCAACAGGCGCGCGACCGGATCGGGATAGGCGTGCTGGCCGAGGATGGTGTCGGCGACCCTGGACAAGCGCACCAGACGGCCGCGCATTCCGTGCCCCTCGATCTGGAAGGGCTGGATGAAATCGCTGGAAGCGCCGACCGGCAGACCCGTGCGCATGATCGCTTAGAGCATGTTCCGATCGGCGCGACAATCAAGCCATCGACGCGCCGCCCCGACCCTTCCCAGCCGACGGCGCGACGCCAGGCGATACCGGCTTGTCGAAATATGGCAGGTGGTCGACGCGCGGCGAATAGGTGCCATTCCCGCGGCAGGCAAGCACATGCCCGGCGATCTGTTCCAGCGTGGCAAACCAAACGTCGCCGGTATCGAGCATATGCTCGATCATCTTCTCGACCCGCAGCCACCGCGACAGGCGCCCGCTGACGAACGGATGCCAGATGCCGATCCAAAGCCCGCCACCGGCGGTCCGCATCGCCTCGAATTCCGCCATGAAGATCTCCATGGCGCGGTCGGGCGCCATGACTTGCATGACATAGTTCAAGTCGATGGAATGAACGTAGGGCGGCCAATCGTCGGTTGCCCAATTCGCCGGAAGCTCGACAATCTCGCCTTTCCCGGTCTTGAGGATGTAAGGCACATCGTCGCCCATCAGCGAGGAATCGTAGACGAAGCCCTCCTCTATGAGCAGGTCGGTCGTGTTCTCGGAATAGTTATAGAGCGGCGAGCGGTTGCCGCGCGGCCGCTTTCCCGTATGCTTTTCGATGACGGCGATCGAACGCTGCATCCAATAGCGCTCGTCCTCGCGCCCCATGGAGTTGGGCGCCTCGTGAATATAGCCATGATAGCCCACTTCGTGGCCATCTTTCACCATCGCCTCGACCGCCGCGGGATGGTTCTCGATGCACCAGGCGGGAACAAAGAAGGATTGCGTCAGGCCGAACTTCCGGTAGCTCTCGAGGATGCGCGGCACGCCGACCTCGGGGCCGTAACGCAACATCGACATCGTCGACAGACGCCGAAATGAATCCTTGGGATGCTCCAGATGAACCAGACTGTCCGCGTCCATGTCGAAGGTAATGGCGCAGGCGACCTTGGCGCCATTGGGCCATTTAACGGGATTTCGGATCATGGCACTACCTCCTTCAATGCAAGGCCGCGCCGCCATCGACGCTATAGCACTGGCCGGTGACGAAGCTCGACCTGGGCGACGCCAGAAAGGCGACGACGGAGGCGATTTCCTCCGGTTTTCCAACCCGACCCAGCGGGTTGGCCGTCTCACGCGCCCGCTCCGCCGGCGTCATTCGCTCAAGACCCAGAAGCGGCGTATCGACCGGCCCCGGCGCCACGGCGTTGACCAAGATACGGGGTGCCAGTTCCAGCGCCCATGACCGGGTCATGGATATGATCGCCCCCTTGGTGGCGGCATAGGCGGAGGTCCGAGCTCGGCCAAGAAAGGCGAGCTCCGAGGCGATGTTGATGATCCTGCCGCCCTGGCCCATGTATCCGAGGACCGCTTTGGTGACGACGAAGGGTCCGCGTACATTGACGGCGAGAAGCCGATCGACGTCCTCGATTCCGATGTCCATCAATGCGCCCTCGATCAGGATACCGGCGTTGTTGACCAGCACGTCGATTTGCCCGGTTTGGGTCGCGATTTGGCGAATGGCTGCGGCGACTTCCCCAGCATTCGAGACATCGGCGATCAGGCTTTCCGCTTGCGAACTGGGCCTGATATCCAGGGAAAACACCCGTACGCCATCACCCTGAAGAGCGCGGCAAATGGCCTGGCCGATGCCGCCGGATCCCCCGGTCACGAGCGCGGTGCGTCGAGGCGAATTCACCACGGCACCTGACCACGATCAACGCCGATGGTCTGTCCGGTAATGTTCGCCGCGTGGTTGGACGCCAGAAAGAGATAGGGACCGACGATGTCGTCGGGCTCCATCAGACCGCCCGGCAAGGCCTGCTCGGCGCCGACCTCCTCGATGATGGCGCTTTCGGACAGACCGGATAGCGCGGCCAAGCCGCGCGCGGACCGGATCGAGGCAATTGTGCGAACCCAGCCGGGACAAACCGCGTTGACGCGAATGCCGCGGGGCCCGAGTTCCTTCGCCCAGGTCTTGGTCAAGCCGATAATCGCGTGCTTCGAGGCGACATAGGCGCCAAACAGCGGCTCGGCGATACGGCCCCAGATCGAGGCCGTGTTGATAATGCACGCGCCTTCCTTCATCGCCACTTGCCCATGCGCCGTCACGATCATCGTGCCGGTGATGTTGATGTCCACAATACGGCGAAAGATTGCAAGCGTGTCGTCACTCGTATCCTCGATCGGCGTCAACCGCTCCAGCCCCGCATTGTTCACCAGCACATCGATCCGTCCGATCGCCGCGACGGCCTTGCTCACCGCCCTATTGTCGGTGATATCGGCTTGATGCGGTTGGGCGCCCATGAAGCGGGCGGCGGAGACGATCTCGGAATCCTCCGACAGTACATGGACCTGGCCGCCCGCGCCCACGAAGGCGCGCGCCACCGCCTCTCCAAGCCCGCGGCTGGCACCGGTAACCAGCACGATCTTTCCCTCGATGCCGTTCAACGCTTTCCCTCCTCCTCGGCCGTCGAGCGTACCAAGGCCAGCAATTCGTTGCGCAGATCGAAGTACCCGCGGCTGTTGCGCGTTTCAAGATTCCGCCGCGATCCGAGCCTGGTCTTGACATCGACCTCGGCCAGGATGCTTGCCGGGCGGCGCGTGAGAACGACGACGCGGTCGGCCAGGAACGCCGCCTCCTCCACGTCATGGGTCACGAAGATGATGGCCCGCCTGTCCTCCATCTGCAGTTTCAGCATCTCAAGCTGCAGGACCTCGCGCCGCTGCGCATCGAGCGCGCCGAACGGCTCGTCCATGAGCAGGATTTCCGAGCCAGCGGCCAGCGTTCGCGCGATCGCGACCCGTTGGCGCATGCCGCCGGAAATGCGGTTCGGGTAGGACGCGGCGAAATCATCGAGGCCCACGATGCCGAGATAGTGCTCGCAACGCCGTTTTTTCTCGGCCGCGGGGAGATCGCGCCGGTAGCGCATGCCGTAGGCAACGTTCTCAGCCACGGTCAACCAAGGAAAGGACGAATAGGATTGAAACACCATGCCGCGCCGGCGGTCCGGCTTGCCGAGCGGCTTTCCCCTGAGAAGGATGTCGCCGGCGGTCGCGGATTCCAGGCCACCGACCATTCGCATCAAGGTGGTCTTGCCACATCCCGATGGTCCAAGAAAGACGATGAGTTCGCCCTCCTCGACGGCAAGATTGAACGGAGCGATGACCCTGATGGGGCCGTCGGGGCCTTGGAATGCCTTTTCGACCCTATCGAATTGAAGATAGTTCATGGTCATATCATGGCCACATATAGCTGAACCACCGCTTATGCAGCGCCCGGATCAGCTGGTCGGTGATCAACCCGATAATACCGATGGCGATGACCCCGGCCATGACCTCCGGCGTCTTGAAATAGCGTCTGGCCTGCCAGATGACGAAGCCAAGGCCGCTGTTCGCGGCGACGATTTCCGCGCTGATGAGATAGGTCCAACACCACCCGAGGCTGATGCGCATGTTGTCCACCAGCGTCGGCGACATGGCGGGCAGGGAAACATCGATCAATCGGCGCCAGCGCGGCGCGCCCAAGGTGGCCGCGATCTCGTGATACTCGTGCGGGACACGGTGCACGTCATCGGCCACGAGCAAGACAAGCTGAAAGAACGTGCCGAGCCAAAGCAGGAATATCTTGGTTTCCTCGCCGACACCGAACCAGATGATCGACAAGGGTACGAGTGCCGGCACCGGAAGATAGCGAATGAAATCGATCAACGGCTCAAGGGCCGCGCCGACGATCCGGATGCTGCCCATCAATATCCCGACGGGAACCGCCATGACTGCCGCGATCAGGAACGCGATCCAGACCCGCAATGTCGACACACCCGCGTGCCATAGAAGATCCTGCTCCGCCAACATTCGGACGAACGCCTCGATCACATGCGTCGGCGGTGGCAGAAATCGCGGCGACGTTATCCCGGACCGACCGGCGATCTCCCAAAGCACAAAGAACGCGATACCGGACGACAGGCCGATGGTCGCCTTCGAAAGCGGTCGCCTTGCCGCGGGCGTCACGCTAACCGGCTTGGCCGCGGGCGCCGGTGCCAACTTTCGAAAAAAGCGCGATGCAGGAGACGCTCCCGGGCATCCACGAAAGTTGGGCCGCATGTCGCCAAATGGATCGTACCCGCCGGATTGTGCTGATGGTCTCCCATGGGCTCGAATCAGCCATCAGCGACGGCGGGTAGTGAGGCAATGTCGGCTCGGATCAGCGGGTCGCCCCGTCGAAAAGTCCCGTCAGCACGGAATTGTCGATTTCCTTGCTCGCGTCGAGCTTCGTGCTGGCCGCGCCGAACTCCAAATTGAGCTCCATGATCTCGTCGAAAGCAATGTGCAGTTTGCCGGTATTGCCACCGGTGCCCAGCAAGGCGACGGCGTCCTCGTAGGTGACATAGGCCAGCGAGCCGTTGACGATATCGGTGACGTCTTGAGGCTGCAGGCCATAATGGGGAGCGGCGAGTTCCGCGTACTTGGTTGGGTCCTTCTTGAAGAAATCGACAGCACGATAGATGCCGCGCAGGAACTTCTTGTACTTTTCCGGATTGGCGGCGAGGTCGTCGTCACGAGCGGTAATGATGTCGACGATGAGATCGGGTTCCAGCTTCGACGAGATGAGGATATGGGGCTTGCGATCCGCGACGGCAAGAAGCGACTGCGTCATGAACGGTTCGTAGGTGCCGACCGCGGCGACCGAGGTATCGGCGAACACCGCGATCGTGTCCGCGGTGGCGATTTCGCGGAGTTCCACATCCGAAAGCGATAGTCCTACCTTCTTCAGTTCCATCTGCAACAAGAGACGGGCGGGAATATTTGGCTCGACGGCGACAACCTTGCCCTTGAGATCGGCGACGCTCGCGATGGAGCCGTCGGCGATCACGCCGTCGCCCCCGAGCGAGATGTCGATCGAACCGATGATAATCCCCGGCGTCTCGTCGGTCCGGGGCGCGCCCTGATGCTCGCCGACAGTGCGCATGTCGACCTCGATATCCCCGCGTTCCATCGCCGCGAGGACATTGGCGCGGTCATCCTCGAAACTGAACTCGACCGTCAGCCCTTCTTCCGCGAAATAGCCAAGGTCGCCGGCAACCAGCGCCGGAGCAAATCCGACCCAGGTCGGCGCTAGAACGCGGATGGTGTCTTGGGCGGCGGCACCCTGCGTAAAACAGATTGCGCAGGCTAGGCCGAGCACGCTCATCATGATTTTCCTGGCCATTATTTGTCTCCCCCTGGCTGGCGATATGTTGTCGCTAAGAGTATTTTCAACGATCGTCGATTGCAACGGCTTTCAGAACGCTCGAATCGCGCCAAACATCGGGCAATCCACGCCAGGTTCCGCAACCGACGTTCCGCTTCCGGAACGTCGGGCCGGAACACTAGCAAGTTCAATGGCATGTGTCGTGGTTCCAACGGGATTGATTGGGAATCAAGCGTTGGAACCACGACACTAGGCACGCATGGAACGGGCTCGGAGAAAGACCCGGGCACGAGGGTTGCGCGAACGAGGGCAGCGGAGCACCAATTGTCCCGTGGCAAAGCCCATCCCTGGTTCGCGCGGCAAGACGGCACCATCGCCCCAGAGGACACTCGCAAGGCGCGGCCTTCGGTGCGCGGCTGTCCGTTTTCCGGCGACACGTGCCAGCTTGGCGAAATCGTCGCCGGGACCAACCCAATGAATAACCGGGGACACCACGAAACGGCGATGTGATCGACTGACGGACCACCATCATTCTTTTGATCCCCCGTCAGATCAGGCCCAGGCACCAGAGCAGGATGCCCTGCTGCGCGTGCAGGCGGTTTTCCGCCTCGTCCCAGACCGCCGATCGCGGGCCCTCGATGACGCTGGCGGTCACTTCCTCGCCGCGATGGGCGGGCAGGCAATGCATGAAAATGGCCCTCGGCTTGGCCAGTTTCATCAGCGAATCATCGACTTGGAAGGCACGCAACAAATTGTGGCGATCGCTGGTGTCGGCATCACCCATGGAGACCCAGGTATCGGTGACAATGCAATCGGCGCCCAAGGCCGCCTTCGTGGGATCGGTGACGATTTCGACCTTGGCGCCCACAAGGCGCGCCCAATCGAGGACATCGGGAGGCGGCATCAGGGGTTCCGGGCAGGAGACGGAAAGCTGGAAATCGAATTGCGCGGCGGCATGAATCCAGGACGTCGCCATGTTGTTGCCATCGCCAGACCAGGTGACGCGCTTGCCCTGGATCGGTCCCAGATGCTCCTCGAAGGTCATCACGTCGGCCATCAACTGGCCGGGATGCGTGCGGTCGGTCAATCCGTTGATCACCGGCACACTGGCGAACTCGGCCAGTTCCAGGAGCTTTTCCTCCTTGTTGGTGCGCACCATGATGCACTGGACGTAGCGCGACAGCACGCGCGCCGTGTCGGCGACACTCTCGCCCCGTCCGAGCTGCGAGGATTCGCGCTCCAGGACCACGGCCTCGCCGCCAAGGTGCTTCATCGCCAGTTCGAACGACACCCGGGTGCGGGTCGAGGGCTTCTCGAAAATCATGGCGAGCGCCTGGCCGGCCAATGGACGCGCGCGCGCCAGGGGATGCGTGCCCGCCTTCAACTGGCGCGAGACGTCGATGATCCGGCGTAAGTCCGGCTTTGGAACCTTGTCGAGATCGAGGAAATGCCGGCCCTTCATCGCGGGTGCCGACATCGATCAGGCGGCCTTTTTTCGCGCCGCCACCTGCTCGATGAGCGCCAGGGCCTGATCGATCTCGGAAGCGGTGACGATCAAGGGCGGAAGCAGCCGCAACACATTGTCCCCGGCGGTCACCGCCAGCAATCCGTTCGACCGCAGCAGATCGACAAGATCGGTATTGGGGACCCGGCATTTCAGGCCCTGGATCAGCCCCTTGCCGCGATGCTCCTCGAACAGTTCGGGATGGCGGGCCAAGAGCCGTTCGAGCCCCTCCTGCAACTGGCGCCCGCGCGCGACCACGTTATCAAGGAACCCTTCCTCGAGCAGGATGTCCATGACCGCGTTGCCCACCGCCATCGCCAGGGGATTGCCGCCGAAGGTGGTACCGTGGCTGCCAACGGTGAAGGCCCGCGCCACCTTTTCGGTCGCGAGGCAGGCACCCAGCGGAAAGCCCCCGCCGATCGCCTTGGCGGTGGCGAGGATGTCCGGCGACACGCCCGCCCATTCGTGGGCGAACAATTTGCCGGTGCGGCCCATGCCGCATTGCACTTCGTCGAAGAACAGCAGCAATCCGAATTCGTCGCAGACCTGGCGCAACCCTTGCAGAAATTCCACGCGCCCGGCGCGCAAGCCGCCCTCGCCCTGCACCGGCTCGACCAGGATGGCAGCGGTCTCCGGCCCGATCTTCTGACGCAATTCGTTGAGGTTGCCGAACGGCACCTGGTCGAATCCCTCGACCATGGGGTCATAGCCCTTGAGATATTTGGGGTTCCCGGCGGCGGCCAAGGCGGCCAGCGTGCGGCCGTGGAACGAGCCTTCGCAGGCGATCACCCGGTAGCGGCTGGGGTCGCCGAAATCGTCGTGGTACTTGCGCAGGAGCTTGAAGCCGCATTCGATCGCCTCGGCCCCGGAATTGGCGAAGAACACGCGATCGGCGAAGCTCGCCCCGACCAGGCGCTTAGCCAGCAATTCCTGGCCCGGCACGCGAAACAGATTGGAGGTGTGCCAGAGCTTGGCAGCCTGCTCGGTCAAGGCCTTGACCAGGCGCGGATGGCAATGGCCAAAGGAGGTGACCGCGATGCCGCTGGTGAAATCCAGATAACGCCCTCCGTCGGCAGCGATCATCCAGGCGCCCTCGCCCCGCTCGAACACGAGGTCAGGCTTGGCATAGGTCTGCATCAAGGCGTCTTGGCCGGTCATGGGATTCCTGCTGGAACATTTGTCGAACAAACGCGAAAGAGCGCCGAATATCCGGTCCCTTACACGCAAAGTCAACCGGAGAGGATCACGCCTTGAAGTGCTTGCCGCTGGCAAACCAGCGATAGGTCCACAATGCCAATGCAAGGTTGGAGGCAGCGAGCACGAAAAGCGATCTTCCTGGATCGACCATGGCCTCGCCGGTCATGCCATAGCGAAAGCCGTCGATCATGTAGAAAATCGGATTGAGATGGATCAGCGTTTGGGCGAGTTGCGGCAGTTCCGAAACGCGGTTGAAGACACCCGACAGAAAGGCCAGCGGCAACAAGACGAAGGTATGCAGCGCCGAATACTGGTCCCATTTCTCGGCCCAAAGTCCAAGCAGCGTGCCAACCAGGCCATGGAACATGCCGGCGCCCAGCCCGAACACCAGGATGGCCCAGGGGTGGGGCATTCCGGGGAAAGCAAAGTACAGGGTCATGAATGCGACCGCGATGCCGACGATGGCGCCGCACGCGGTCGCGGTCGCGGCGAAGCACAATGTCAGTTCGAGGGGCGAGAGCGGCGCCATCACCCAGTCGAAATGGACGTGATAGTGCTTGTCGTTGATGAGGTTGGAGCCGGAGACTTCATAGGCCCTTTCCGAGATGGTGAAACAGATGAGGCCGGGCGCCACGAAAGCGAGCACGGCTTTAGGATCGAGCGTGGTCAAGGTGGCGGCGGCGGTGGCGAACACCAGCAGATAGAGCGCGTTCGAGATGACCGGACCCAGGATCGTGTAATTGATGTCGGCCAGCCCGCTTTTCATCTGGCGGCGCATCAGGCTTGCGGTGCCCACCCAATTGGCGCCGCGGAATTGCCGGACCTTGAGCGTGGCAAGCATCCTCGGCATACCGCCCTAGCTCTTGAGCCGATAGCCGGTGCGGAAACACCAAAGTGCCAGCCACAACAGTGCCAGATTGCTGCCCGCCATCACCAGAAGGCCGATCGGCAGCGATCCGTCGGAATAGCCGATGAAGCCGTAACGGAATCCGTCGATCATGTAGAAGAACGGATTGAGATGCGCGATCCACTCCCACAAGGGCGGCAGGCGCTGGGCCGAATAGAAGGTTCCCGACAGGAAGGCCAAGGGCGTCACCACGAAATTGGTGATCCCGGCCAGGTGATCGAATTTTTCCGACCAGATGCCGGTCAGGAGGCCGATCAAGGACAGTAGAAGGCTGGCCGAGATCGCGTGATAGATGACGTAGAGGGGGTGGGCGATCCCGAACGGGACGAAGGGCAGCATGGCAAGTGCCGTGGTGATTCCGACCACGATGCCCCTGGTTATTCCCCCCAGTATGATTCCGGCCAGGCGCTCCAAGGGTGTGAGCGGTGGCATCAAGAGATCGACGATGTTGCCCTGGATCTTGGCGATCAACAGCGAGGACGAGGTGTTGGCGAAGGCGTTCTGGGTGATCGCCATCATCACCAGGCCGGGCGCCAGGAACAATGGATAGGGCACGCCCTCGACGTGGCTCGCCGATCCGCCCAAGGCGAGCACGAAAATGGCCAGGAACAGAAGCGTGGTCACCATCGGCGCCAGGATGGTTTGGGTGGCCACCACAAGAAATCGGCGCACCTCCTTGGAATAAAGCGTGCCCAGGCCAACCCAATTGACCGGGCCAAAGCGGATGGGAGAAGGCGCCAATATCGTCATGTCCATGGGTGATGCCTGGGCTTATTTCCTTGCATATGCCCGAATTCGACCTTGGCGGCAATCGAGGCCGCCCAAAACCGGCGCGAATGCAACGCGCTTGGCAAGAAACGCGCGGGCGTCCACCATGGGGACATGAGAGAGATCAAGACCCGGCGCGCGCCCAAGCGCCTCCTGCCCAAGGACATGCGGGAATTGGCGCTCACGCATCTGGACCGGTTCGCGTCCACCAAGCGGCGCCTGATCGAGGTGATGAGGCGCCGGGCGCGGGCATCGGCCGGCGCGCATGGCGACGATCCGGGCGCCCTCCTCGACGCAATCGAGGAAACGATCCACTGGCTCGAGGCCAAGGGTGTCCTCTCCGATCGCGCCTATGCCGAGGCCAAGGCGAGAGCGCTCATTGGGCGCGGCGCCTCGCGCCAGCGGATCGCGGCCAACCTTTGGGCCAAGGGCATCGATCCCGACATCGCCAGGGCGGCGATCACGCGCCTGACGGAGGAATTCGGCGACCCCGATCTCGCGGCGGCCAAGAGCTACGCCAAGCGGCGGCGCCTGGGGTGCTATCGCAAGGCGGGAAAGAAAGAGTTAGATTCGAAAAAATTCGGCACTGGCGATCGCGATCTGGCGGCGATGGCGCGGGCCGGGTTCTCGCTTGCCGTGGCGAGGCGAGCGCTCAAGGGCGGGGAGTAGATAAGCCGCTCGCCCGCGAGGCTTTGGCCCACGCGCCCTCTCCCGAGGGAGAGGGAAAATCGCCTCAGGCCGCGCGGCTCGCCGGCAGATGCTCGGCCACCAGCTTCTCGGCGATCTGGACCGCGTTCAAGGCGGCCCCCTTGCGCAGATTGTCGCCCACCACCCACATCGAGAGGCCGTTCTCGATCGTCGGGTCCTCGCGGATGCGGCTGACAAAAACGTTGTCCTCGCCGGCCACTTCGATGGGCGTCACATAGCCTTCATCGGCGCGGTGATCGACGACCGAAATTCCGGGTGCCGCGCGCAAGGCCGAGCGTGCCTCCTCGGCGGTGATCGGGCGCTCGAACTCGATGTTGATGGCCTCGGAATGGCTGATGAAGACCGGCACGCGCACGCAAGTGGCGCTGAGCTTGATCGTCGGGTCCAGGATCTTCTTGGTCTCGACCATCATCTTCCATTCCTCCTTGGTCTGCCCGTCCTCCATGAAGGCGTCGATATGGGGAATGCAATTGAAGGCGATCTGCTTGGTGAAGCGCTCCTTCGCCGCCGGCTGGTTCATGTAGATGCCGCGGGTCTGGTTGAACAATTCGTCCATCGCCTCCTTGCCGGCGCCGGACACCGATTGGTAGGTGGCGACCACGACGCGCCGGATGCGCGCGATGTCGTGCAGCGGCTTCAACGCCACCACCATCTGGATGGTCGAGCAATTCGGGTTGGCGATGATGCCCTTGCGCCGGTACTGGGCGATCGCCTCGGGATTGACCTCCGGCACCACGAGCGGCACCTCGGGATCCATGCGGAAGAACGAGGTGTTGTCGATCACGATGGCGCCCGCGCCGACCGCCTTGGGCGCGAATTCCGCCGACACCTTCGCGCCCGGCGAGGAAAGCACGATGTCGATGCCCTTGAAATCGAACCGATCCAGGCGCTGGACCTTGAGGATCCGGTCCTCGCCGAAGGAGACCTCCATCCCCGCCGATCGCGGCGAGGCCAGCACGACCAATTCATCGACCGGAAATCCCCTGGCGGCGAGCGTCTGCAACATCGCGCGACCGACATTGCCCGTGCCGCCCACCACCGCCACCCGATATCCCATGTCACTCACTCCCTCACATCCGAAAAAGCGAAAAGGCCGCGTTCCCTAGCGGCCTTCGGTCTTACAATTCTGGAACCTTCGATTCCGTCAGGCCGCGCCGCATCCCCCGGTCTTACTTCCGGTGGTCTTGGTGGTCTTGGGTAGCTTCGTCATGCCAAGCACGGATCGGTTTCCCAAAGCTCTCCCCGACATTCCGAGGACAGGCGCATTTTTACAGTGGTTTGCTTGGCCTGTCGACAAGAAAGCGCCAAAATCGCTGGAATTACTTGACCGAAACCACCTTGAAGGGGCGGGTCAGCCCGTCGTGTTCGGTGATCGAGACGTATTCGCCAGGGCGGAATACATGGCGATCGAACTTGAAGGCCGGTTCGTCGTCATCCGATCCGGGCTCGTAGGAAAACACCCAGCGATCGCGCCCGAGATGGAGGAGCGCGCCCGCTTGCGCCTTTTCGCCCGACCAGAAGCGATTGACCCGGCATTGCGGCTTCACCGATTTGAAAGCATCGGCATCGATATGCCCATCCGGGGTCAGGGGTGCCACGAACTCATAGCCACAAAGGGCATTCCCTTCGGGAAATTCCTTGGTCCGGGCCAGTTCCAGCCGGATCTTGCGCAATGTCGTCATTCTTGCCGAGCCCCGCTCAATGCATCATCAGAACCGGCAGATTGGCGGCGTCGATCATGTGGCTGGTGACGCCGCCCAGGACCAGATGGCGCAGGCGGGAGTGCGAATAGGCGCCCATCACCAGCAACCCGGCATCGACCTCGCGCGCCGCACTCAGCAATCGCTCGGCGATCGTGCCCGCCTCCGAGGCCTCGCCGACCGAGGCGGCGATGCCATGCCAGGCCAGGTAATGCGTCAGCTCGGCGGCCGATTGCACCGCGTCCGGCCCCTCCTTCACCGCCACCACGCGTACCCGCGGGCGGCGCTGCAGCAAGGGAATGGCGGCATGGATCGCGCGCGAGGATTCGATGGTGCCGTTCCAGGAGATGATGAGCGCGCCAGAGAGCATCTGTTCGAGATGCGCGGCACTGGCCTTGGCCGGCACCAGCAACACCGGCCTTCCGGTGGAGAACAGCGCGTCCTCGACCGCGATCGCCACCAGATCCAGCGCCTGCTCGGCCTCGGGGCGCACGATCACGATCAAATCGGTGAGCCTTCCATGGCGGGCCAGCAATTCTGTTTCCTGGCCCTTTTCGGCGCGAAATTCGGCGCTGACCATTGCCGGGCGCGCGGGCTGGCTGGAAAGCGTGACGCCACTTTCCTTGACCCAGGAATCGAAACTCGAACTGGCATCGGCCCGGCGCTTCTCGGCATGGCGCTCGGCCGCCGCCACCACCTCGGCGATAGCCACGCCGACATCGACCATGAGCGGCGTCGTCTTCAGGGGATCGGCGATGGCGTGGAGCGCCAGGACGTGGCCGCCGCCGGCCTTGGCGATTACATGGCCGGCCCGCAACGAAGCGAGATCGGATTCAAGCCCGAAAAGGGGCACGAGGATATGGGCGAAGGACATCGGACAACTCCCTGGCCATTGCAGTTTAGAACCACCATAACCGAAGAGCCAAGCCTCCGGTTGATCTGAATCAATCGCGCCTCAATCGAAATCCTAGGCGGCCACCCGGTCAAGTTCTTTCAGGATTTCGTCACCCATGCGGGTGGTGGAAACGAGAGCACAGCCCGGCGCCATGATGTCGCCGGTGCGAAAGCCCTTGGCGACCACATTGCGGGCCGCCTGGTCCAGCATGTCGGCCTCGTGGGCGAAATCGAAGGAATAGCGGAACATCATGGCGAGGCTGAGGAGGGTGGCCAGCGGATTGGCCTTGTTCTGGCCGGCGATGTCGGGGGCGGAACCATGCACCGGCTCGTAGAGGGCCTGCCTGCGCCCGGTCGCATCGGGCGCCCCCAAGGAGGCCGAGGGCATCATGGCCAAGGACCCGGTCAGCATGGCGGCGCAATCGCTCAAGAGATCGCCGAACAGATTGTCGGTCACGATCACATCGAATTGCTTGGGCTCGCGCACCAATTGCATGGCGCAGTTGTCGGCGTACATGTGGGTGAGCGCTACATCCTTGAACTCGGCCTGGTGCAGCCGGGTCACTTCCTCGCGCCACAGCACGCCCGATTCCATGACGTTGGCCTTCTCGACCGAGCACAATTTGCCCGAGCGCTTGCGCGCGAGCTCGAAGGCGACGCGAGCCACACGCCGGATCTCGCCCGTGGTGTAGACCTGGGTGTTGATTGCGCGCCGCTCGCCATTGGGGAGCGTCTCGATGCCGCGCGGCTCGCCGAAATAGACCCCGCCGGTCAATTCGCGCACGATCATGAGGTCGAGGCCCTCGACCAGATGGGTCTTCAAGGTCGAGGCCTCGGCCAGCGCGTCGAAGACCAGGGCCGGGCGCAGATTGGCGAACAGCGCCATCTCCTTGCGCAGGCGCAGGAGCCCGCGCTCGGGCTTCAATTCGAAGGGAAGCCGATCCCATTTCGGACCACCGACCGCGCCCAAGAGCACCGCGTCGGCCGCCATCGCCTTGGCCATGGTGGCGTCGGTCAAGGGCGTGCCATTTGCATCGATCGAGCAGCCGCCGACGAGCGCGTCCTCGGTCTCGAATTTGAGCGCCGGGCCGCGCTCGAACCAGGCGAGCACGCGTTTCACTTCGGCCATCACTTCGGGGCCGATGCCGTCGCCGGCCAGGATCAGGAGTTTCTTGTTGGCTCTCATTGCCGGCATTGTTTTCACTCGGTTCGCCGCGCCTACCACAACCAGGGCTGTCCGAGCTTGGCCTTCAATTCGTAGGCTTCGATCGCGGGCGCCTTTTCCAGCGTGAGGGCGATATCGTCCAGGCCGTTCAGCAGGCAATGCTTGCGGAAGGAATCGATCTCGAACTTGATGCAGCCGCCATCGGGCCCCCGGATTTCCTGCTTCTCGAGATCGATGGAGACAATGGCATTGGCACCGCGCTCGGCATCGTCCATCAGCTTGTCCACATCCGCCTTGGGCAACTGGATCGGCAGGATGCCGTTCTTGAAGCAATTGTTGTAGAAGATGTCGGCAAACGTGGGCGCGATGACGCAGCGGATGCCGAAATCCAGGAGCGCCCAAGGCGCGTGTTCGCGGCTGGAGCCGCAGCCGAAATTCTTGCCCGCGACCAGGATCGAGGCCTTGCGGTATTGCGGACGGTTGAGCACGAAATCGGGAATCTCCTTGCCTTCGGGTGTGTAGCGCATCTCGTCGAACAGGTTCTTGCCGAGGCCTGTGCGCTTGATGGTCTTAAGGAATTGCTTGGGGATGATCATGTCGGTGTCGACATTCATCATCGGCAAGGGGGCGGCGACGCCTGTCAGTTGCGTGAATTTTTTCATGCCAATCGATCCCTGTCGCGGCTACGCGATGCCCCTTTGGGGCCCGCGCCTTGGCCAAAATCGGGCGTCTTATGTCATGGACAGTTAAATGGAGCAAGCGCTTGGCGACAAGAACCTAATTTCAGGTCGCGACAGGTTCGACGACACGCGACTTGGGAAAGGTCAAGGTTACCGTGGTGCCGGCATTGACCACGCTAGTCAGCTGAAGTTTGCCATCATGCATTTCCATCAATTCCTTGGCGATGGGCAAACCAAGGCCGGTGCCCGCGTGACGCCGCGTCGGACCGGAATCGATCTGGGCGAAGGGCGCCAGAGCCTTTTCAATGTCGTTAGCCGCGATCCCAATGCCGGTGTCACTGACGGTGAGCAGCACGTTTCCGTCGGAATCGGGCCCGACACCCGCGATCCGAACGCTGCCGCCGGCGGGCGTGAACTTGACCGCGTTGGAGAAAAGATTGAGCAGCACCTGCTTGAACCGGCGTTCGTCGGCGCGCAGATGGGGCAGCGCCGGCAATTCGTTGTGCAAGGACACACCGGCACTTGCCGCCAGCGGCGCAATGATCCGCAGCGCATCCGCCGCGATCGTCGACGGGTCCACGATTTCCTCGTGCAGCTTCAGCGACCCGGATTCGATCTTCGCGAAATCAAGAATATCGTTGATGAGCGACAACAGAAGTTGACCGCTGTCGTGAATGTCCTGGGCATATTCGGCGTATTTTTGCACACCGATCGGGCCCAGCGACTGGCTATTGATCAGATCGGAAAAGCCGATGATGACGTTCAAGGGCGTGCGCAATTCATGGCTCATGCTGGCAAGGAACCGCGACTTGGCGGCATTGGCGGTCGCGGCGGCATCGAGCGCCTCGGAAAGCTGTTGGCCGGACGCGACTAGTTCCCGCTCGTGGCGCTCGAGATCCGCCCTTGTCTGCTCCAGCTCGGCGATCCGAAGGCGCAATTCCTGCTCCGACTTGGCCAGGCGGCCGAACGTGGTTCGCAAGGCGCGCAAGGGAATATGGCGACCGGCCAGCAGGATGAGCGCGGCGGCGCCAAAGGCCCCAATCGCTACCGCAAGGCTTTTCAAACCGAGATTCGATAGATCGTAGCGAACCTCGATCGTGGCCAGGGCGCGCCCGAAAACGACGATCGGCTCGACGTGAACAAGTCTGGGCCAATCCGGCTCCTGGCCAAGCTGTAGGATCGTGTTGCCATTGGCGTCGCGGACCTGCCAAAGCCTTATCCGCTCCCAGCGCTCGTCATAGGCCCATTCGTCCAGGACCAGCGTTTCGATACCCTTCATTTGAAACCGCCAGCTATTGCCCTGATCGATGGCGAAGCCGCCAACGATGCGCCCGATGCGTTGGGACTCAACGACCGCGTGGTCGCGGAAAACCCAGTACTCCCTCTGGATGAAGTTGAGCGGAACCACGACCGCGATCAGAATTGCGACGGCAACGGAAACGAGGTTGATGATCCGGCGCAGTCGGCGCTCTTCGTCCCACAAATTATCCTGCATCGGGTTCACTCACGCGCTAGGGCACCTGCGCCGGCCGGCCGGCAATCAATGGGGTCGAGCCCCGATCTTGATCGCCGTCGCCGAGCAATATCCGGCATGACATTTTCCTTTGGGCCGATCATTCCGCCGGGGCGATGAATGAGAATGCAGCGTGTCATTGCTTACCATATTTGCCCCGGCTGTGGCATCGGCGGCGATGGCACACGGATTCCTGGCCTATAATGTCGATTCTGGGTGCTAAGTCTTATTGACCCATTAAGCGTTCGCGGCCGGGAAAATTGGAGCAACCGGGACTCTTGTAGCCATTTCGATGCCGACAAACAATCCATCCAGGTCGAAAATAGGCCGCGACCCGGATTTCGGAGGATGGCGCGGGAGCACGACGCAACATTGCCGGCGGATGGGAGATAGGCGGCGAGACCTGCTAGTGTTCCGCAACCGACATTCCGCGCGTTCAGCCGAAATCCCGTACGTCGGCGAGCTTTCCGGCGATGGCCGCCGCCGCCGCCATGGCCGGGGAGAGAAGATGCGTGCGCCCGCCCCGCCCCTGGCGGCCCTCGAAATTGCGGTTCGAGGTCGAGGCGCAACGCTCGCCCGGCTCCAGCTTGTCGGGATTCATCGCCAGGCACATGGAGCAGCCGGGCTCGCGCCAATCGAAACCGGCCTCGATCAGGATGCGATCCAGCCCCTCCTCCTCGGCCTGCGCCTTGACCAGGCCCGATCCCGGAACGACCATGGCATGAACGCCCTTGGCTACGCGCCTGCCCTTGACCAGGGCCGCAACCTCGCGCAGATCCTCGATCCTTCCATTGGTGCACGAACCGATGAAGACGCGGTCGATCGCAAGATCGGCGAGCCGGGTCCCCGGTTTCAGGCCCATGTATTCGAGCGAGCGCTGCATCGACTTGCGCTTGTTCGGGTCGGCGCAACTAGCCGGATCGGGAACCTCGCCGGTGATCGGCAGCACATCCTCGGGCGAGGTGCCCCAGGTCACCTGGGGGGCGATTTCGGCCGCCTTGAGAACGATCTCGCGGTCATATTTGGCGCCTTCATCCGATGGCAGGGTGCGCCAAAAGGCAATCGCAATCTCCCAGGCGCCGGCCTTGGGCGCCATCGGCCGGCCCTTGAGATAGGCAAAGGTGGTTTCGTCGGGCGCGATCAGGCCGGCGCGCGCGCCCGCTTCGATCGACATGTTGCAGATCGTCATCCGCCCTTCCATGGAAAGCGCGCGGATCGCCTGGCCGGCATATTCGATGACGTGCCCGGTGCCCCCAGCGGTCCCAACCCGGCCGATGACGGCCAGGATCAAGTCCTTCGCGGTGACGCCCAGCCCCGGCATGCCCTCGATGGTGACGCGCATGTTCCTGGCCGGATTCTGGATCAGGGTCTGGGTCGCCAGCACATGCTCGACTTCGGAAGTGCCGATGCCAAAGGCCAGCGCCCCGAACGCGCCATGGGTCGAGGTGTGCGAATCGCCGCACACGATGGTCATGCCGGGCTGGGTGAAGCCCTGCTCGGGACCAATGATGTGCACGATGCCCTGGCGCTGGTCCGACATCGAGAAATAGAGTATGCTGAATTCTCGGCAATTCGACTCCAGCGTCTCCACCTGGATTCGGCTTTCCTCCTCGGCGATGCCCTTGGAGCGCTCGGTGGTGGGCACGTTGTGGTCGGCCACCGCCAGCGTGGCCTGGGGCCGGTGGACCGGCCTCGCGCTAGCCCGCAGACCCTCGAAGGCCTGGGGCGAGGTCACCTCGTGCACGAGGTGGCGATCGATGTAAATGAGGCAGGTGCCGTCATCCTGGCGATGCACCAGGTGAGCGTCCCAGATCTTGTCGAACAATGTTCTCGGTTTCGCCATGGCGTGTCTGGCCGTCTTGTCCCAGATCAAGTCTGACTCAGGTTGACATTCCACTCTCGGTCGTCATCGCCGGCCCTAGGGACCCAAGTCCGGGGGTAATCCGGCGATCCGAGGGATGCGCGAGGGCTCAAGCCCGGGCATGACACCCGAAAAACGCGATCCACCTAAGCAAGAATCGCGGCAATAATCGACAATTCTCATTCGCCGGATTCCTCGGCCACCGGACCGGTCTTTTCGGCGATGCGCGCCGCCTTGCCGCGCAGGCCGCGCAGGTAATAGAGCTTGGCCCGGCGCACATCGCCCCGGCGTATCAGCTCGATCGACACCAGGCGCGGGGAATAAAGCGGGAATACACGCTCGACGCCCTCGCCGTACGAGATCTTGCGCACGGTGAAGGAGGAATTGATGCCGGCGTTCTTGCGCGCGATCACCACGCCCTCGAAAGCCTGCACGCGCTCGCGATCGCCCTCGACCACCTTGACGTTGACCTTGACGGTGTCGCCGGCCGCGAATTCCGGGATCTTGCTGTTGGCGGTGAGCTTCGCCAAGAGATCGCTCTCGAATTTCTGCAATGTCGTCATGGTGGTCATCCTTTCTTGGCTGTACCGTCGCGACGCTCGCGCGCCCGATTCAATTCCCGTTGCGCCCACAGATCGGGCCGGCGGGAGCGCGTGGCTAGTTCCGCCTCGGCCAGACGCCAGGCCCCGATCCGCTCGTGATGTCCGCTCAACAACACTTCCGGCACCTTCAGCCCGTTCCACTCCGCGGGTCGCGTGTAATGCGGGTACTCGAGCAGCCCGGCCGCGAAACTTTCCTCGGCCAGTGTCTCTACCGCCCCCATCACGCCCGGCAATAGTCGCACCACCGAATCGACGAGTGCCATTGCCGCCGGCTCGCCCCCGGACAGGACGAAATCGCCGAGGCTGACCTCCAGCAGGTTCCTGGCCTCGATCACCCGCTCATCCAAGCCCTCGTAGCGACCGCAGAGCAGCACGGCGCCTGGACCCGCCGCCAGCTCACCGACCAGATCCTGTGTCAGGACCCTTCCGCGCGGCGACAGGTAGATCGTCGGGCCCAGCCCGTCCCGCGTCGCGAATTCCAGCGCCGCGTCGACGACATCGGCCCGCATCACCATGCCGGGCCCGCCACCAAAGGGCGTATCGTCGACCGACCGGTGTTTATCGCGCGTGAAGTCGCGAATGTCCACACTCTCCAGCGACCAGATGCCCTCGGCAAGTGCCTTGCCGGCAAGGCTAGTCCCCAAGGGTCCCGGGAACATTTCCGGGAACAGAGTCAGGATACGGACCCGCCAGGCGGGTGATGGCCGGTCGCCGGTCATGACTTTTCCTCGCCGGGGCCCTCGGGCTCGGCCAAGAAATCCGCCGGCGGATCGATGACGATTTGGCCCTTCGCCAAATCGACCACCGGCACGTAGGTGTTGGCAAAGGGGATGGCGAAGGGACCCTTCGGGCCGCCCTCGACTTCCAGCACATTGCCGGCGCCGTAATCGGCCAGGTTCACGACCCGCCCTAGATCGCACCCGCTCCGGTCAAGGGCGCGAAGTCCGACGAGATCGGCGGCATAGTAGGTATCTTTCTCGGCAATCGGCGCCAAGAGACCGCGATCGACGTAGAGGTGCTGGCCCTTCAGTGCCAAGGCGGCGTCGCGATCCTCGATGCCTTGGACGCGGGCGATGACGATTCCACCCGTGCGCGCGGCAGCACCCTTGCCCCGTTTGAGGGCGAGCGCGAAGCGGCGCTTTCCGGATTCGTCCTGGAGCGGACCATAGGCGGCGATATCGGAAGCAATCGCGGCGAAGGACTTCACCTTCACCTCGCCGCGAATGCCATGCGCGTCCAGAATGACACCCATCAGGATGCGCCGCCTTTCGCTCTTGCCCAATCGTTCCGGAGCGCCCGCGCCCAAGGATCAGGCCTCGGCCGCTTTCGCCGCGATCGCGGCCGCCGCCTTGGTGCGCTCCTGGGCCTTGGACCTCGGCAAGGATTGCTTGGTCTGGTCGCGCCGAACCGGCGCCGGCACCAGGCCCAGTTTGGAGAGCTCGCGCGCCAATCGGTCGGTCGGCGAGGCGCCGATCGTCAGCCAATGCTTGATCCGATCGACATTCAGGACCACGCGCTTGGGGTCGTCCTTGCCCAGCATCGGATCGTAGGTGCCGAGCTTCTCGACATAGCGCCCGTCCCGCGCGAAACGCGATTCAGCGACCACGATGCGATAGAACGGGCGCTTCTTGGCGCCGCCGCGCGACAATCTGATCTTCAACGACATTTCCGGTTTGCTCCTTTCAAGAGACGATCATGGTTGTTGGCGCCCGATTTCGCGGGTGCCACGTCATTCGGGATGGTGGCAACACGCCTCGATCTTGTTGCCGTCGGGATCGAAGGCAAAGGCGCCATAGTAATTGGGATGGTAATGCGCCCGAAGGCCGGGCTTGCCGTTGTCCTTGCCACCGGCCTTCAAGACCACGCGATGGAAGGCGCGAACCGCCTTGCGGGAATTGGCGCGAAACGCGACATGAACTCCACCGGCGCGGTTGTGGGCGCGGTCCACCCTTGCCGGCTTGCCGATCCAGAAAACCGCCTGGCCCTGCCAGCCATAGCCGTGAGCGACAACGCCCTCGCCGGGGATATCGATATCGTGCACGCGCTGATAGCCCAGCGCCTTCAGGACCCGGTCATAGAATACTCGCGCGCGCTTGAGGTCGGCGACGCCTAGCGACAAATGATCGATCATCGTTGTCCTCCAGATCCACCGAAGCGGCCCAATGGGCCGCCCGGCATGCCACCGCCCATGACACCCGGCCCGCCCTGCAGCAATTGGCCAAGCCCGCCGCGCATCAACCCCTTCTGGCCCAGCTTGTTCAATTGCTTCATCATCCGCGCCATCTCCATGTGCTGCTTGAGGAGCTTGTTCACCTCTTGGACGTGAACGCCGGCACCCCTGGCGATGCGCGCCTTGCGCGAGGCCTTGATCACATCGGGATTGCGGCGCTCCTTTCCGGTCATCGCGGAGATGATGGCCATCCCCCGCCGGATTGCCTTGTCGTCGATCTTGCCTTCGAGCTGCTTGCGCATCTTGGCCACGCCCGGAAGCATGCCGGCGATCGAGGCCAGGCCGCCCATCTTCAGGACCTGGCGCAATTGCGCGGCCATGTCGTCGAGATCGAATTGGCCCTTTTGTATCTTGCGGGCGAGCTTCTCGGTTTGCTCCTGCTCGGTGGTTTCGATCGCCTTCTCGACCAGGCTGACGATGTCGCCCATGCCGAGAATTCGCCCGGCAATGCGCTCGGCGTGGAAATCCTCGAGCGCGTCCATCTTCTCGCCCACGCCAAGGAGCTTGATCGGGCAGCCGGTGACGGCGCGCATGGAAAGTGCGGCACCACCGCGCGCGTCGCCGTCGATGCGGGTCAGCACGATGCCGGTCAACGCCACGCAATCCTTGAATGCCTTGGCCAATGTGACGGCGTCCTGGCCGGTCATGGCATCGGCCACCAGCAGGGTTTCATGCGGCTTGATGGCGGCGTGAATCGCCGCGACTTCGGCCATCAGCTCGGTATCGATGGCGAGGCGCCCGGCGGTATCGAGCAGAACGACGTCATAGCCTTCGAGGCGGGCGCTTTGCAACGCGCGCCTGGCGATCGCGATTGGCGGTTCGCCGGGCACCACCGAAAGTGTCGCCACGCCGATCTGCTCGCCCAGGACCGCCAGCTGTCGTTGCGCCGCCGGGCGCTTGGTGTCGAGCGAGGCCATCAGTACCTTCTTGCCCCGCTGCGCGGCCAAGCGAAATGCGATCTTGGCCGTACTCGTGGTCTTGCCGGAACCCTGCAGGCCAAGCATCAGCACCGGCACCGGGGCCGGTGCATTGAGATCGAGGCCGGGGGACTGGCCCTCGCCGGGAGAGAGCATGGCGACCAGCGCGTCATGGGCGAGCTTGATCACCATCTGACCGGGGGTGACCGACTTGACCACGCTTTCGCCGATCGCTCCCTGGCGCATGCGATCGACGAAGTCCTTGACCACGGGCAGGGCCACGTCGGCCTCGAGGAGGGCCACGCGCACTTCGCGCATGGCCTCATCGACATCGGCTTGGCTGAGCGCACCCAGCCGGGTCAATCGTTCGAAGACATTGCTCAGCCGATCAGATAGACGCTCGAACATGAAAACTCCGCGGGCCCGCCTTCCGGGCCCAAATGCGACTCGCGCCCGTGCGCGACACTCGCGGACGGGCGTGGCCCCTCGGGGCCGGAAAGCCATTCTCTTTGCTAGGCGGGCCGGAAACTAGTTTCCGGCCCGGAACCTGTCAAGCCGGGCCCGAGAGCCGCGGGCCATTGCCGGGGGAAGCGGAAAAAGGGGACGCTACCCTTTTCCCTACCCTTTTCCCTACCCTTTTCCCTCAGGGGCTACGGCAGGCGAGAAAAGGGTAGCGTCCCCTTTTCGGCTCAGCCGGGTCAATCGTTCGAAGACATTGCTCAGCCGTTCGGATAGACGCTCGAACATGAAAACTCCGCGGGCCCGCCTTCCGGGCCCAAATGCCACTCGCGCCCGTGCGCGACACTCGCGGACGGGCGTGGCCCCTCGTAGGAAAAGGGGACGCTACCCTTTTCCCTACCCTTTTCCCTCAGAGGCTACGGCAGGCGAGAAAAGGGTAGCGTCCCCTTTTCCCTCCTGGCGCTTTCGGCCGCCAGTCGATCGAGCTCGCGAAGTTTCCGGCGCCGGCGCGTGCCGCTGATCCACATCGCCAGGGCGCCGATTGCAAAACCCACCAGCGCCGCGGTCCCGACCAGCAGAAACAACGGCATTTCCGCGTCCCACGGCCAGGGCCACAATTCCACGCGCACGGGCGTGCGATTCATCACCGCGAAAACGACCAGGAGCACGGTCAAGGGAATTGTGAGGATCCAGCCCCAACGCATCAGCGAGTTTCGCCCATGGGCTTGCCCCCTCTTGATCAAGCAGCGCCTGGTTCCTTCGCCGCCGACCTGGAAGCGGGCGTTTCCGCCCGAGAGTTCAGCCGTTCCCGCAACTCCTTGCCGGTCTTGAAAAAAGGCACGGCCTTTTCATCCACCGACACGGTCTCGCCGGTGCGCGGATTGCGCCCGCGCCGGGCCTCGCGGAGCTTGACCGAGAATGCGCCAAATCCGCGCAGCTCGACGCGTTCGCGCTTGGCCAGCGCGTCGGTGATCTCGTCGAAAATGGTGGTGACGATGCGCTCTACGTCCCGATGATAGAGATGCGGATTGAGTTCCCCGATCCGCAGTATCAGTTCCGATTTGGTCATCGCACTTCCCTTCGCCGCGACCTTGCGCCCGGTCGCCGCGCCCCTGATCGCGCACCCCCAAACATGCGGCGTGATTGCCAAATGCCCCGCGCGATGGTGGCGGATTCGCCCCGCCATTCCCAACCCTGCCAAGGGCAGCCGCGTCCGTCAAGGATAAGTCGCTCATATAAATGGATTTTTTGGGATTGCCAACGGGCGGAGGGCGAAATTTCCGGCCCAAGCAAGAAAACCACCGGCCAGGAGGGTCCCGGCCGTCCCCAATATAGGATGAATTTCCTCGGGGAGGCTTAGAGTCTGTCCGGAAACATCAAGCGGGATTGCATAGTTTTCGAAGCATGAGTCGGATGGATGCGAGGCGTAGGAACGCGAGGGCTTTTCGATTGAGGTTCTCCCAATCCTTGGCGAGCCTTCGGCAGCGGTTGAGCCA